>DASZJU010000290.1:0-35638 GCA_035947815.1 Reyranella sp.
CTTCCAGGTCGACCAGCTCACCTACCTGATCGTCATGAGCTTCGTCTTCCTGGGCGCCGTGATCATCAACGGCCAGTTCAAGAAGAGCATCAACACCCAGAAGGGCCGCATGGGCGAGCGCATGCTGCGCCGCCTGCGCTACGAGCTCTACGACCGCATCCTGCGTTTCCCGCCGGCCCACTTCCGCAAGGTCAAGCAGGCCGAGCTCGCCACCATGATCAAGGACGAGGTCGAGCCGCTCGGCGGCTTCATCGGCGACGCCTTCGTGCAGCCGATGTTCCTGGGCGGCCAGGCGCTGACGGCCGTCATCTTCATCATGATGCAGAACTGGCTGCTCGGAATCATCGTCGTGGCGCTGCTGGCGGTCCAGATGGCGATCATCCCGCGGCTGCGCAAACCGGTGCTGGTGCTGGGACGCCTGCGCCAGATCTCGGCCCGGCAGCTCGCCGGCCGCATCGCCGAGACGGCCGACGGCGTGAACGAGATCCACATCCATGGCGCCGCCAACTACGAGCGCGCCGACATCTCCGAGCGGCTCGGCCGCATCTACAAGATCCGCTTCGATCTCTACCAGAAGAAGTTCGTTGCCAAGTTCTGGAACAACATCTTGTCGCAGGCGACGCCGTTCGCGATCTACCTGGTCGGCGGCTACTTCGCCATTACCGGCCAGATGGATGTCGGCGCCGTGGTCGGCGTGCTGCTCGCCTACAAGGACCTGCCCTCGCCGATCAAGGAGCTGATCGACTGGGACCAGCAGCGCCAGGACGTCCAGATCAAGTACGAGCAGGTGATTGACCAGTTCCAGCCCGAGGGCATGATGCCGGAGGAGCTGCAGGCGATCCCCGACGGCCCGCCGCCGCCGCTCGGTGCCGAGCTGGCGCTGGCCGGCGTGACGGTATCCGAGGATGGTCGGGTGAAGCAGCTCGACAGCGTGTCGCTCATCCTGCCGACCGCCGGCAAGCTCGCCGTGATCGGCGGCTCGAGCTCGGGCAAGGAGGTGCTGGGTCAGGTGCTGGCGCGGCTGACGTTGCCGAGCGGCGGCTCGATCAAGCTCGACGGCAAGGACTTCTTCCAGCTCCCCGAGTACATCCTGGGCGCGCGGACGTCCTATGTCGGCCAGGAGACCTATCTCTTCCCGCTGTCGGTGCGCGACAATCTGTTGTTCGGCCTGAAGATCCGGCCGGTGGCGCCGGCTCCGTACGATGACGCCACCAAGGCGTTGCGCGAAGCGTTCTGGACGGAAGCCGAGCGTGCCGGCAATCCGCCGCTCGATCCCAATGCCGACTGGATCGACTACGAGCTGGCCGGCGCCACCGGCCCGGCCGATTTGCTGCCGCGCATGGTCGATGCGCTGAAGCAGGTCGAGCTCGACGAGGACATCTATTCGCTGGGCTTACGCGGCACGGTCGATGCAGCACTCCGGCCCGACCTCGCCGAGAAGATCCTGAAGGCGCGCCATGTGCTGCATGGCCGCCTGCAGGACAAAAGCTATGCCGGCCTGGTCGAGACGTTCAGCGCCGACCACTACAATCGCAACCTCTCGGTGGCCGAGAACCTGCTGTTCGGCACGGCGGTCGGCAAGCCGTTCGACGGCGACAATATCGCGGCCGACCCTTACGTGCGATCGATCCTGAATTCGACCGGCCTCGATCTCGAGCTGCAGCGCATGGGACTCACCATCGCCGAGACCATGGTCGAGCTGTTCTCGGGCCTGTCGCCCGACAACCCGCTGTTCGAGCAATACAGCTTCATCTCCGCCGATGAGCTGCCCAACGTTCGCCTGCTGCTGCAACGCCTGGGCGGCAAGGGCATCGAAGCCGTGCCCGACGCCGACAGGCCGCGCCTGATGACCTTGCCCTTCCGTTACATCGAGGCCCGGCACCGCCTCGGCCTGATCGATGCAGCGATGGAAGAGCGCCTGCTGGCGGCACGGCGCGCCTTCGCCACCGGGCTGCCGCCCGGACTGCGCCGCGCCGTCGAATTCTACGACTTCGGGCGGTACAATAGCGCCGCCACCCTGCAGGACAACATCCTGTTCGGCCGTCTCGTTTACGGCCAGGCCCAGGCGGAGCAGCGCATCGGCACCCTGATCTCCGAGGTGCTGGACGAGCTCAAGCTGCGCGATGCGGTAATCGAGGTGGGACTGGAGTACAATGTCGGCGTCGCCGGCAAGCGCCTGCCGGCCACCCAGCGCCAGAAGCTCGGCATCGCACGCGCCCTCATCAAGCGCCCCCAGCTCCTGATCGTGAACGAGGCGGTCGCTTCGTTCGACGGCCGCACGCAGGATCGCATCCGCGACAACATCCTGCGCGCGGCGAAGAGCGAAGGACGAGGCGTGGTCTGGATCGCCAACCGGCCGGGGCAGGCCGAACCGTTCGAACAGATCGTTGTTATGCAGGGCGGCAGGATCGCTGCTCAGGGCGCGCCGGCCGACCTGGCGGCGCGCGGTGGGCTGTACGCCGAATTGATGGCGTCGGCTTGAGCAATTTCAGGAGGCTACGATGAACCTCAACGAGGAAGTCGAACTTCTCAAGGGCGTGCCGATCTTTTCCAAGGTCGAGCCGGCCAAGCTCAAACTCCTGGCCTTCACCAGCGAGCGCATGAACTTCGCCGCCGGCCAGGAGGTCTGCCACCAGGGCGATCCGGGCGACACGATGTACGTCATCCTGGGGGGCACGGCGGACGTGCTCATCGACATGGAGGGCGGCCAGATCGCCGTGGCCGAGATGAAGAAAAACAGCTTCTTCGGTGAAATTGCCATCCTGTGCGACGTGCCGCGCACCGCCACCATCAAGGCGCGCGATCCGCTCAGCACGCTCAAGATCTCCAAGGACATGTTCTACCGCCTGGTCGCGGAGTTCCCGCAAATGGCCGTCGAGGTCATGCGCGAGTTGGCCCATCGCCTGGAGGACACCAACCAGAAGCTGCAAGCGGCGAACTCGAACAAGGCGGCCTGATCATCCGTCATGAGCCGGCTCGACAGCTTCATCGCGCGCATGCAAGCGCAGCGCGACTGCCTGAACTTTCTGAAGCCCGCCGTCCACGCCTTGCCCGGGCCCATCCTCGAAGTTGGCTTGGGCAACGGACGCACCTACGATCATCTGCGCGATCTCTTTCCCGGCCGCGAGATCTACGTGTTCGAACGCCAGGTGGCGGCCCATCCGCATTGCATCCCGCCCGATGACCGGCTGTTCCTGGGCGAGGCGCGCGACGCGATTCCGCGGGCAGCCCGCCAGCTCGGCGCCAGCGCAGCGCTGATCCACACCGATCTCGGCACCGGCGATCATCAGGCCAACATGGCGATGGGCAAATGGCTGGGCCCGGCGCTCGACGCGCTCGCCGCGCCAGGCGGCTACGTGCTCGCCAACCAGCCGCTCGACGTGGCGCGCTGGCACCGCCTGCCCGAGCCGCCCGGCGTGCCGGCCGGGCGGTATTTTCTGTATCGGGTCGCTCGAAGAGCAGAGCTCAGCGGCTGAGAAGCCGTAGCAGGACCAGAAACACCACGGCGCCCAGCACCGAGCCGATGAAGCTCGCCGTCTCGCCGGGCCCGTAGAGACCGAGCGCCTGGCCGCCGTAGGTGGCGATCACCGCGCCGACGATGCCGATCACGATGGTGACGACGATGCCGCGCGGGTTGGGGCCGGGCGTGATGAAGCGCGCAAGCAGGCCGACGATCAGGCCGATGACGAGAATTCCGATGATTGATGACATGACCTCTCCTCAGACCTCGAACGTCGCCAGCACCGGCACGTGGTCCGATGCTTTTTCCCAGTCGCGCAGATCGGCGTCTATGCGGTGGCCCTTGAGGACGCCCGACAGGGCCGGCGTGGCGAGGATATGGTCGAGCCGCCGACCGCGATTGGAGGCGCGCCAGTCGTTGTTGCGGTAGCTCCACCACGAATAGAGCTTCTCGTCCGAAGGCACGAAGCGGCGCGGCACGTCGATCCAGTCGAGCGAGGCCTGCAGGCGGCCGAACAAGTCGACCTCGACGGGCGTGTGGGAGACGATCTTGAGCAGTTGCTTGTGGCTCCAGACGTCATGCTCGAGCGGCGCCACGTTGAGATCGCCGACGGCGATGCGACGCAAGCCCTTGCGGACGCGCGGACCGGGCTTGCGGTCGGCGAACCACTGCGCCATCTCGCGGTAGAAATCGAGCTTGTGCGCAAACTTGTCGTTCTGGTCGGGATCGGGAATGTCGCCGCCGGCCGGAATGTAGAGGTTGTCCAAAAGGACCGGATCGCCGCCGATGTCGAGGGCGGCCTCGATGTGCCGGCAATCCTCCTTGCCGCAGCGATGATGAACCTTGGTGGCCTTGAACGGCACCTTGGAAACGATCGCCACGCCATTGTAGGACTTCATGCCCTGGACCAGCCGGTGCTTGTAACCCAGGGCCTCGAACGCCATGTGCGGGAAATGCTCGTCCGGGCACTTGGTCTCCTGCAGGCACAAGACGTCTGGTTTTCGCATCCTCAGGTAGCGTTCGACGTTATCGATCCTGAGGCGGACCGAATTGATGTTCCAGGTGGCAATGGTGAGACTCATTGCCCGGCACTATAGACGATCTCGGGACGATCTCGATCTGGGAGAGCTGCGATGCAGATGGACGGCGACGAGAGCAGCAATATCGAGGATCGCCGCGGCGAAGGCGGATTTGGCGGCGGCGGATTCGGCGGCGGCGGCATCCCGCTCCCCATCGGCGGCGGCGGTGGCGGCCTGTTCAAGGGCGGCATCGGGTTGGTGGCCTTTATCGTGATTGCCTTGATATTCGGCGCTGATCCGATGGCGCTGTTGAGCGGCCTGGCCGGCGGCGACACGGCGAGCTACACGGCCCCCGCCAGCCAGACCGGCCGGTCGGCGCGCGCGCCGGCCGCCGATGCCGAAACCCAGTTCGTATCGCGCGTGCTGAAGAGCACCGAGGACGTCTGGACGTCCCTCTTCCGCGACATGGGCCGGCAATATGTCGATCCCAAGCTGGTGCTCTATCGCGACGCCACGCGCACGGCATGCGGCACCGGCCAAGCGGCGATGGGGCCGTTCTATTGTCCGGCCGATGAGCGCGTCTATCTCGATCTGGGTTTCTTCGACGATCTGGCGAGTCGCTTCCACGCCCCCGGCCAGTTTCCGCAGGCCTACGTAATCGCCCACGAGGTCGGCCACCACGTACAGAACCAGCTGGGCATCACCGGCAAGGTCGACCAAATGCGCCAGAGCATGAGCAAGCGCGACGCCAACGCGCTCTCGGTGCGCGTCGAGCTGCAGGCCGACTGCTTCGCCGGCGTCTGGGCCAATCGCGCCGACCGGAAGAGCGGCGGCAAGCTGATCGACGACAAGGACGTCGATCAAGCGCTGGCGGCCGCGTCGGCGATCGGCGACGACCGGCTGCAAAAGCAGGCGCAGGGCCGAGTCGTGCCCGACAGCTTCACCCATGGCAGCAGTGCGCAGCGCACGCGCTGGTTCCGCATCGGGCTGGACAGCGGCGATCCCCGGAAGTGCGATACTTTTAGAGCGCAGCAGCTTTGAGCCGTTCTTGTCTTTTCTGCGCCGTGCGGGACAGCGGCCGCGGACGGCCGCGACTCGCGCCTCAGAAGGCGCTGCCGCCCGCTCGTCTAGCGCGTCAGACGCGCTAGACGAGGGTGCAGGTCACCGTGCCGCAGCCGTCGACAAAGCCGGCCAGCGTGTCGCCCTTGACCACGGCGGCGACGCCGTCGGGCGTGCCGGTGTAGATCAGGTCGCCGGCGGCCAGCGCCACCAGGCCCGAGAGATAAGAGATCGTCTCCGGCACGCTCCAGATCAGCGCGTTGAGATCGGACTTCTGGCGGGTCTTGCCGTTGACGTCGAGCTGGATGGTGCCCTTCGCCGGATGGCCGATCTTCGAAGCGGGATAGATCTCGCCGATCGGCGCGGACTGGTCGAAGCCCTTGCCCATGTCCCACGGCCGGCCCATGTCCTTGGCTTGGTTCTGCAGGTCGCGGCGGGTCATATCGAGGCCGACGCCGTAGCCGAAGACATGGTCGAGCGCCTTGTCGACCGGGATATTGGTGCCGCCCGACTTCATAGCCACCACCAGCTCCATCTCGTGGTGCAGGTTCTTGGTGGATGAGGGGTAGGCGACCTTGGCCGGGTTCTTGGGGTCAGCGCAGACGACGATGGCATCGGCCGGCTTGGTGAAGAAGAAGGGCGGCTCGCGGTCAGGATCGTGCCCCATCTCGCGGGCATGGGCGGCATAGTTGCGGCCGACGCAGAAGATGCGGCGCACCGGGAAAAGATCGCCGGTTCCATGGACCGGCACGCCGACGGTGGCCGGCGGCGTTACGACATAAGCCATCGCTTTCTCCCTCGAGAGCGAGTCTTTATGAAGGGCACTGGAGTTTCAGGCAATGTCCGAGCAAGACGTTTTGATCGTTCAGGCCGATTCGGCCGACACCTCGCTGGGCTGGGCGACGCTGGGGGACCGGCGCTGGCGTTGCACGGTGGGTGCAGGCGGCGTGCGCGAGGACAAGGTCGAGGGCGACGCCGCCACGCCGGCCGGCAGCTTCCCCTTGCGCCGCATCTATTTCCGCAACGACCGGCTGGTCCTGCCCAAGGTCCGCCTGCCGGTCCGGCCGATCAACGAGCACGATGGCTGGTGCGACGACCCGCGCGCGTCGACCTACAACCGCCTGGTCCATGTCCCCAACGAATGGAGCCACGAGAAGATGTGGCGCGACGACGGGCTCTACGACCTCGTCGTCGTGGTGGGCTACAACGACGACCCGCCCGAGGGCGAATGGGGCAGCGCCATCTTCCTCCACATCGCGCGCCCGGATTACGCGGCGACCAAGGGCTGCGTGGCCTTCGCCCGCGACGATCTCCTGGAACTGGTGACGCTGATCGGATCCGAGACGCGTCTCAACGTGCTGTCGACCACGGCCGTCGAGAACACGCCACCAACCGGTGACGAACAGGACCTGAAGCTGCTCGAGGATTTCGACGAGAAGGATTGGTAAGCGCGTTCTGACGCGCCGGCGGGCGGCAGCGCCTTCTGAGGCGTGAGTCGCGGCCGTCCGCGGCCGCTGTCCCGCACGGTGCAGAAAAGACAATGAGGCGGGCCTGGAGGCCCGCGGTCCGCCTGATGCCTAACCCACCACCCGCCCGATCGTTCGCGCGGTGTAATCGACCAGCGGGATGATGCGGGCGTAGTTGAGTCGCGTCGGGCCGATCACGCCGATGGCGCCCAGGATGCGCTCCTGCGAATCGCGGAACGGCGCCACCACCATCGAGCAGCCGGTGTTGGCGAACAGCGGATTCTCGGCGCCGATGAAGATCTGCACGCCGGCACCGGTATTGGCCAACTCGAGCAGGCGCACGAAACTCTCACCGCGCTCCAGCGCGTCGAACAACCCGCGCACGCGATCGAGGTCGGCGATCGCCGTGATGTCTTCCAACAGCCGTGCCTGGCCACGCACGATCAGCGCGCTGCCCGGCTCGCCGGCCCAGGTCGCCAGGCCCGATTCGATCACCCGCGCCGTGAGATCGTTCAACTCGGCGCGCTTCAGCTTGAGATCCTCGAGGATGAGGCGGCGCGCCTCCTCGATGGTGCGGCCGATCAGGCGCGCATTGAGGTAGTTGGTCGCCTCGACAAGCGCCGAGGCCGGCAGGCCGAGCGGCACGTCGATCAGGCGGTTCTCGACGTGACCCGACTGAGTCACGGTCACGACCAGCGCCCGGCCGGGCCCGAGATTGACGAACTCGATGTGCTTCAGCGGCTGCTCGGTCTTGGGCGCCATCACCAGGCTGGCGCAGCGCGACAGGCCGGACAGCAGCGAAGTTGCCTGCTCCAGCGCCTCGGTGACGCTGCGGCCGACCGCGGCACAACGCACCTCGATGCTCTCGCGCTCCTCCTCGGAGAGGTTGCCGACCTCGAGCAGGCCGTTGACGAAGAGTTTCAGCCCGGCATCGGTCGGCAGGCGGCCGGCCGAGGTATGCGGTGCATAGAGCAGGCCGAGATCCTGCAGGTCGGCCATGATGTTGCGGATGGTGGCGGGCGACAGCGCCTCGGTGAGCTTGCGGGTGAGCGCGCGCGAGCCGACCGGCTCGCCGGTCTCGACATAGCTTTCGACGACGTGGCGCAAGACCTCGCGGGCGCGCTCATTCAGCTCGGCGACCGTGGCGGCCTGCCGCTGCCCAGGGGCGGCGTCCGTGAGGACGGCCCCGGGGGTGCCGATACGATGAATGGCCATGGAAAAAATGTAGGTAGTACGCGGGGTCCGGTCAACGCAGGCGAACCGGGCGACTGGATTTAGCCAGCCCCCGGCGCTACACCGACCGCCCCCATCAGGAGAGATGAATGCGCCCTTCCGGCCGCGCCGCCGACCAGCTTCGACCCGTATCCCTGGAGCCGGGCTTTGCCCGCCATGCCGAAGGCTCCTGCCTGGTCAAGTTCGGCGATACCCACGTGCTGTGCACCGCCTCGGTCGATGAAAGAGTGCCGCCCTGGATGCGTAATACCGGCCGCGGCTGGGTCACCGCCGAATACGGCATGCTGCCGCGCTCGACCCATACCCGCACGGACCGTGAGGCCGCCCGCGGCAAGCAATCGGGGCGCACCCAGGAGATCCAGCGCCTGATCGGCCGGTCGCTGCGGGCCGTGGTCGATCTGCCGGCCATGGGCGAGCGACAAATAAATATCGACTGCGACGTGCTGCAGGCCGACGGCGGCACCCGCACCGCCAGCATCACCGGCTCGTGGGTGGCGCTGCACTTCGCCTTCGAGCGCCTGATCAAGGAAGGCAAGCTCACCGCCAGCCCGATCACCGGGCAGGTCGCCGCCGTCTCCTGCGGCCTGTGGGAGGGCACGCCGGTGCTCGACCTCGACTATCCGGAAGACTCCAAGGCGCAGGCCGACGCCAATTTCGTGCTGACCGGCTCGGGCGGCATCGTCGAGGTCCAGGGCACGGCCGAGGAAAAGCCTTTTAGCGAGCCCGAGTTCATGGCGCTGCTCATGCTTGCCAAGAAGGGCGTCGGCGAACTCTTGCGCCTGCAGCGGCTGGCGATCGGCAAAGCCTAATGCCGCGCCGCTTCGTCTGCCCCAAGCTGGTCGTGGCCACCCACAACCACGGCAAGGCGGGCGAAATCCGCACGCTTCTCTCGCCCTTCGGCGTCGAGATCGTCTCGGCGGCCGAGCTCGGCCTGGCCGCGCCCGAGGAGACCGGCACGACCTTCGAGGACAACGCCACGATCAAGGCCTTGGCCGCCACCCGCGCCAGCGGTTTGCCCGCCCTCGCCGACGATTCGGGCCTGAGTGTGCACGCGCTCGACGGCCAGCCCGGCCTCTACACCGCCGATTGGGAAGGCCCGACACGGGACGCCATGGTCGGCATGCGCCGCATCCAGGGCGAGCTGGCGGCTCGCAAGGTGCCGGATACCGATGCCCAGCGCGCCGCCACCTTCCATTGCGTGCTGGCGCTGGCCTGGCCTGACGAGCATGTCGAGCTGGTGCACGGCACGCTCGATGGCCGCATCGTCTGGCCGCCGCGCGGCAGCGGGGGCCACGGCTACGATCCCTGCTTTCAGCCGAAAGACGACACGCGCACCACGGCGGAGATGACGGACGCCGAAAAGAACGCCATCAGCCATCGCGGCCGCGCTTTCCGGCTGCTGGTCGAGGCCTGCTTCCGATGAGCGCGCCTCTCGGTGTCTATGTCCATTGGCCGTTCTGCAAATCGAAGTGTCCCTACTGCGATTTCAATTCGCATGTGCGTGACGGCGTCGAGCAGGACCGCTGGCGCGCCGCGCTGCTCAAGGAGTTGGAGCATGCCGCACGCGAAGCGCCGGAGCGCCGGGTCGAGACGATCTTCTTCGGCGGCGGCACGCCTTCGCTGATGGAACCCGCGACCGCAGGCGCGGTTATCGAGCGGGTGAAGACGCTGTGGGACACTGCCGCCGAGGTCGAAATCACCCTCGAAGCCAACCCGACCTCCGTCGAAGCCGGCCGCTTTGCCGCGTTGGCCGAGGCCGGCGTCAATCGCGTGTCGCTGGGCGTGCAGGCGCTCGACGCGGCGTCGCTCCGCTTCCTCGGCCGGGAGCATTCCGCCGACGAGGCGATCGCCGCCCTTGAGACGGCCCGCCGGCATTTCGCGCGCTATTCCTTCGACCTCATCTATGCCCGGCCGGGCCAGACGGTCGACGCCTGGGCGGCCGAACTGGAACGGGCCCTCGGCCTCGCCGGCGAGCACCTCTCGCTCTATCAACTCACCATCGAGCGCGGCACGCGCTTCTTCACCGACCATGCTCGTGGCGCCTTCACCCTACCGGGCGAGGAAGAAGCCGCGGCGATGTTCGAGCTTACCCAGACGTGGCTCGCGGCGGCGGGCCTGCCAGCCTACGAAATCTCCAACCATGCCCGGCCGGGGGCTGCCTGCCGCCATAATTTGATCTATTGGCGGTATCAGGATTACGTCGGGGTCGGGCCCGGCGCGCACGGCCGCTTCGCCGAAGGCACCGATCGAGGGGTGGCCAAACGCGCCACGCGGCGGACGAGCGGCCCGGAGGCCTGGCTCGAGTCCGTCGAACGCGAGGGCCACGGCACGGCGGAAACATCGCTGGTCACGGGGCAGGATCTGGTCGAGGAGGCGTTGATGATGGGACTGCGACTGGCCGACGGCATCGACCGGGCCTTGTTCGCGTCTGTAACCGGCGCCGAGCCCGTGACGGCGCTGGGCGACGCCCGCTTGGCGCCGCTGGTGGCGGCGGGCTATCTGGAGATCGATGCGACGCGCCTCAAGGCGACGGCCGCCGGCCGCCAGCGGCTCAACGCGCTCCTCGAGCGACTGATCGCATGAGACTGGCGGCTTTCTTCCTGGCGCTGCTCGCGATGGCGGGGGCGGCCTTTGCCCAACAGCGGCCGCCGGCCAAGCCGGCACAACCGGCAGCGAAGCCCGCGCCCAAGTCGCCGTTCACGCCGCCCGCCTTCAAGATCACGGTCGCAACCGAGGGCGCCTATCCGCCGTTCAACTATCTCGACCGCAAGGGCATACCGGCCGGCTTCGAGATGGAGCTGGCGCAGGAGGCCTGCCAGCGCATCAAGGCGGAGTGCGAGTTCGCCGCCTTCAAGTGGGACGATCTGATCCCGGGCCTGATCGACAAGAAGTTCGACGTCATCATGTCGTCGCTGGAAGTGACCAGCGAGCGGCGCAAGCGGCTCGGCATGTCGCGCCGCTACTATCTCTCGCCCGGCGCCTTCATCGCCGCCAAGGGCGCGCCATTCGACGGCCCGCCCTCATTGCTGCGCAACAAGCGGATCGGCGTGCAGCGCGATTCCACCCACGCCGACTGGGCCGACAAGAGTTTCCGCCGCTCCGCCCAGCTCAAGCGCTACAACACGCTCGGCGAGGCTTTGACGGCGCTGGCCGCAGACGAGGTCGACGCGGTGTTCGGCGACAAGACGCAGCTCTGGCTGTGGAGCCAGAAGCCCGAGGGCAAATGCTGCGAGCTGGTCGGCCAGGACATTAAAGACAACCAGACGCTCGGCATCGGCGTCGCCGCCGGCTTGCGCAAGGAAGACGCCAAGCTGCGCGACGCCATCAACAAGGCGTTCGGCGAGATGATGGCCGACGGCACCTACAAGAAGATCAACGAGAAGTATTTTCCGTTCCCGTTGAACTGACCGGAGGAGACAATGGACAACAAGGCCCAGAAGAAACTGTTCGACGCGCTGCGTGCCGTCGACACGCCGACGATCTGCAATGCACTGGAAGAGGCGCGCGGCTTTCGTACCGCCGCGGGCTTCACCACCCAGCACATGCATCCGACCGAGCCCGATGCGCCGCCGATGGTGGGCTTTGCCCGCACCGGCATCATCCGTGCCGCCCAGCCTGCGGTAGGCTCAGCCGCCGAGAAGAAGGCCCGGCGCGTCGGCTGGTACGAATATGTGGTGAGCGGCGAGGGTCCGACGGTGGCGGTCATCCAGGACCTCGATTCCAATCCCGGTACCGGCGCCATGTGGGGCGAGGTCAACAGCACCGTGCATCGCGGGCTGGGCGTGCTGGGCTGCGTCACCAACGGCTCGGTGCGCGACCTCACCGTGCTCGCCAAGGGTTTCCCGATCCTGGCCGGCAAGGTCGGCCCCAGCCACGCCCATGTCCATGTCGAGGGTTGGGGCATGCCGGTCGATATCTTCGGCATGACTGTCGTGCACGGGGATTTGATCCATGCCGACCGCCACGGCGCGGTGGTGATCCCGCACGAGCTTGCCGACAAGCTGCCGGCGGCGATCGATCTGCTGGCGCGTAAGGAGAAGGTAATCCTCGACGCAGCCAAGAAGAAGGGTTTTGGGATCGAGGTCCTGCGCCAGGCCTTCGCGGCCTCCGAGGACATCCACTAGAAGAGGGGACGCGCCCCGAGCTCAGTGCAGGGCGCGCTCGCGCGACACGTAGTGGCCGCGCTTCAATTCCTTGAAGAAATGCGGCACCTGGGGATGCGACACCGGCTTGCCGGTCTCGTCGGCCAGCAGGTTCTGCTCCGAGACATAGGCGACATAGGTGGTTTGCGCGTTCTCGGCCAGCAGATGGTAAAATGGCTGGTCGCGACGCGGTCGCACCTCTTCGGGGATCGACGCCAGCCATTCCTCGGTGTTCGCAAACACCGGGTCGACGTCGAAGATGACGCCTCGGAACGGGTAGATGCGATGCTTCACCACCTGCCCGATAGCAAACTTCGCTTCGCGCATCGGCGGCTGGACGATCACGGACCGGGCAACTTGGTTCTTGAGTTCCATGGCGGAAGTATTGCTCCGAACAAGGCAGCAGGCAACGCGCACGACCGGCGAATTCACGGCTATCCTGCAAGAATACGCGAAAATCCGCCCGTTGGATGTATACGCAAGAACACTGCCATAATTACGGCGGCCTGAACATGCGTCCAGCGTCGGTTGACGCGAGCGGCTGGCGCGTGGACTCTGCGCCCGAAGGGCTACTGGGGAAACATGCCTTTGGGCGATGGTCTGAAAGTCCGGTTCTGGGGCGTGCGAGGTTCGATTTCGTGCTCCGGTGCCGAATATACGCGCTATGGCGGCAACACCTCCTGCCTGGAGGTCACTGCCGCCGGTCGCCGACTCATTTTCGACGCGGGCACCGGCATCCGGCCGCTCGGCGTCGATCTCGCGCGTCAAACGCCGGTCGATATCGACATCTATTTCACCCACACCCACCTCGACCACATCTCGGGCCTCACCTTCTTCTCGCCGTTGTTCGGCAAGGGCAATGCGGTGCGCCTGTGGGCGGGCCACCTCGAACCGCCCTATACGCTGAAGAACGTCGTCAGCAACCTGATGAAGGCGCCGCTCTATCCGGTGTCGCTGGAAGTCTTCCAGGCGCGGGTCGAGTTCAAGGAGTTCACGAGCGGTCAGCCGCTCACCTGCGGCGAGATGGCGATGCGCACGGCGCCGCTCAACCATCCCAACGGCGCTACCGGCTATCGCGTCGAATTCGGCGGCAAGTCGATCTGCTACATCACCGACACCGAGCATCGCGGCGACGGCCCCGACAAGACCATCGTCGAGCTGTGCCGCGGCGCCGACGTGATGATCTACGATTCGAGCTACACCGATGACGAGTATGCGCGCTACCGCGGCTGGGGCCACTCGACCTGGCAGGAGGGCGTGCGGATCGCCAACGCTGCCCAGGTCGGCACGCTCGCCATCTTCCATCACGACCCGAGCCACGACGATGCCTTCATGGACGGGGTGGCGCGTGAGGCGGCGATGGCGCGACCCGGTACCGCGCCGAACGGCCTGCCGCGCGTAATCGTCGCCCACGAAGGTCTGACGATCAGTCCGTGAGCGCACTCTGATGGGCACGGGCCAATGAGTGCAGCCTCAAGCTTGCGCGGCCGCTGGCGGCGGCTGGCGCTTGGATTGCCGACCGTGCTCGGGCTGAAGCCGCGCGGCTGGTTCATCCCGCACCGCTACGCGCCGCTCCTGCCGCCGCCCGGCGCGCAGCCGCCCTATCCGATGATCGAGCGGCTGTTCGAAAAGAGCGCCGCGACATTCATCGGCGTCCTCGACGCCGTCGATGCCCACGCCACCCAACTCGAAGGCCTCAAGAGCCTGTTCGATCAGTCGTGGTTCCCCTCGCTCGACGCCGCTGTCGCTTACACCCTGGTGCGCGAGCGCAAGCCGCAGCGCATCGTCGAGGTCGGTTCGGGTCACTCGACCCGCGTGCTGTCGCGCGCGCTGGGCGGCGTCGGCGAGATCGTGGCCATCGATCCGGCGCCGCGTGCCGACATCATCGATCTGCCGAGCGTCCGCGTCGTGCCGTCGACCCTGCAGATGGCACCGCTCGAGCTGTTCGACGGACTGCGGGCCGGCGATGCGTTGTTCATCGATTCCAGCCATATCCTGATGCCGGGCAGCGACGTCGACATCCTGCTGAACCGCGTCCTGCCGATGCTGCCGGCCGGCGTGCTGATCCACATCCACGACATCTTCCTGCCCTTCGATTATCCGTCGATCTGGGGCTGGCGGGCCTACAACGAGCAGCAGGGCATCGTGCCGCTGCTCGCCGCGGAAACCTACCGGCCCCTGTTTTCCAGCGTCTGGGCGGAGCGCCGCCTGGGCGCACGCCTCGCGACCTCGGTGGTGCCGCGCCTGCCCCAACCACCCGATGCGATCGCCGCCAGCCTGTGGCTGGAGAAGCGCTGATGTTCGGCCGCCTGCGCGACTGGCTGTTCGATGGCGGCGGACCGCAGAACCTGCCGGAGCGCGTGCGCGAGACCATTCGCCGCCAGCAGCAGCGCAGCGAGATCCTGATCGGCTGGGCAGAGCTGGTGCTGACCGGCCTGCTGGCCATCGCCTACGAAGCCACGACCATGGCGGGTGGCGTGGTGCAGGAGGAGTTTTCGTTCGAAGCCGAGGCTTTGATCCTCTACGGCCTGTTCTCCGTCGCCCGCCTGATCATCGCCTACCGCCGTCCCCTGCCGGAATGGCTGTTGCACCTGTCGGTGATCGCCGACATGGCCCTGCTGATGGGGCTGATCTATTTCTATCACCTCAAGTATGCCCAGTCGGCCGTGTTCTACCTGAAGGCGCCGATCCTCCTCTACGCGTTCCTGTTCATCGCCTTGCGCGCGCTCAGGTTCGAGGCGCGCTTCGTGATCGTCACCGGCCTCGCCGCGGTGGCGGGCTGGATCATCCTGATCCTCTATGCGCTGAGCGGCCGCGGCGGGCCGCCCAACATGACCGACGACTTCGTGGAATACATGACGTCGAACGCGTTTCTGTTCCAGGCCGAGGCCGAAAAGATCATCGCCATCCTGCTGACCACCGCCGTGCTGGCGATCGCCATCGCGCGGGCGCGCAATCTCCTGGTGCGCTCGGTCAGCGAAGGCGCAGCGGCGCGCGACCTGTCCCGTTTCTTCGACCCCGGCGTGGCCGCGCGCATCCGCGGTGCCGCGACGTCGATCAAGCCGGGCGAAGGCGAGCTGCGCGACGTGGCGATCCTGACCGTCGACCTGCGCGGCTTCACCCGGCTCTCGACCGAGCTTCAGCCGGGCGATGTCATGAAGCTCCTGCAGGACTACCAGGGCCGGGTCTGCCCGCTGATCGTCAGCAACGGCGGCAGCATCGACAAATTCCTGGGCGACGGCATCCTGGCTTCGTTCGGGGCGGTGGCGCTCTCGCCGACCGCCGCTGCCGACGCTTTGCGCGCGGCCGATGCGGTGATCGAGGCGGCCGATCGGTGGGCCGCCGAACGCCGGGCCGCCGGCCTGCCGCCGCTGTCGATCGGCTTGGCGGCGGCATCGGGTCGCGTCGTGTTCGGCGCCGTCGGCGACGGCGAGAGGTTGGAATTCACAGTAATTGGTGACGCAGTCAATTTCGCGGCGAAACTCGAAAAGCACAACAAGGACGAAAAGACACGGGCCCTGGTCGATAGCGGAACCTATCGCAAAGCCGAGCAGCAAGGTTACGCAGCCCCTGCGGTGCGCGAGCGCCGGCCCGGCCGGAAAGTGGCGGGCGTCGCCGATTTGGTCGATATTGTGGTCTTGGCCTAGACTGTGCGGCGAAATGGCGGACGGGCCTGCCGCCGTGCCGTTGCCTTGCCCTTTCCCCATTCGGGGCCTATGTAATTTGCGAGTGGGGAACGTGTTGGCGGAGCGCCATCGTGGGTAACAACTACGACATCATCCTCATCGGGCTGGTCGCGGTCTTTCTGATCCTGCGGCTGCGCTCCGTGCTCGGCAAGCGCACCGGTAACGAACGCCCGCCGGCGCGCGATCCCTTCACGCCACCTGCGCCGCCGACGGCATCGCCGCGGGTGGGCGATGCACCTTCCGCGGGCCCGTCCGGCAACGACAATGTCGTGCCGCTACCGACGAGCAGTGCGCCCACGCCGCGGCCTTCGCTCTCGACCACCGGCCCGGGTGGCATTCGCGCCACGGTCCTGCCGACCGCCACGGCCGGTGTCGCCGCCGTTCGCGGCGCCGACCCGGCCTTCGAGCCGATCGGCTTCACGGCCGGCGCGCGGGCCGCTTTCACGACCATCGTCGAGGCGTTCGCCAAGGACGATACGGCTTCGCTGCGGCCGCTGCTCGACCCGCCGACCTATGCAAGCTTCGAGGCCGCCATCCGCGGCCGCGCCGAGCGCAAGGAAAAGGCTGAGACCACGCTGATCGGCTTCGAGGCGTCCGACATTGCCGGCGCCAGCCTGCAGGGCAGCGAGGCGACGGTCACCGTCCGCTTCGTCAGCGAGCAGATCAACGTGCAGCGCAATGCCGACGGCCAGATCATCGACGGCAATCCGAATGAAGTTCAGAAAGTCATCGATCTCTGGACGTTCCGTCGCGACACCAAGTCAAGCGACCCCAACTGGCTGCTAATAAAGACCGAAAGCGAAGGCTAAGGGGAGGCTCTCCGAATATGCGCTGGACCGTCCTGTCCGGCGGCGCGGCTTGGGTGGCCGCCGCCGGCCTTCTGGCTGCGTGCGCCGGCGGCATGGGCGGGCCAACCGAACCGCGTGTGGCGATGGCGCCGATCTCGTTCAACGAGATTGGCGGATGGGGCGAAGACAAACAGAGCGAAGCGCTTGCCGCCTTCCGTCGCTCGTGCCCTAAACTGACCGCCGGGCCCGACACCAAGATCACGACTGATGGCGGCACCAAGACCATCACGCCGGCGGAGTGGCAGCGGATCTGCGACTCGGCCGGCACGGTGAAGACCGGCGACGATCGCGCCGCACGGGCCTTCTTCGAGGAGAATTTCCGGCCGCTGGTCGTCCTGGCGCCGGGCAAGTTCACCGGCTATTTCGAGCCCGAGATGCGCGGCAGCCGCGTGCCGTCGCGCATTTTTGCAGTGCCGGTCTATCGCCGGCCGGCCGATCTCACCGACAAGCCCTACTACACGCGCGCCGAGATCGAGCAGGGCGTGCTCAAGGGCAAGGGGCTGGAGATCGCCTGGGTGCAGGATCCCGTCGCCTTGTACGAGGTCCAGGTGCAGGGCAGCGGCCGCGTCCATCTCGCCGAAGGCGGCGTGCTCAGCCTCGGTTTCGACGGCTCCAACAATCGGCCCTATACGGCGATCGGCACGGTGCTGGTCGAGATGGGCGTCATGCAGAAAGACGCCGCCACCTGGCCCGCGATCCGCGATTGGCTGAAGCGTAATCCGCAACAGGCGCGCGACGTGATGCGCAAGAACGAGCGCTATATCTTTTTCAAAGACACCAAGAGCCAGAGCGCCAGCGGCTCCGAGGGCGTGGCGCTCACGGCGCAGCGCAGCCTCGCGGTCGACGTCACCCTGACGCCCTTCGGCACGCCGATCTGGATCGACACCGTGCGGCCGGTGGCGCGCAAGCCGGGCGCCACCGAACCCTACCGCCGTCTCACGATCGCCCAGGACAGCGGGGCTGCCATCCAGGGTCCGGCGCGCGGCGACGTGTTCTTCGGCAGCAACGCACAGGCTGCTGACTGGGCCGGCCGCATGGTGGGCGAAGGCCGGGCCATCGTGCTGGTGCCCAACAAGGGTTGATCAGCGGGCCGCCGGCGGTTCCTGATCGGTCGGAATGCCCGCCATATGGGGGAAGAGCGCGGCCTGACGATTGACGTGGGAAGCATCGCTGTCCGAGATGTCCGGGGCGAGCAGCATCACGATAAAGAGCAGGAGGCGCAGCACCCTGCGATAACGCGGTGGCCGGCCGCGGGTTGCGGCCGGCCAGCCTCGATCGTCACCTTTTGGCGCGAAACGCTTTGATCGCCGCCTCCAGCCGCGCGCCGTAGTCGGCGTCGGCCGCCCGGAAGTGGCCGATGGCGCGAGCGATGATGTCGTCGCGGCTGACCTTGCCGAGATTGCCCGCGATGTTGGCGATCAGGCGGTCCTTCTCGTCCGGCTTCATCAGCCGATAGAGCGCACCCGCCTGGACGAAGTCGCTGTCTTCCTTGTGCAGCACCGGCTTGTGGCTGCCGGTGACGCCGCCCACCTCGATGCCGGCAGAGGTCGGCACGTTGGTCTCGGCCGGCCCGTCGAAGCTGTTGGGCTCGTAGTTCTTGGCGCGACTGCCGTTGGCGTCGAAGCGCATGGCGCCGTCGCGGCCGTAATTGTGGACGCCCGCCTGGGGGCGCGGCCGGTTGACCGGGAGCTGGGTATGGTTGACGCCCAGGCGATAGCGCTGGGTGTCGCCATAGGCGAACAGGCGGCCCTGCAGCATCTTGTCGGGCGACGGGCCGATGCCCGGCACGAAGTGCGCCGGGTTGAACGCGGCCTGCTCGACCTCGGCGAAGTAGTTGTCGGGATTGCGGTTGAGCGTGAGCTTGCCGATCGTGATCAGCGGATAGTCCTTGTAATACCAGACCTTGGTGAGATCGAACGGGTTGAAGCGGTAGCTGGCCGCCTCGGCCGCCGGCATGATCTGGACCTTCACCGTCCAGGACGGGAACTGTCCGGTCTCGATCGCGTGCAGCAGGTCCTGATGATGATGGTCGGGATTGGTCGCGCTGATCGCAGCCGCCTCTTGCGACGTCAGGTTCCGGATCCCCTGATCGGTCTTGAAGTGGTACTTCACCCAGAAGATCTCGCCCCGGGCGTTGGTCCACTGGAAGGTGTGCGAGCCGAAGCCGTCGAGATTGCGATAGCTCGTCGGAATGCCGCGATCGCCGAACAGCCAGGTGAACTGATGCGTGGCCTCGGGCGAGTGGGAGAAGAAATCCCAGGCGTTGTCGGGCTCCTGCATGTTGGTGAACGGATCGCGCTTCTGCGAATGGATGAAGTCGGGAAACTTCTGCGGATCGCGGATGAAGAAGATCGGCGTGCCGTTGCCGACAAGGTCGTAGTTGCCGTCCTCGGTGTAGAACTTGAGCGCGTAGCCGCGCGGATCGCGCACCACGTCGGACGAGCCGCGCTCGAGCGCCACCGTCGAGAAGCGCTGGAACATCTCGGTCTTCTTGCCGACGCCGGTCAGGAACTTGGCCCGCGTCCAGGCGCTGCAATCCTTGGTGAGCTCGAAAGTGCCGTAGGCGCCCGAGCCGCGGGCATGGACGACGCGCTCGGGAATACGCTCGCGATCGAAGCGCGCCAGCTTTTCGATCAGGTGATGGTCCTGCAGCAGGAGCGGGCCCGCAGGTCCGGCGCTTTGCGAACGCTGATTGTCGGCAATCGGTGCGCCGTTTTCGTCGGTCAGAATGGGCCGCCCGGTCATTTCTCTCTCCTCGATGGTCGCTTTTATATTAGATTAGAATAATTCTAAACAAGGCCCCGTTGCACCCTATTTTTGCCACTGCCAATGTGCCCGTCGTGTTCCAGTCGTCCTCCGCATCGAACCCCCGCCCGCGTCGCGTTGCGCTTTTCGTCACTTGCCTGGTCGACCTGTTCCGGCCGGCCATAGGTTTTGCCGCCGTAAAGCTCCTCGAGGAGGCCGGCTGCACGGTTGAGGTCCCGCCGCTCCAGGTCTGCTGCGGCCAGCCGGCCTATAACTCCGGCGACCGCGCCACGACGCGCGCCATCGCCGCCCAGGTTATCGATGCCTTCGAGGGCTACGACGCCGTAGTGGCCCCGTCGGGCTCGTGCGGCGGCATGTTGAGCCATCACTATCCAGGGTTGTTCGACGATCCAGCCATGAAGGCACGGGCGGAGAATCTGGCCAACCGCAGTTACGAACTGATGGCATTCCTGGTCGATGTGATGGGCGTCACCGAGGTTGCCGCGCAATATGACGGTCGCGTCACTTATCATGACTCCTGCTCAGGCCTGCGCGAGCTCGGCGTCAAGGACCAGCCCCGCCGCCTGCTGGCATCGGTCGGCGGCCTCAGGCTCAGCGAGATGAAGTCGCCGGAAGTTTGCTGCGGCTTCGGCGGCACTTTCTGCGTGAAATACCCCGAAATATCCAATGCCATGGTCGGCGAAAAATCGGCCGATATCGCCGCCACCGGCGCCGACACCTTGCTGGCGGGCGACCTCGGTTGCCTGATGAACATGGCGGGCAAGCTGCAGCGCGAAGGCAGCGCGGTGCGGGTGCGTCACGTCGCCGAAGTGCTGGCCGACATGGGCGATCAAGCGGCGATCGGCGAACCGGATCTGGGCAAACGCTGATGGAATCCACCGCCCACGACTTCAAGGAAAATGTCGACGCTGCGCTGGCCGACCCCAATCTGCAGGATTCGCTGGCCAAGCTGAAGGTCGGCTTCTCCGAACGCCGTCGCCAGGCGGCCGAACGCCTGCCCGAGTTCGAGGCGCTGCGCGATTGCGCGCGCGACATCAAGAACCACGCTTTGGCCAACCTCGATTTCTATCTCGAGGAGTTCGAACGCAAGGTGACGGCGCTGGGCGGCCACATTCACTGGGCGCCGACCGCCGAGGACGCGCGCCGCATCATCGGCGAGCTCTGCCAGAGCATGGGCGCCCGCACGGTCGCCAAGTCGAAGTCGATGGTCGCCGAGGAGATCGCGCTCAACGAGCATCTCGAGGCGCTCGGCATTGCGCCGATCGAGACCGATCTCGGCGAATACATCATCCAGCTCCGCCACGAGCCGCCCAGCCACATCATCGCACCGGCGGTCCACCTCACCAAGGACCAGGTCGCCGACACATTCCTCGAACATCACCGCAAGTTGGGCTTCACCAAGCGTCTCACCGAGCGCAACGATCTGGTGGCCGAGGCGCGCTACGTGCTGCGCCAGAAATTTCTCGACGCCGATGTCGGCCTGACCGGCGCCAACTTCCTGGTGGCCGAGACCGGCTCGTCGCTGCTGGTCACCAACGAGGGCAACGCCGATCTCTCCAACACCTTGCCACGCATGCACATCGTGCTGGCCAGCATCGAGAAGGTGATCCCCACCTTGGAGGACGCCGCTGTCCTGCTGCGCGTGCTGGCGCGCTCGGCCACCGGACAGGAATCGTCGGCCTATACCACGCTCAACACCGGCCCGAAGCGGGCGGGCGACCTCGACGGGCCCGAGCACTATCACGTCGTCATCCTCGACAATGGCCGCTCAGCGGTGTTGGGCACCGAGATGCAGGACATGCTGCGCTGCATCCGCTGCGGCGCCTGCATGAACCACTGCCCGGTCTATGGCGCGATCGGCGGTCACGCCTATGGCTGGGTCTATCCCGGCCCGATCGGCGCGGTGCTGACGCCGCAGCTGATCGGCGTCGAGGAGGCCGGCAACCTGCCCAACGCCTCGACCTTCTGCGGCCGCTGCGAGAGCGTCTGCCCGGTGCGCATCCCGCTGCCCAGCCTGATGCGCCACTGGCGCGAGCGCGAGTTCGAACGCCATCTCACGCCCAGGGCGGTGCGCCAGGGCCTGGCGTTGTGGAGCTTCCTGGCCCGGCGACCCCGCCTCTATCGCCGCCTCACCGCGCTCGCCAACCGCATGCTCGCGCTGTTCGGCCGCGCCCAGGGCCGTTATCAAACCCTGCCCCTGGCCGGCGGCTGGACGCGCTTCCGCGACTTCCCCGCACCGCCGCCGGGCGGCACGTTCCATGCACAGTGGCGCGGCAGGCGATCATGAACGAAGCCAGGTCGCAGATCCTGAATGGCATCCGTCGATCCCTCCAGCGCGGCGAGCTTTCCGGCGATGCCCGCGCGGCCGTCGAGGCACGGCTGGCCCGGCCGCCGCGCGGGCCCGCCGTTGCCCGCGCCGCACTCGCCCAGCCGGAAAAGGTCGACCTGTTCTGCCAATGGGCCGAAGCCAACAATGCCACCGTGGCACGCGTGGCGCCGGCCGAGGTGGCCGCCGAAGTCTCGGCCTACCTCGCGCGCAACAACCTGCCGGCCGAGGCCGTGATCGCGCCCTCGCCCCAGCTTGCCGGCTACGACTGGGCGAGCCAGAAGATGCTGTCGCTGCGGCAGGGCCGCGCCGAGGGCAGCGATCATGTCTCCATCACCGGCGCCTTCGCCGCCATCGCCGAGACCGGCACAGTCGTGATGGCTTCCGGCCCCGAGCATCCGGTGACGCTCAATCTCCTGCCCGACACGCACATCGTCGTGCTGCGCGAGAGCGACATCGTCGGCGGCTACGAGGAGGTGTGGGAGCGACTGCGGGCGCGCTACGGCAAGGACCGCATGCCGCGCACCGTCAACACCATCACCGGTCCATCGCGCACCGGCGACATCGAGCAGGCCATGGAGCTCGGCGCCCACGGCCCGCGTCGCATGCACGTCTTGGTTGTACGCGAATGAAGCCCGCCGGCGACGCCTCTGCTGCGGAGCCCAAAGGGGAACTGCGCGTCGTCGGCACGAGCGTTACCCGCGAAGTCGAGCTGCTGCTCGAGCGCGTCGCCCAGGGGATGGGCCGGCGCGCGCCGCGCGTCCTGCAGGTGGGCTCGCGCACGCTGGTTTCGGACCGCAACGAACGCAACTGGCGAAGCCTGGTGGCCAAGCGCTTCGGCAGCCGCGCCACTTTCGTCGGCATCGACTTGCTGGCGGGCAGCAATGTTGACCGCGTGCTCGACATCTGCAGCGAGCCGCGGTCGCTCAAAGCCAAGCTCGGACAAGACCCGTTCGACCTGGTGATCTGCTGCCATGTGCTCGAGCACACGCGCCGGCCGGCTAAGGCTGCGCACAACATCGAAAGCATGCTGAAGCCGGGCGGCGTGGCGTATGTGGCCACGCCCTGGTCGCAGGCCTTCCACGCCACGCCCGACGATTATTGGCGCTTCTCGATGCGCGGCCTGATGCTGATGTTCGAGCGGCTGGAAGTCGTGTCGTCGTTCTACAGCGGCGGCGATGTCGGGCTGGACGTGGCCTATCGCGTCGTACGCGATGGCAAGCCCGAGCTCGATTCACGAGCCGGTGCTGTCGAACAGGGCTTGTTCCAGCTCGTGCTCGACCACGAGGACAATCGCGCCGTGCTGGCCCGCCAGGCCACCGAGCGCCTGCCGGTGTCGCGCACCTACCTGCCCACCCTGTTCGTCAACATCGTGGGGGAGCGGACCGCCTAGGCTGTCACAGCCAGCGCGTTGACAAAGGACGCCGATCGTCAAACCTTACGGCCTCGCAACAGTATGCGTGATGGCCGCTGAAGCGCCGATGCAAAGATCAGTCCGCAGCGAGAAATCAGCCAATGGCGAGACCGCAACCCCCTGTTAGCGTGAGTGTCGGCGATCCGATGCCGCGGATCACACTGCCGTTGGTGTCCGGAAGCTTGTTCGATTCCTGGGACCCGATGACGTCTGGTCTGGCGAGGGCCTATTGGCTCGGCGCGCCGCCCACGGCATCGGCGGCGGCGCAACTGGCCGATACGCTGGAGGCCTGCGAAACCCTGTTGCACATCGTTGCCGCCGCGCCGCCGGGAGGCCCGGACGGCTACCCGTCCTGGGTGCTCGATCGGGCGGGTGAATTAGCCCGGGCCTTCGGAGCGACCGGGCCGCTCGTGATCGTCGTCGATGCGGCTGGCCGGGTGGCGGCGTTGCTACCGGAACCGACGCCCGATGGCGTCGCCGCACTGGCGACGCGACTTTACAGGGCAAGCACACCTGCCGTGGTGCAGGCCAAGGCGCCGGTGTTGCTGCTCGAACGGGTGGCCGAGCCGGCCCTGTGTCAAACGCTGATCGATTACTGGCAGCGTGGCGGCAAACTGGCCAACGAGGTGGGCTCGACGGGCGGCAATGTCGTCAACGCCGACGTGAAGCGCCGTCTCGACGTCCAGTTGGATGATCCGAAGCTGTTCGTGCACTTGCGCGACTGCCTGGTGCGTCGCGTCGTGCCGGCAATGATGCAGGCTTTCCACGCCCGCATAATGGTGATCGAGGCGCCGCGCATCGGTTGCTACGATGCCGCCGCCGGCGGCTGGTTCCGTCGCCACCGCGACAACACCAGCAGTTTCACCGCACACCGGCAATTCGCGCTGAGCCTCAACTTGAATGCCGACGACGAATACGATGGTGGCGAGCTGCGGTTTCCTGAATTCGGCCGCGAGCTCTACCGTCCGGTCGCGGGCGGCGCGCTTGTGTTCTCTTCTTCGCTGTTGCATGAGGTCATTCCAGTGACCCGCGGGCGCCGGTTCGGCGTCTTCACTTTCCTGTCGGCCAGCGGTCCGTCAGTATCCACTTCGCCGTGAGCCAGCTTGCGCCGCTGTTGCCGGTAGCCATACCACTGGCGGCAAGCATCCGAATCCCCGATACTTGTTTTGTGCTGTTCAACAGCTGAACGCACGCCCCTCGCCACCTGACCCGCCGACAAAAAGAAAGAGCGGGCAAAAGCCCGCTCTTTCCGTCGTTAGAGTGCGACTTGCGACTAGAACCGCAGATCCATGCCGAGCACGATGACCCACGAATTGCCGCTGACGGCATTGGTCGGGCCGCCCGCCTGATACAGCATCGCGCCACCGACCGCCTTGATGCCCGGTCCGAGCGCGTAGTTGGCACCAAGTTCCCACTTGGTGACCGTCTCGGTGCCGAACAGCAGGGACGTTGCGGGGTTGCCGTTGAACGCCGTGCTGTTGAAGCCGGGCACGCCGGTAGCGGACGCGGTGTTGAGCGTCTGGATGTTCGTGCCCGGAGCAATGGAAACCACGCTGGCCGAGCCGTTGCCGTTGGTGTTGTAGAAGCCGGCCCACATGAACGACATCTGCCACGGACCGGTCTCGTACATGATACCGGCAGTGCCGAAGCGGGTGTCGTTGTCGACGCCGGTGAAGTAGTTGGCGCCGAGGCCGTTGTTGTCGTAGCCGTAGGCGCCACCAACGGTGAAGCCGGCATAACCGAACTGAGCACCGACCACCCACTGCTTCCACGAGCTGAGGTTGGCACCCGTCACCATGTTGGCGCTGCTCGACAGCGGCGAGAAGCCCGGCACGAACGAGGCGTAGGCGAACGCACCGTACAGAGCGACGGTGAAGTCACCGAACTTGTTCAGGTAGTTGGCGCCAACGTCGAACAGGTCCTGCCAGGCATAGTCGGCAGTCGGGCAGTTGCTGATGTTGGCGGGGCCTTGGAAGCCGCACAGGCCGGCGGAGTTGACGGTCGGGCCAGTGTTGGCATTGGCGCCGTTTGCAGCACCGTTCAGCTTGGGAGCGTAGCCGACACCGATCTGCAGGCCGGCGAAACGCGGCGTGAAGTAGTTGATGCGGTTGACGTCCTGCCAGGTCGGCGTGATGGTCGTCGCCATCGTACGCGCGTAGCCCTTGTTGTTCGTGATGACGGAGCCGTTCGCCCAGTTATGGTTGTGCTGAATCGCACCCCAGCCGATCAGCGCCGACGGCGTACCGTAGTACATGCGGTATGTCGCGGCGTCGCGGGAGCCTACCTCGACACGGCCCCAGTCGCCGAAGGCGAACATGAAGGCTTCGTCGATCGTCGCATTGGCGCCGGTCGTGCCGCTGAGGACCGCGGTGGAGGCGACGCTCGGGTCCCAAGCTTCGAGTTCGACGGTCAAGCCGACCGACGTGCCGTTGTCCAGTTTCGTCTGACCGATGAAGTGAATTTCACCTTCCTGAATGAAGGCAAAGCCCTTGTAGCTGGTAAAGCTGCCATTGAAGGCATAAGTCGGGTCGACGTTGCCGGCTGCAGCGTAGAAGGTGTAGTAGCCGCCCACACCGATCTTGATCGGGTCGGCTGCCATGGCCGGGGCGGCCATCAACCCGCCGGCGACTAGGGCGGTCGAGCCGAGTAGAAGCTTTTTCATCATTCTCCCTCTCATTGATCAGAGACTGGTACGTACCAAAAGGCCTGTCCGACCGGCGGAAAGTGGAAGCCCGAACCCAGCGCCACACGCACTCCGCCAATACAGCCAAACTATAAAAACACTTTGGCCCAACAAGGGTCAAGAAATGGACGCGCCGCTGCACGATTCTCCCCGCACCTGTGGCGTCTTTGTCACAATTTGAACGACTTTATCTCAAGCCTTATGCGGGCCTTGGCGGCTTTTTTTCTTGCGTGCGTATCAGTAGGTCTTGTGACGGGACTTTAGTTAATCCTTTAAAAGGACTTTTGTAGGTGCGCCATCCAGCCGCTTGCAGTCCACCGGAGCCGCGCTTAAGGTCACGGCCGCCGCTGTGATATCGTGGCCAAAGGGACAGGAACGCCAACGATGCCAGGCTCGTATAATTACAACCGAATTTCTGTAATTTTCGTCGGAGCCGTGACCCTGAGCCTTGCGGCCTGCGGCGGCAATCCCAACGCCGTCAAGGAGAACGAAGGCCGCAACGCCAGCAAGTCCAGCGAGCAGCGCGACATGATCCAGGGCCTGGGCGGCCGCAATCGTGAGGAAGGCACCTTGTTCGGCCCTGGCGGCATTTTCGGCTCCAAGGAGAAGAAGGACGACAACTCCGGCACCGGCGTGGCGGTGAACGCCTATCTGTGGCGCGCCTCGCTCGACACCATCAATTTCATTCCGCTGGTCTCGGCCGATCCGTTCGGCGGCGTCATCATCACCGACTGGTACACGCCGGCCGAGACGCCCAACGAGCGCATGAAGGTCCAGGTCACCATCCTCGACCGCGAATTGCGGGCCGATGGCGTCAGGGTGTCGGTCTTCAAGCAGCAGACCTCGCCCAAGGGCGGCAGCTGGGTCGACGCCCAGGTCGATCCGCGGACCAACATCGACATCGAGAACGCCATCCTGACGCGCGCGCGCCAGCTGCGCATCGCCGGCGGCTCCTGAGCTATCGCAAAAGCTTGACGTTGGGGGCCGCAGCGGGCATCCGCTGCGGCCCCAGTCTTTTCTGGGCTAGAATCGCTTTTTTGGGATCACACCGTGTCGTCGACGCCCGCGCGCTACAATTTCCACGAAACCGAGGCCAAGTGGCAGAAGGCCTGGGACGAACGCCAGACCTTCCGCGCCCGGATGGACCGCGCGCGGCCCAAATACTACGTGCTCGAGATGTTCCCCTATCCGTCGGGGCGCATCCATATGGGCCACGTGCGCAACTACACCCAGGGCGACGTGATCGCCCGCTACAAGCGCGCCCGCGGCTTCAACGTGCTCCATCCCATGGGCTGGGACGCCTTCGGCCTGCCGGCCGAGAACGCGGCCATGGAGAAGAAGGTCCATCCCAAGAAATGGACCTACGAGAATATCGCCACCATGAAGGCGCAGCTCAAGGTGATGGGCCTGTCGCTCGACTGGAGCCGCGAGCTCGCGACCTGCGATCCCAGCTACTATCGCCACCAGCAGAAGATGTTCCTGGATTTCTGGAAGGCCGGCCTCGCCTACCGCAAGGAGGCCTGGGTCAACTGGGATCCCGTCGACAACACGGTGCTGGCCAACGAGCAGGTGATCGAGGGCAAGGGCTGGCGCACCGGCGCACCGGTGGAGCGGCGCAAGCTCACGCAATGGAACCTCAAGATCACGTATTTCGCCGACGAGCTTCTGGAGCGCCTCGATACGCTCGAGCGCTGGCCGGAGAAGGTGCGCCTGATGCAGGCCAACTGGATCGGCAAGAGTCGCGGCGCGCGCGTCTTCTGGCAGCTCACCGACGCGGCGGGCGCTGATCGCGGAAAGCTCGAGATCTTCACCACGCGGCCCGACACGCTGTACGGCGCTTCCTTCGCGGCGCTGTCGCCCGAACATCCGCTGGTCGCCGGGCTGGCCGAGCAGGACCCCGGCCTGCAGCGCTTCGTCGCCGAGTGTCGCAAGACCGGCACTGCAGCGGCCGAGCTCGAGACCGCCGAGAAGATCGGCTACAAGTTGCCGCTGCTGGCCAAGCATCCGCTGATGCCGGGCAAGACCATGCCGGTCTATGCCGCCAACTTCGTTCTGATGGAATACGGCACGGGCGCGATCTTCGGCTGCCCCGGCCACGACGTGCGCGACCACGAGTTCGCGACCAAGTACGGCCTGCCGATCATTCCCGTCGTCATGCCCGCCGACGCCGATCCCAAGAGCTTCAGCGTCGCCGACCAGCCGTTCGTCGAGGATGGCGTGATCATCAACTCGGATTTCCTGAACGGGCTTTCGGTCGAGGACGCCAAGGCCAGGGTCATCGCCCGCCTCGAGGAGATGCACGTCGGCAAGGGCACGACTCAATATCGCCTGCGCGATTGGCTGGTGTCGCGCCAGCGCTATTGGGGCTGCCCCATCCCGGCGATCCATTGCGAGAAGTGCGGTGTCGTGCCGGTGCCGGAGAAGGACTTGCCGGTTGAACTGCCCGAGGATGTCGATTTCGACAAGCCGGGCAATCCGCTCGATCGCCATCCGACCTGGAAGCATGTCGCCTGCCCGAGCTGCGGCGGCAAGGCGGTGCGCGAGACCGACACGTTCGACACCTTCATCGATTCGAGCTGGTACTTCGACCGCTTCACCTCGCCGCATCTCGCGACGGCGCCGTTCGATCGCGAGGAGAACAGCTACTGGATGCCGGTCGATCAATATATCGGCGGCGTCGAGCACGCGATCCTGCACCTGCTCTATTCGCGCTTCTGGACGCGCGCCATGCGCGAGGTGCAGATGACCAGCCGCGACGAGCCGTTCGACGGCCTGTTCACCCAGGGCATGGTCTGCCACGAGACCTACCGCGCGTCCGACGGCTCGTGGCTGCTGCCCGAGGAAGTCGAGCGCACGGCGGGCGGCAACGTCGTGCGCGCGTCCGACAAGAGTCCGGTCGAGGTCGGCCGCTCGGAGAAGATGTCCAAGTCGAAGAAGAACGTCGTCGATCCGGACCAGATCATCCGCGACTACGGCGCCGACACCGCGCGCTGGTTCATGCTGTCGGACAGCCCGCCCGAGCGCGATCTCGAATGGACGGAGGCGGGCGTCGCCGGCGCCTGGCGCTTCCAGCAGCGCCTGTTCCGCATCGCCACCCAGGCGTTGGCCCTCCTGCCGCCGGTCGGCACGCCCAAGCCCGCCGAGCTGTCCGAGGCCGCGACCGAGCTGCGCCGCGCCGCGCACAAGGCCATCGCCGGCGTCTCGACCGACATCGAGGCCTTCCACTTCAACAAGGCCGTGGCGCGGCTCTACGAGCTCGCCAACACCATCGATTCGGCCGAGCCCACGGACGCCGGCACCAAGTGGGCGCTGCGCGAGGCGCTGGAGATCTTCGTCCGCTTGGCCGGCCCGATGACGCCGCACCTCGCCGAGGAGCTGTGGCAGGCGCTGGGCCACAAGTCGCTGCTGGCTGATTCGCCATGGCCGCTGGCCGAGGACGCGCTGCTGGTAGATGATACGGTGACGATGGCGGTGCAGCTCAACGGCAAGCTGCGCGGGACCCTGCAATTGCCCAAGGATGCGGCCAAGGACGTCGCCGAGAAGGCGGCCCTGGCGCTACCCGAGCTGGCGCGCGGCCTCGACGGCAAGACACCCAAACGGGTGATCGTCGTCCCCAACCGCATCGTCAACGTCGTAGTGTGAACCCCCGAAATCAGAGAGGCGATGACCATGGCGCGCAAACCGAACTACGAATTCGAACGCCGCGAACGCGATCGCCTCAAGGCCATTAAGGTCGCGGAGAAAGCCCAGGCCAAGAAAGAGGCCCGCGAGCGCGCCCGGCTGGAGAACGCCGGCGACGCACCGCCGACCGACGTCGAGCCTGAGCCGGAAAAGACCTGATAGCCACCCTCCGAGGGCTCTGCGTGAAGATCGAGCCGCGTCAGGTCGAAGCGTTCCTGAAGAAGCCGGACCCCAAAATCCGCGGCGTCGTCGTCTACGGCAACGATGACGGCCTGATCGCCGAGCGCGCGGTGGCTCTGGCCAAGACCGTGTGCGAGGACCTCAAGGACCCGTTCCGCGTCGTCGACATTGCCGGCGATGCATTGAAGCACGATCCGGCGCGGCTGGCCGATGAGTTCGGGGCGATGTCGCTGATGGGCGGGCGGCGGGTGATCCGCGTTCGGCCGGCCGGCGAGGAATCGGCTGATGCGCTCGAGAACCTGGCGGCCGCCGCGGCCGGTGACGCGCTGATCGTGATCGAGGGCGGCAATCTCACGCCGCGCTCGGCGCTGCGCGCACTGGCCGAGACCGAGGACTGTCTGGCGGCCTTGCCCTGCTACATGGACAGCGAGGCCGCCCTCGAAGGGCTGGTCGAGAGTGCCGCGCGCGCCCGCGGGCTTGGTGTCGACACCGATGCGCTCGACTGGATCGTCGAGCGGCTGGGCGGCGATCGCGGCCAGAGCCGCAGCGAGGTCGACAAGCTCCTGCTTTACAAGGAAGGCGACGGCAGCAAGACCGTGGCGCTCGACGATGCGATCGCCGTGCTGGGCGACACCGCCGCCATCGGCATCGACAATGTCATCGCCGCCACCTTCGACGGCGAGCTTATAGCCCTCGACCGCGCCCTCGACCGCGTGTTCGCCGAGGGCGGCAATCCGGTGCAGCTCGTGCGCGCCCTGCAGCGTCATGCCGACCAGCTCCATCTCGTGGCTGGTCATGCCGCGAAGGGTGGCAACCTGGAAGCCGCGATGTTCAAGGCGCGCGGCCTGCCGCGCGGCGGACCGGTACGCCAGCGTTTCGAGCGCCACCTGCGCGCCTGGACGCTGACGCGGCTCAGCCACGTGCTTGAACGCCTGCTCGAAGCAGAGATTCAATGCAAGAGCACTGGCTTGCCTGACGAAGCGATTGCACGACGAACCTGCCTCGGCCTTGCGAAGGCCGAGGCTGATCGAAAGCTGCGCCAGCGTCGCTAGGGCTTCTTGCCGCCGCCGGTGCTGAGCGGAATGGCGGCCTGCTCGGTCAGGATCAGGAAGGTGAAGCTCTCCTCGATGTAGAGCCGCACGCGCTCGCTGTTGTGGTCGAGATAGCCGATCGAGAAATCCTGGCCGACCGTCAACTCGAAGTCACCGCCGCGCCGCGAGATCACCAGACCGCCATCCAGTCCCGGCGCCCACACGATCTCGCCGTCGATCAGGCGCTGAACGTGGCTCAGGATCGGATAGCCTTCGTCGGTGCGCGCGGAGAGGTCCTTGTAGAGCTGATCGCTCAGCACCACCGAAAAGGGCCCTTCGATGCCGTCGTCATGCAGCTTGGTCAGCGCCGCGGCGACGGCGCCGGGATAGTCGGCATGGCTGGCGCCCAGCGGCACGGCGCTGGCGGCGCGCTTCTGGCAGATGCCGGTGATCTGCGCCGCCTCATAGCCGTGGAAGATCGAGCGATCCTCGGCGATGGCGATCTCGCGCGCCGCCGCGGTCACCGCGTCGAGGTCGGGATCGCGCGCGCCGCGATCGATGGCATCGAGTTCGGCGCGGCTCATGTCGAAGGGTATGCGCAGCTCGACCAGCGGCTGGACGCGGCGCAGGCGCGCCTCGACGTTGCGGCCATTGGTCGGCGAAGCGATCGGATCGACGCGGCCGAGCTCGACGTCCGAATCGTCCCAGCCCAGCGGCCCGCGAAAATCGACGACACGGCGCGCCGCCAGCAAGGTGCGCAACGTGCGCTTGGCTTCCTTTTCGATCTCCGCCCAGCCGGCTTCGGTGATCGGCGCTTTGTCGCGGAAAAGATGGTTTTTCATCATTTGGACACCTGTCCCGTCGGCCGCAGGCTGCCGATGCCCAGGCTGCCATCGCTGGTGGCGGGCGAGCCGCCTTCGCCGCCGCCGGCCTCGCCCATCATCTCGGCCTCGATTTCCGTGACCGGCTCCTCGGTGAACAGGTAAGTCTTGAGATGCTGGGAGAGCTTGGGATCGCTGCGGCGCAGCCACTCCAGTACCATCGAAGCGTGCTCCTTCTCCTCGTCGCGATTGTGCTCGAGGATGGCGCGCAGATCGGGATTGCTTGTCGCCTTGGCGCGCTGGTTGTACCAGTCGACCGCCTCGAGCTCTTCCATCAGGGAAACGATGGCACGGTGCTGGTCAATGACTTCCGGCCCGAGCTTGTTGGCGTCTTCGTGCAGCACTTCACTCGACATACGTCCGCCCTCCAGTATTCGGGCGAACACTAGTCCGACCGGCTGCAGCGGTAAACGTAAACGGTCGTATGGGGTTCCTTGCGATGGACTCGCAGAATCGCTCAGCGCCCGCCGATCTGCCGGAACTTCGCGCGCATCATGATCAACAGGCCTACGCCAAAGAACGCAATGCCCAGGGCGACGGCTGCGAAGGCCGCGACCGCGTTACCGGTCAGTGACAGCGCCAGCCAGCAACCAACCACGACCAGGACCAGCCGCACCGTGGCCAGGACGAACGGCCCACTCACGAACCCGATGCCGAGGCAGGCGAAATAGCAGGCGAGGCCTGCGCCGGTGAAGGGAAATACCGCCGCCTGGCAGAGCAGATAGAGCGCACCCATGTCGCGGATCGCCGGATCGGCGGTGAACAGGCCCATCCAGCGTCCGCCGAACAGGGCGACAGCGGTGAAGAGGAGGCCGATCGCACCGGCCACCGCCGCGCCGGTCCACGCCACACGGCGCGCCCGTTCGACGTCGCGCGCACCGGCCGCCGTTGCCACCATGGTGATGACCGCCGAGCCGAAGGCGAAGGTGATGGGATACTGCAGCATCTCCAGGCGATTGGCGGCGCCGTAGGCTGCCACGGCGGAACTGCCGAGCGCGGAGATCAGGCCGGCCACGAAGAACGTGGTGATCTGGAACAGGGTGGCGCTGGCCGCCGACAAGGCGCCGACGCTCAGGATGGCGATGGCTTCGTCGCGCCTGAAACGGACCGTGCGAAGCCGCAAGCGCACCAACGCCTGGTGCGAGACGAGATGGAGGATCAGCACCGTTGCACCGACGGCGTAGGCGGCGAGCGCGGCGAGCGCGGCGCCCGTGATGCCGAGCGCCGGGAACGGACCCCAGCCCAGGATCAGCGCCGGCGACAGCGCAAGATGAAATGCCTCGCCGATGGCGATGGCGAAAGCCGGCACCATCATGTTGCCGGCGCCGCGCGAGACATTGGCCAAAAGATTCATCAGCCAGACGAAACCCGCGCCGCCGAACATCACGCCGCCGTAGAGGATCGCCATCTCGAGCGGCCGACCGGCGAGGCCCATGGCGGCATAGAGCGCAGGCCCCGCGACCAGCAGCAGGGCGGTGGTGAGAAGAGCGCCCAGCAGCGCGATCGCGACCGCGACACCGGCCAGCGAGGTCGCGCGGGCATGATCGCCGGCGCCCAGCGCGCGGCCGATCGCCGAGGAGACACCCGAACCGATGCCCGACGCCGTGGCGGTCTGCAGGATCAGGAACAAGGGGAAGACCACCGCGACGCCGGCCAGCGCGTCGCTGCCCAGCCATGATACAAACAGGGCATCGGCGGTGAGGAAGGTGATGCGCGCCGCCGCCTCGCCGATATTGGGCGCGGCGAGCGACAGCAGCAGCGGCAGGACCGGCGCTTCGAGGAGGCGCTGGGTACGGGCGGACAGGACGGACATGGCGCCAAGGTGGCGCCGGGATGCCGGTGGGTCGATTACCTGGCCGGTAATCTTGCCCCTCGTGTCGTCCTGAGCGCAGCGAAGGACCTCATCGCCGGTTGCCGCGGGCATGAGATCCTTCGCTTCGCTCAGGATGACATGAGCGATTGAACTACCTCAGCGCCGCGTCAGCCTGTCGACGACCGCATCGAGCTGATCGAAGTCGCGGATCTCCAGGGTGAGCAGGCTCTGCTCGCCCAGCCCGCGCAGCTTGAGCTCGGCCTTGAGGCCCAGCGCCTCCTCGATGCGCTTCTCCAGGGCGCGGGTGTCGGCGCTCTTCGGCGCTTCCGCCTTGGGCGGAGAACCTTTGGTCCTGCGCTTGAAGTCGCCGCCCAGGCGCTCGAGCTCGCGCACCGTGAGCTTTTCGTCGAGGGCGCGCTGCGCCATGGCGAGGGGATCGGGCACGCCGATCAGCGCACGCGCCTGGCCAGCCGAGAGCGCGCCGCCGCGCACCATCTCCTGAACAGCATCCGGCAATTCCAGGAGACGTATCGTGTTGGCGACGTGCGGCCGGCTCTTGCCCACCGTCCGGGCGATGTCGTCGTGGCTCTGGTCGAAGTCCTGCTGCAGGCGGCGATAGGCCTGCGCCTCGTCGATCGCCGTCAGGTCGGCGCGCTGCAGGTTCTCGATCAGGCCGAGCTGCAGGGCGTCCTGGTCGCCGATGGTGCGGACGACCACCGGCACGTCGTGCAGTTGTGCCTTTTGCGCCGCCCGCCAGCGCCGTTCGCCGGCGACGATCTCGTAGCTGTCGGGCTCGCTCTCGATCGGCCGCACCAGGATCGGCTGCAAGAGGCCGAACTCCTTCACCGAATCAATCAATGCCTCGAGGCCCTCAAAGGTGGTGCGCGGCTGCATTTTGCCGGGCCTGAGGTGGCCGATGGGAAGGGTAAGCGGCGGGCGACTGGGCGCGGCGCTGCTCGCCGGCTCCCTGGCCGAAGAGTCGGGCGCAGGCGGCGGTGCGGTCACCGCCGCGGCGACTTCCTCATCGCCTAACAGGGCGGACAGGCCGCGGCCCAGGCCGCGCAGCTTAGGGGACTGGCTCATGACTGGCCTCGTTCTGTGCCGTCTCGGCGGCGGTGCGCCGGCGGCGGATGAACTCGCTCGCCAGCAGGATGTAGGCCTGCGAACCGGCGCAGGCATTGTCGTAGATCAGCACGGGCAGGCCATGCGAGGGCGCCTCGGCGATGCGCACGTTGCGCGGGATCGTGGTGCCGAAGACGAGGTCGCCGAAATGCTGGCGCACGTCGGCCTCGACCTGCTGGCTCAAGGTCATGCGGCGATCGACCATGGTCAGGACGACTCCGGCGATCTGCAACCTTGGGTTGAGGCGTTTCTTGATCCTCTCCACGGTGTTGGCGATCGCGCCGATACCCTCGAGCGCTAAAAACTCGGTCTGCAGCGGCACCAGCACGGCGTCGACCGCGACCAGCGCGTTCAAGGTCACGAGACCGAGCGAGGGCGGGCAGTCGACCAGGATGATGCTCCAGCGCCGGCGGGCGTCGCTGTCGGGAGCGGCCAGCGCGTCCTCGAGCCGATGCTCGCGGCGCTCCACGTCGATAAGCTCGATCTCGGCGCCGGCGAGCGACACCGAGGCCGGCATCACCGACAGGCCCGGGATCTGCGAGGCGCGCACGCAATCGGCCAGCGGCGAGAGGCCCAGCAGGAATTCATAGGTTCCGGGTGAGCGCTCACTTCTCGGAATACCCAGGCCGGTCGACGCATTTCCTTGGGGATCGAGATCCAGCAGCAACACCTGTTCGCCGACCGCCGCCAGGGCGGTCGCCAGGTTAATTGCCGTCGTGGTTTTGCCGACGCCGCCCTTCTGGTTGGCGATCGCGAAGAGCTGCGGCAAGGGAGGGACCGATTCGGAGGATGACGGCGTCAAGGTCGGTCACGCTGGTGAAGGTCTGG
>DASZJU010000291.1:0-13509 GCA_035947815.1 Reyranella sp.
CCAAGGTGTTTTCGCCGACAAACCGGGAGGCGATCGGGCAGCTCCCGCAACGGGCAGGCGGACACCTTTGACATGTGCTGCACATGCAACTATCATTTTCACATGTCCATGATGATCCAGATCCGTAACGTGCCGGATGCCCTGCATCGACGGCTCAAATCGCGAGCGGCGCTGGCCGGCATGTCCTTGTCCGACTATCTGTTGCAACAGATCCGGGAAGTGGCTGAGCGGCCGACGATCGAGGAAATGCGAGCGCGATTGGCGCGCCGGTCCACCGTCACTCTTTCCGTGGACACGGCGGACGCAGTACGCCACGAACGCGATAGCCGGTGATCGTCGTTGACGCCTCGGCTTTGCTCGAGGTTCTGCTGCGAACGCCATTGGGTGAAGCTATCGAAAGCCGGTTGTTTGATAGGTCCCATACTCTGCATTCGCCGCACTTGCTCGATATCGAAGTCGCCCAGGTCATTCGCCGATTCGCGATGACGCGAGAGATCGAAGCGGAGCGAGCCCAGGCAGCCCTCGACGATTTCATCGGCCTTCCCATCTGGCGGCACCCTCACGGTTTCCTGTTGCACCGCGTTTGGGCGCTGCGGAACAATTTCAGTGCCTACGATGCCGTGTATGTCGCTTTGGCTGAAGTGCTCGATGCAACTCTCGTGACCCATGATCGGCATCTAGCCGTCGCCGCGCGACGTCATGCAATGGTCGAACTCGTATGAACATCGGCCGATGACCGATTCTCACCGGGAGGCCTCGAAGCTCGGCCAGTTCAGTTGGGCCCTGTTCGACTGGGCCAACCAGCCTTTCTTCACCGTCGTCACCACCTTCATCTTCGCGCCCTACTTCGCCAACGTCATGGTGGGCAATGCCGTCGAGGGCCAGGCGGCGTGGGCCTTCACGCAATCGACCTCGGGCATCCTGATCGCGCTGATGAGTCCCTTCCTCGGCGCCATGGCCGACGCCGGCGGACCGCGCAAACCCTACATCTTCACCTTCCAGCTCCTGCTCGGCGTGGGTTGTGCCGCCCTGTGGTGGGCCTATCCCGGCCGGCCCGATCTCATCGGCCCGATCAGCGCCGCAGTGGTGATCGCCACCATCGGCGCGGAGATGTCGATCGTGTTCAACAACGCGCAGCTTCCCCACATCGTGCGCCCCGAGCGCATGGGCTGGTTGAGCGGTTTCGGCTGGGGCCTGGGCTATTGCGGCGGTCTGATCGCGTTGTTCATCGTGCTGGCGGCAGACGACCAGCCGCTGTTTGGCCTCGATCCCAAGACGCATGCGCTCGAGCGCCTGGTCGGGCCGGCCTCGGCCTTGTGGCTCGCCGTGTTCGTGATCCCGATGTTCCTGTTCACCCCGGATACGGCCAGCCGAAAGCTGACGCTCCTGGAGGCGGCGCGCCAGGGCGGCTGGTCGCTGGTCAATACGGTGATGAGGATCGGCCGCTTCAAGAACGCGCTGCTCTATCTCATAGCCTTCATGCTCTACAATGACGGGCTTGCCTCGATTATCGCCTTCGGCGGCGTCTATGCCGCCGCGACCTTCGGCTGGAGCACCGTCACGCTCGGCATCTTCGGCATCATCCTGACGGTGTTCGCCATTCCCGGCGCCTTTTTGGGCGGCAAGCTCGACGATCGTTTCGGCAGCAAGCGCACCATACAGTTCGCCACCCTGGGCGTGATCGTGGCCACGGTCGGCATCGTCGGCGTGAGCGCCCAGCGCGTGTTCTTCGTCGTGCCGGCCAGCGAGCTTTTGCCGACCCGCGGCCTGTTCGGCTCGGCGCAGGAGTGGGTCTTCATGGGCTTTGCGCTGCTGCTGGGCTTCTGCATGGGGCCGATGCAGGCGGCGAGCCGCACCATGATCGGGCGCCTCGCGCCGGAGGGCATGACCGGCGAATTCTTCGGCCTGTTCGCACTGTCCGGCCGGGCGACGGCCTGGATGGGGCCGCTCGCCATCGGCATCGTCACCACGGCGACCCAATCCAACCGGCTGGGCGTGGCGTGCGTGCTCATCTTCCTGGTGCTAGGCTTCGTCCTGCTCTGGGGGGTGCGCGAGGAGCGCGCCAAGGTCTGACGCCAAAGTTTGCCGGAGGATCCCATGATCACCGCGATCGTGAACTTCAAGCTGCCGGCCGAGATCGACGCCAAGAAGGCCACCGATCTTTTCAGAAGCTCGGCGCCCAAGTACCGCGCCATGAAGGGCCTGGTGCGCAAGTACTACCTGTTCGACGACCACAACCGCATCGGCGGCGGCGTTTATCTGTGGAAGAGCCGGGCCGACGCCGACGCGGTCTATACGCCGCAATGGAAGGCCTACATCGCCGAGCGCTACGGTGCACCGCCCGACATCCGCTACTTCGAGACCTCGGTCGTGGTCGACAACGAAAGCGACAAGATCGACGAAGCGGCGTAGTGGCTTCGTCGGTCCCGACCGGAGCGAAGCGAAGTGGAGGGATCTTCTCTCCGTTATTTGGGCTGCTTGTAGAAAGAAGATCCTTCGACTACGCGCCTGCGGCGCTCCGCTCAGGATGACGGGGGTGCGCGGCCTAGAGGGCCGTGGTCTTGCCCTTGAACTTGCAAAGGTCGTTGACCACGCAGCGCGGGCATTCGGGCTTGCGCGCCTTGCAGGTGTAGCGGCCGTGCAGGATCAGCCAGTGATGGGCGTGCAGGCGATATTCCTCGGGGACCCGCTTCAATAGTTTCAGCTCGACCTCGAGCGGAGTCTTGCCGGGCGCCAGGCCGGTGCGGTTGCCGACGCGGAAGATATGTGTGTCGACGGCGATGGTCGCCTCGCCGAAAGCCACATTCATCACCACGTTCGCCGTCTTGCGGCCGACCCCCGGCAATTCCTGAAGCTCCGCGTGCGTGCAGGGCACCTCGCCGCCGTGTTTTTCGATCAGCAAGCGGCTGAGCGCGATGACGTTTTTCGCCTTCATTCGGAACAGGCCGATGGTCTTGATGTGGCCAATCAGCTTTTTTTCGCCGAGCGCCACCATCTGGGCGGGAGTCTTTATGATCTTGAAGAGCGGCGTCGTGGCGCGGTTGACGCCCACGTCGGTGGCCTGCGCCGAGAGCACGACCGAGACCAGCAACTGGTAGACATTGTCGTATTCCAGCTCGGTCTCGGGCTCCGGGATCGCCTTCTTCAGGCGGGCGAAGAATTCCGGGATGACGGCTTGCTTCATCAGGGCCATATAGCTTCATAGCATGACTGAAACGCCCGTCCCGGCCGTCCATTTCGCCACCTCGCTGGTGCCGCATCGCAGCCTGTCGCCGGAAGGTTTTAGGTGGCTGATCCGCGGCGCCATCGCGGCCAATCTGCTGGTCGGCCTGCCGATGCTGCTGCTGGGCGCCTGGCCGGTGCTGGGTTTCATGGGCCTCGACGTCTGGCTGCTGTGGTTTCTGTTCAAGCGCAGCTACCTCGACGCCAGGCGCAGCGAGACGTTGCTGCTGACCGACCGCGAATTGATCGTCGATCGCGTGGCGCCCGACGGCGAGCGCGAGCAGCACCGGCTCGACGCCTATTGGCTCCGGGTCGAGCTTCTAGGCAAGGACTCGGAGCGGCTGGTGCTGGTCTCGCGCGGCAATCGCGTGGTGATCGGCCGCTTTCTCGCTCCGGCCGAGCGCCACAAGGTCGCCGAGCAGCTGAAGGCGGCGCTCGCCGACATGCGCGCGCCACGCTACGCGCACGACTGGGATTAGAGCCCCAGCACGTCCTTCATGCCGTAGAGTCCGGGCTTCTTGCCTGAAAGCCATTGCGCGGCACGGATCGCGCCCGCAGCGTAGGTCTCGCGGCTGAACGCGCGATGGCTGATCTCCAGCCGCTCGCCGGCGGCGGCGAACATCACCGTATGCACGCCGACCTCTTCGCCGCCGCGCAGGGTGGCGAAGCCGATCTCGCCCGCTGGCCGCGCGCCGGTATGGCCGTCGCGGCTCTTGCGCCAGACATCTTCCAACCGGACCTGGCGGCCGGCGGCGGCGGCACGGCCCAGCGCCAGCGCCGTGCCGGAGGGCGCGTCGATCTTGTGGCGATGGTGCATCTCCAGCACCTCGATGTCGTAGGCGGGATCGAGCATCGAGGCGGTCTTCTCGACCAGCGCCAGCAGGATGTTGACGCCCAGCGCCATGTTGGCCGCCCACATGATCGGCACCTTCTTGGCCGCGTCGTGGATGGCCGCAGTCTGCTCGGGGTTGAGGCCGGTGGTACCGATCACCATCGCCACGCCCTTGTCGGCGGCGATCCCGGCATGCGCGACGGTGGCCGCCGGCACGGTGAAGTCGATCACCACATTGGCCGCGCCGATCGCCGCCGCGGCGTCGGACACGATCTTCACGCTTTTCGCGCCCACGCCCGCGACCTCGCCGGCATCCCGGCCGAGCGCGTTGCTGCTGGCGCCCTCGATGGCGCCGGCCAGGCTGCATCCCTCGGTGTGGGCGATCTGCCGGATCAGCATCTGGCCCATGCGCCCGGCGGCGCCCGCTATGGCGATCTTCATTTCGGTCCTCTGCAATCGATCGCGCTAGACTACTCAACTTGCAGGGGGGCCGACATGCTCTTCATGGTGATCGAAAAGTTCCGCAACCAGGACGGCAAGGCGGTTTATCGCAAGCTGCGCGATGCCGGGCGCAGCCTGCCCGACGGGCTGACATTCGTGGCGAGCTATGTGACCGCCGATCTCGGCCGTTGCTTCCAGCTCATGGAGACCGACGACATCACGTTGTTCCAGCGCTGGGTCGCCGACTGGCAGGATGTCGTGGAATTCGAGGTCGTGCCCGTGGTCGAAGGCAAGACCACGCGCGAGGCGCTGGCGCCGATTTTATGATTTTCGCTGGTCCTGCAAGCCCTTGAAAACAAAGGATTCTGTTTTCGCAAAGGGCCCGAATGGTGCTTACTTATTCGCCCAGGGATCGGCCACTTTCGGCCAGAACGGTGTCTTGCGCTTGGTGTAGGGCAGGCGCGTGACGTCGGGATCGGCGGCGCCCGGCGAGGCGACATAGAGGATCTCCTTCGCCAGCCCAACGAAGCCGTTATAGAAATGCTGCGCCGATTTCACCACGACGACGCGATAGTCGGCCGGATCGGCGCCGACCGCCTTGAAGGCGTCGGCATGGAAGGTCTGGGTGCGGAGCGTGCAGATCGCCACGTCGACATGCTCCGATGACAGGAGCGCCATGTCGCCCAACGGCACCATCACCGGCCCGTAGGGCTGGCGCACGCCGCGCGCGATCTTCTTCACCGTGACGTCGAGATCGACCGGCTGGCCGCTCACCTCGCCCGACTTGCCGCCGAGCCGCATGCGCAGGCGCGCGCCCTCGCCCGCCTCCTCGGCGATGCGGAACGCCATCGGGTCCCACATCACGCCGAACAGCGCCGGGCCGATCTGTTTGTCGACCAGCGCCTTCAGCACGAAAGTCGAATCGCCCGGCGCGCCGGAGCCGGGATTGTCGGCGCGATCGGCCAGCACCAGCGGGCCCTGGTTGTGCGAGGCAGCGCGCTCCATCGCCTCCGGGATCGACAGGTACTTGGTGGCGTAGCGCTCGCGGTTGGCCCACAGCTCTTCGCCGAGTTGCTTGGCCAGCGCCTCGGCCTTGCCCCTGTCGCGGTCGGCGACGACCAGGGTGCGCGTGCCGACATCCTCGACATCGGCGAAGGCGAAGCCGTGGCTCAGCGACACCGAGAGGATGCCGTCCTTGCCCTCGAGCGACTTCATGCGGGCGACGAATTCGTTGATCGGCGGCACCGACGTGCGGTACTGCGCGATCATGCGGCAATCGTGGCGCGCCATGACCGGCTTCACCTTACCTAAAACCGTGTCGGCGATGATCGCGAACAGCTCGGCGGCGCGTTCCATCGTGTCGGTATGCGGGTATTCCTTGTAGCCCACCAGTACGTCGGCGCTGTCGAGCATTAACGCACTCAGGTGACAATGCAGGTCGAACTCCGCGCCGATTGCCGCGTTGGGTCCGACGATGGCGCGCACTTTGGCTAAAAGGTCGCCTTCGCAGTCGTCGTAGCCATCCGCCACCATGGCGCCGTGCACATTGATCAGCACCGCATCAAGCGGCAGGTTGGCCTTGATGCCGGCCAGCAGTTCGTCGCGAAAGCCTTCATAAACCGCTCGCACCGTGGTGCCCGACGGCGCGGCGAAGGTCGCCAACCCCTCGATCACCGTCCAGCCGCGGGCTTCAGCGGCTTTGCGCCAGACATGCAGCGGCGCGGTGAAGTTCGTCGGCTCGTGCTTCGTGGCATCGCCACGCCACACGCCGTGTTCTTCGTAAGCGCGTTGGCCGGTCGGAAAGGGCACGAATTGGTTGGTCTCGGTGCCGAGGGCAGCGATGAAAATCCGCTTGGTCAAGATCACTCCCGGTAGCGATGGCAGCCGACGACATGGTCGTCGACCATGCCCGAGGCCTGCATGAAGGCGTAGCAGATGGTCGAACCGACGAATTTGAAGCCGGCTTTCTGCAGCGCCTTGGCCATGGCGTCGCTCTCGGGCGACTTGGCCGGCACGTCTTTCAGGCTTTTAGGCCGGTTCTTCTTCGGCTTGCCGCCGACGAAGCTCCATAGAAACTTCGCGAACGAGCCTTCGCGTTCGACGAGCGCAAGAAAGGCCTTGGCGTTGCTGACGCTGGCGTCGATCTTGCCCTTGTGGCGGATGATGCCGGGATCGGCGAGCAGCTTCTTGAGCTTGGCCGGCGTGTAGCGCGCGATCTTCTTCGGATCGAAGCCGTCATAGACCTTGCGATAGTGCCCGCGCTTGCGCAGCACCGTGATCCACGACAGGCCGGCCTGGCAGCCTTCGAGCGTCAAAAGCTCGAACAGCGCGCGATCGTCCTTGAGCGGGCGGCCCCATTCGGTGTCGTGATATTTTTGATAAAGCGGATCGGCCGATGCCCAGCCGCATCGCGGCTTGCCGTCGGCGCCGTTCACCGTGTCGTGTCTCTGAACCATGTCCGGACCCTACCCAAGCGCATCGCCGGACGCCACACTGCGGCAAACGGAGGAAACAGCCATGGCAAAATCTCTCGCCGACCTGAAAGTCTGCATCTTCGACGTGTTCGGCACGGTGGTCGATTGGCGCGGCAGCCTGATCGCGGACCTGCCCAAGCTCGGCAAGAAATACGGGCTGGACACCGACTGGACCAGCTTCGCCGACGACTGGCGCGGCCTCTACCAGCCGCAGATGAGCCGCGTGCGCAAGGGCGAGCTGCCATGGACCCGCATCGACGACCTGCACAAGGAAGCTTTCGAGATGCTGCTGAAGAAGCGCGGCCTGAAACATCCCGGCGAGGAGGGCGCGTGGGAGTTCACGCATCTCTGGCACAAGCTCAGGCCGTGGCCTGATTCAGTCGAGGGCATCGGCATGATGAAGAAGAAATATGTCGTGGCCACGCTCAGCAACGGCAACGTGGCGCTCTTGATCAACATGGCCAAGAACAGCGGCATTCCCTGGGATCACTGCTTCTCGGGCGAGACCTTCCACCATTACAAGCCCGACCCCGAATCCTATCTCGGCGTGGTCGACAGCATGTATCTCAAGCCTCACCAGGTGATGTTGGTCGCCGCCCATAACGGTGACCTCAAGGCGGCGCAGAAATGCGGATTGTCGACGGGCTTCGTGCACCGGCCCAAGGAGCACGGCCCCAGCCAGAAGACCGATCTCAAGGCTGACGGCGACTGGGATGCCACCGGCAATTCGATCATCGAGGTGGCGAAGAAGATCGGGTGCTGATTCGAGTCGCCTCATCATGCTCAAGCCTCCTCTCCGCCGCGCAGCGGGAGAGAGGAAGGGGCCCGTTGCGTAGCAACGGGAAGGTGAGGTGGTGTCGATTACCGTAAAGTTGTCATCCTGAGCGCAGCGAAGGATCTCATGCTGGTTGCAAGCGGCGATGAGGTCCTTCGCTTCGCTCAGGACGACATGACCCACCTCACCCTCCCCGCGCTCGCGCGGGTCCCCTCCCTCTCTCCCCGCATCGCGGGCGGAGAGGGCGCTAACAGCCGGCGCCGATCAAACCCCGATTGTCGTCAGGTCCTGGAACCAGTGCTGGGCCTGCACGTACGACTTGATCTTGGGTGACAGCGCGTGCGGGTTGGTGTCGTGCACCACCCAGATCAGCACGGCGTCGTCGACTACCTTCTCATGGATGCGGGCCATCAGCGCGTCCTGCTTGGCGGCGTCGAACGTGGTCAGCGCTTCGTTGACCAGCGCGTCGACGGCGGGGTTCGAGTAGTAGCTCCAGTTCACGCCGACCGGCGCACCCTGGTTGGAGGCGAAGAAGCGGGTGATGGCGTAGACCGGGTCGGAAGTGACGTAGGCGATGTTGTTGGCGGTCACGTCCTTGTTCATGTCCGCCTTGGCGCCGGCACGCCACGCCGTGTAGAGCGCCTCGAGCTCGACCACCTTGAATTCGAGCTCGATATAGATGTCCTTGAACATCTCCTGGATGGCCTCGTTCATCGGCAGCGACAGCATCTGGCCGGTGCCGCCGCTCGCCACCACGAACTTGGTTTTTAGCGGCTGGGTCTTGCTGAAGCCCGCGTCGCTCATCAGCTTGCGCGCCTCGTCGGGCGCGTATTTCAGCACGAAGGTCGGCTTGCCGAACCACGGGCTGCTCGGGTCGACCTGACCCAGCGCTGGCTTGGCGAGGCCATTCAGGAGCTTGACGATGGCGTCGCGGTCGATCGCGAGGTTGGCCGCCTTGCGCAGCCGGATGTCGGTCCACGGCGAGCCCGGCAGCAGGGAGGGATGGTAGTTCCAGACGTGCGGCGTCACGTTCTGCTCGATGCGCATGCCGGCCTGCTTCAGGCGCGCCACCGCATCGGGCGGCGGCGTCTCGATCATGTCGACCGAATTCGACAACAGCGCCGCGGTGCGGCTGGAATCCTCGGGCGCGCAGATCAGCACCAGCCGATCGGACTTGGCGAGGCGCTTGGGATTCCAGTAGCCCTCGTTCTTCACCAGCTCAGCGCGCTCGCGCGGCACCAGGCGGCCGAGCTTGAACGGGCCGGTGCCTGACGGCTCCGATGCAACCTTGTTCCAGTCCTTGCCCTGCTTCTCCCAGTTCGCCGGGCTCGCGACCAGGAACCACAGCATCTGATAGGGAAAGAGCGCGTCGACCGCCTTGGTCTTTATCTCGACCGTCATGTCGTCGATCTTCTTGTAGCTCGCGATCGACGGCAGGCGCGGCCGGACTTGCGCCGCCTGGCGCTGATCGAACTGGGCTGAGTCCTTGTTGAAGACCTTTTCGAGGTTCCAGACGACGGCGTCGGCGTCGAACGCCGAGCCGTCGTGGAACTTGACGCCTGGCCGGAGCTTGAAGGTCCACAGCGTCTTGTCGCCCTCGTTGACCGCCCATTCGGTGGCGAGGCCGGGGATCAGCTTGCCGGGCCGGTCAGCGATATCCATCTCCCAGGCGACCAGCGGATCGTAGATCGTGAGCCCGGTGAACTGGTACGCGCCGGCGCCGCGATCGGGCTGGCCGGTGGTGAGCGGGATGTCGGCCATCGAGATGCCGTAGCGCACGATCTTTTCCTCGGCGTGCGCCGGTGTGCCGAAGCTTGCAGGCAGGGCGAGGGCGCTGGCGCCGGCCAGAATCGAGCGGCGCGAAAGCTTGGACTTGATCATGAGGATCTCCCGAAGGGTCAGAGCGTGGGGCGTCGCAGCCGCCACGGCGTGGCGCGTTCGTAGGCGGCGCCGGCCGCGAAGACGCTGGCCTCGTCGAAGGGACGGCCGGCGAGCTGGAAGCTGAGCGGAAAGCCGTCGCTGCCGAAGCCGCAACACACGGTCAGCGCGGGCTGGCCGGTGACGTTGAACGGCATGGTGAGCGAGGCCTTGTCGAGGAAGTGGAAGATCGGCTGCGGTTCCTGGAAGATCTCCGGCGCGCCCCAATGATTGGCCGTCATGATCAGGTCGTAGCCGCGCATGGCAGCGCGCGTATCGAGCTGCAGCTTGCGGCGGAAACGCAATGCCCTGAGATACTGTTCGGCGGTGATGAAGGCGCCGAGCTGGAAGCGGCGGCGCGTGGTGTAACCGAATTTCTCCGGTCGCTCGATCACGTCCTGACGATGGATGGCGTGCGCCTCGGTGGTGATGATGACGCGGCCGCAGATGTGATAGTCCCAGATGTCGGGGAACACGACGTCCTCGACGACCGCGCCCTGCTCGCGCAGCACGCGCACCGCCTCGTCGATGCCCTTGGCCATATCGGGCGTGGCGCCCTCATACCAGCTTTGCGCCAGCGCGATGCGCAGGCCCTTGATCGGACGGTGCGCGGCGGCGCCGTAGTCGACCTTGGTTGCCTTGACCGAGCCTTGGTCGTTGGGATCGTAGCCCGCCAGCACGTCGAGCATCAGCGCGCTGTCCTCGACCGTCCAGGTGAGCGGACCCGCAGTGTCGAGGCTGAAGGCCAGCGGAAAGATGCCGCTCCGGCTGACAAGGCCATAGGTCGGCTTGATGCCGGCGGTGCCGCAGAAGCCCGCCGGATTGCGGATCGAACCGCCGGTGTCGGATCCCATGGCGCCCATGCAGAGCGCGGCGGCGACAGCCGCGCCCGAGCCGCTGGACGAGCCGCCGGGCTGGTACGCGGTGTTCCAGGGATTGCGCGCCGGCGGGAAGGGCTGGTCGGGCGTCATCGCGCCGTTGGCGAATTCGTGGGTCGCGAGCTTGCCCAGGATGACCGCGCCGCCCGCCTTCAGGCGCCGCACGGTCTCGGCATCGACCGCGGGCACGTAATCGGCGCGCAGGTGCGAATGGCCGGTGGTCAGCACGCCCTCGGTCTCGTAGATATCCTTCAGCCCGATCGGAATGCCGTGCAGTGGCCCGCGACGAACGCTCTGGCTCAATTCCATGTCGGCCTGACGGGCAGCGTTGCGCGCCTTGTCGGCAGTGAGGGTCACGAAGCTCGCGATCTTGTGATCGACGGCCGCGATGCGCGCGAGGAAAGCCTCGGTAAGCGCCGTCGAGGTGACCTCGCCGCGCGCCATCAGGCTGCCGGCCTCGGCGATGCTGAGCGTCGTCAGGTCGGAGGTGCTGCGCTTACTCATCGGCGCGGAACACGTGCGGCGGCTCGGCGGCCCAGGCCCAACGGGTGGGAATGCGCTCCATCAAGGAGAGCAATCCGGCATAGCCCTTGTGCAGATGCTCGATGTCTTCTGACGTGAGCGGCAGGCCGGTCAGCGCGGCACGCGCACGAAATTCTTCAAGCGTTGGTGGTTTTTTGTCGGTCATTCCATCCTCCCGACCTACAATATGCAATCGACATGCCGCCCGTTCCAGAGGGCAACCTGCAGCCTTGGCTTAGGGCTTGCATGCTGTGGGTCCAAGCGCCCTCCAGGAGGCGTCGAACAGTGGAGCATGGAATGTTCAAGCGCCTTGGCGTCGCCGTGGTTGGGATCGGTCTTTTCGCTGCGACTGCAATGCCTGCCTTCTCGCAAGGCACTCTGCGCATCGGCATGACAGCCGCCGACATTCCCCTGACGACCGGGCAGCCCGACCAGGGCTTCGAAGGCTATCGCTTCGCCGGCTACACGATCTACGACGCGCTGGTGAACTGGGACCTGTCGAAGGCCGACACCATCGCCGACATCAAGCCCGGTCTCGCGACGGAATGGTCGGCGGTCGAGGGTGAGCCTACCAAGTGGGTCTTCAAGTTGCGGCAAGGCGTGAAGTTTCATGATGGTTCCGACTTCGATGCCGACGTCGTGCTCTGGAACCTCGACAAGGTGCTGAACGACAAGTCGCCGCAATTCGATCCGAAACAGGCGGCACAGGCGCGCGGACGTATCCCGACCCTGGTGGGCTGGAAAGCGATCGACAAGTACACGGTCGAACTCACGACCCGTGTGGTGAATGCGCTGTTCCCCTACGACATGTCCTACATTTTCTATGCGAGCCCCAAGCGCTGGGAAGAGCTCGGCAAGGACTGGGTCAAGGTGGGTCTTCAGCCGGCCGGCACCGGCCCGTTCAAGGTCGACCGGCTTGTGCCGCGCGAGCGTCTCGAACTGTCACGCTTCGACGGCTACTGGGACAAGAGCCGCGTGCCGAAGCTCGACAAGGTGATCCTGTTCCCGATGCCCGAGGCCGCGACCCGCACCGCTGCGTTGCTGGCCGGCCAGGTCGACTGGATCGAGGTCCCGGCACCCGACGCCATTCCCCGCCTCAAGCAGGGCGGCATGGCGATCGTCACCAACAAGTATCCGCACAACTGGGCCTACCAGCCCAGCATGGTCGAGGGCTCGCCGTGGACCGATATCCGCGTGCGCAAGGCAGCCAACCTCGCGATCGATCGCGCCGGTCTTGCCAAGCTGCTGGGCGGGTTGATGATCGAGTCCAAGGGTGCGGTCTATCCCGGCCATCCCTGGTTCGGATCCCCTTCCTTCGACATCAAGTATGACCCCGAGGCGGCCAAGAAGCTGCTGGCCGAAGCCGGCTACGGCCCCAACAAGAAGCCCAAGATCAAGATCGCGATCTCGACCTCGGGTTCGGGCCAGATGCTGCCGCTGCCGATGAACGAGTATGTGCAGGAGAACTTGAACGCCGTGGGCTTCGACACCCAGTTCGAGGTCATGGAGTGGAATGCCCTGGTCACTTTCGGCTTCCAGCCGGTGACCGGTGAGGCTTCGACCAAGGCCGGCACCAACGGCATCAACATCAGCCGTGCCACCGTCGATCCCTATTCGGCCTTCATGCGGCTCTATCACAGCGAGTACGTCCCGCCGAAAGGCGCCAACTGGGGCCTCCTGAAGGATCCGAAGCTGGATGAGCTGATCAACAAGGCGCACACCAGCTTCGACCGCGCGGCGCAGACAAAGGCGCTGGCCGACGTGCACACCTACATCGTCGACCAGTCCTATTGGGTCTACATCGCCCACGACCTCAACCCGCGCGCCATGAGCCCCAAGGTGACGGGCTTCGTGCAGGCCCAGAGCTGGTTCCAGGACCTCACGCCCATCGTTATGAAATAGCGGCGACAGGCCCCGGCCATGTTCTTCTATGCGCTACGGCGATTGTTGTATCTGGTGCCGGTCGCCTTTGGCGTCTCGCTGCTGGTCTTCGCGCTGGTCCACCTGGCGCCCGGCGATCCGATCTCGGCCATCGTGCCGCCGGACGCGCCGCAGGAAGTCGTCGACAAGCTCAAGGAGTATTACGGCTTCGACAAGCCGTTGCCGATCCAGTACCTGCGCTGGCTTGGCGTGACCCTGACCGGCGACTTCGGCACGTCGATCGGCACCGGCCGGCCGGTGGCGACCGAGGTCATGTCGGCTTTCGGCAACACCATCATCCTGGCCATCTCCGCCACGCTGCTGGCCTTCACCCTGGCCGTCATCCTCGGCACCGCGGCGGCCTACGCCAAGTCGCGCATCGTCGATCGCCTGGTCACCCTGATCTCCCTGATGGGCGTCAGCGTGCCCCACTTCTGGCTGGCGATCGTGCTGGTCATCATTTTCTCGGTCGAGCTCGGCGCCTTGCCACCGATGGGGATCGGGCCGGAGAACTCGACCGGCTGGCGC
>DASZJU010000292.1:0-5902 GCA_035947815.1 Reyranella sp.
GAACACAGGCTGGGCCGAGGTGTAGAGAAAGCGCGCGTCGGCCGTCCACGACAGCGACTTCACCTTGGCGGGATAGCCTTGCATGCGCATGTCGGTGGCCTGCGCCATGCGCCAGACATGGATGTCGTTTTCCTGTGTGCCGGTGGCGATGAACTTGCCGTCGGTGCTCCAGCGCAGCGCCACGTGGCTGCCGCGCCAGGCGAAGCGGCGCGGCGGCAGAGCGACCTGGCCGATGCTCCACACCGTGACGCCGCCGTAATGCGCGCAGGCGATGCGGCTGCCGTCCTTGCTGAAATCGAGGTCGGCCACCGTGCTGGGGTGAGGGCCGAAGTCGCGCACCTCGCCGTCCTTCACGACGATGGCAGTCTTGCCGATCGAGGCGGCAACGGCGCCGGTGCTGCGGTGCGCCGCGAGATGTTCGACCCATTTGCCTGTGTGGTTGGCGAGTTCGGTCGCGGCGCCATCGGCGCCGATGCGCAGCAGGCGCCCGTCATCGCCGCCGCTCATGAAGCCGTCGCCCGCCGGGTCGCCGACCAGCGCCAGCACAGCTCCGCTATGAAGGGGGCCGCCATGCAGCGGTGGGGCGGCGTCGGGCGCGGCGGCGGCGATATCGGCCGGCAGCAGGCGCACGCTTCCGTCGCCCAGCGCGAAGGCCACCGTGGCGCCGTCGCGGCTGAAGGCTGTGGCGGCGGCCGGCGCGTCGGCCGCGATCGAACGCGCCGGCGGCAGGGTCTGTCGCCAGGCCGGATTTGCGAGATCGAGCTTCACGCGACTATTTCAGGCAGTCTTCGAAGCCGCGCCGCAGGTTCTCGCTGTCGAGGTTGCGGCCGATGAAGACGAGCTTGCTGGAACGCGTCTCGCCGTCCTTCCATGGAGAACCCCAGTCGCTGTCCATCATCATGTGAACGCCCTGGTAGACGTAGCGCCGCGGCGCGCCGTCGATGGCCAGAATGCCCTTGCTGCGGAAGATGTCGGGACCGCGCAGCTGCAGGAGCGCGCCCATCCATTTCTGGAACCTGTCGGGATCGACCGGACGGTCGGCGCTGAACGACAGGCTTTTGACCGCCTCCTCGTGGTCGTGATCGTGACCGTGATGGAGAAAGTCGGGCTCAAATTCGAGGATGCGCTTCAAATCGAACGCGCCCTTGTCGAGGATGGCGTCTAGCCCGATCTGGCTCTTCTGCGTCTTGAAGATGCGCGCGTAGCGGTTGATCGCGCCGATCTTGTCCTCGACCTTCTTGAGCTCGTCCTCGCTCACCAGGTCGGTCTTGTTGAGCAGAATCACGTCGGCGAAGGCCACCTGTTCCTCGGCCTCGTCACCCTGCTCGAGCTGGCCAAGGAAGTGCTTGGCGTCGACTACGGTCACGATAGCGTCGAGGCGGGTCCGGGCCTTGACCTCGTCGTCGGTGAAGAAGGTCTGCGCCACCGGCCCGGGATCGGCGAGGCCCGTGGTCTCGACCAGAATGCCGTCGAACTTGTCCTTGCGCTTCATCAGGCCTTCGATGATGCGGATGAGATCGCCGCGCACGGTGCAGCAGATGCAGCCGTTGTTCATTTCGAACACTTCCTCGTCGGCATTGACCACGAGGTCGTTGTCGACGCCGAGCTCGCCGAATTCGTTCACGATGACGGCGTATTTCTTGCCATGCTGCTCGCTCAGGATGCGGTTGAGCAGGGTGGTCTTGCCGGCGCCGAGATAGCCGGTCAGCACGGTCACGGGGACTTGAGCTTGGGCCATGGAATTCCTCGAAAATTGGTCCCTGAGATAGGGTGGCGAGGGCTCTGAGTCTAGGCCTCCTCCCGTCATCCCGACCGGAGCGAAGCGGAGTGGAGGGACCTCGTCTTCGTCGAGCACATGACGAGGTCCCTCCACTTCGCCTCGCTACGCTCGGCTCCGGTCGGGATGACGGGAGTTTAAGGCCTTTCGCCCCGGATCAGCTTGGGCAGGTCGCCGACCAGCCCCATGGCGTGGCGGACGAAGAAGCGCCTGAGAGGCGGCACGCGGTTGACGGCCGCCAGGCCGATGTCGCGGACCAGCCGGACCGGCTTGATGTCGTTGGAGAACAGGCGGTTCAGCAGGTCGGTGGCGGCGACCATGGTGAAATTGTCGGCCCGCCGCCAGCGCGCGTAACGCTCGAGCGTGTCGGCGGCGCCGATATCGAGGCCGAGGCGCTTGGTGTCTATAAGCACCTCGACGAGGGCCGCGATGTCGCGCACCCCGAGATTGTAGCCTTGGCCGGCGATGGGATGGAGGCCGTGCGCGGCGTCACCCACCAGCACCAGCCGCGTGTCGATGTAGCGTTCGGCATGGACCAGCCCGAGCGGAAACCACCAGCGCGGGCCGGTCGGCTCGACCCGGCCGAGATGGTCGCCGAAGCGTCGGGCGAACTCGGCCTGGAAACGCGGCGGATCGAGTTCGAGCAGCCGGCGCGCGAGATCGGCGCGCTCGGTCCACACGATCGACGAACGATGCTCGCCATTGGCATCATCGCGCATCGGCAGCATGGCGAATGGCCCGCCCGGCAGGAACTTCTCCTGAGCGACGCCACGGTGCGGCCGTTCGTGGCGCGCCACCAGCACGATCGCGATCTGGTCGTAGGACCAGGCGCGCGCGCCGATCCCGGCCTCTTCGCGCATCGTGCCGACCCGGCCTTCGGCTGACGCGACCAGCCGCGCCGCGAGATGGCGGCCGCTCTTGAGCGTGAGTTCGGCGCGGTCTGGATCGCGCATGGTCTCGAGCACGTCATCCGGCGCGATCAGCTCGACCTGGCGGCAGGCCGCGAGCCGTCTCAGCACGGCCGCGCGCAGCAAGCGGTTTTCGACGATCCATCCCATCGGCTGAGGCTCGCCGTCCTCGGGCGCCGCCTCGCGGTGGTCGAAATGCAGGAACAGCGGGCTCGGCCGGCCGTCGTGGCCGGCGTCGGAGATGCGGATGTCGAGAATCGGCTCGGCCTGCTCCGCCAGGTCGGGCCATATGCCCAGCGCGGCGAACAGGCGATGGCTGGTGTAGGCGATGGCGGTGGTGCGTCCGTCGAAGCCGGCATCGGTGAAGGATTTCAGCGGCATCCGGTCGATCAGCGCGGTGCTGAGTCCGGCTTCGCCCGCGGCAAGCGCCAGCAGGCTGCCATTCAGGCCGGCGCCCACGACGGCGAGATCGAACCGATCGCTGTCCATGCGCCATAGATGGCAGCCGCCCGGGCTGGCGGCAAGCCTTGGCGGCAGTGTCAGAAATTCTTCCAGACGCCGAAGATGATGCGACCCTGGCAGTTCAAGGTGTTGCTGCATCCGGCGATGTCGATGTTGGTGTCGACATAGGACAGCGAGAGGTCGACTCCGTAGATGTTGGCGATCACGCCAAACTGCCAATACCAGTAGTCGTTGTTCGGAATGCCGTAGTTTAGATTGCGCTCGACCCACTGGTTGCCAAGCGTGCCGTAAGTCTTGAGCGACACGTTCTCGTGCAGCCTGATGAAGCGCAGCGGCACGTTGTATTGGATGCGCTTGTTCCAGGCGATGCCGGAGTTGCCGAAAGAGTTGCCGCTGTAGCGGACCTTGCCGTTGATCTCAGCAAAGCCGAAGTCATAGCTGACGAACAGAGCGAGGTCGGTGTAGTCGTAGAACAGATCGGCCGGCGTGCTGAGATAGTTGTAGTGGATGACCCCAAGGTCAAAGCTGAGCTTCTTGTCGAATGCCTTGAGTCTCAGCCCGCTCATCAGGTCGATCTCGACGGTCGGGCCTGTCGTGGTGAAGTTGACGTTGCTGCCCCAGACGCCGACATAAGCCGACAGCAGGACCTTGTCGCTGACCGTCGGAGTTTCGTAGCCGAAGCTCGGCTGGATGGCGGGTTGCCGCTGGGTCTGCGAGATGCCGCCGAACGAGTAGTCGGAGACGAAGGCAAATGTCGCCGTAAATGTCCCGCCGAACGGTCCGGTCCATTTCTGCGGTTCGTCGGCTGCGACGGCTCGCGATGCGCACAGCATGATCAGCCCGGCACCGATTGAGGCAAGCTTTCTCAACAATCCGGTCTCCCCACCGATTGCTTGCGGGCCCGCATGGCCAAGATGGTGAAGGCGCCGCGCCCACGGCCGCGCGATCGAGCCGGTCGCTGTCCATGCATCCCTTGATGGCAGTCACCCGGGCTGCCGGCAACTGAGGCAACACGCGTCTGGCAGACCGCTGCAAAGCCCCGTAAATGTCCATTTCCCGTCGATTGGCACGTACATTGCAGCCGTCCGACCAGAGATTAAACTGCTCGGTCGGGGGGATGGCAGCAATGAAAATAGTCATGGCGATCTTCAAGCCTTTCAAGCTCGACGAGGTCCGGGACGCCCTGACGTCGCTCGGCATCCAGGGCCTGACGGTGAGCGAGGTCAAAGGCTTCGGCCGGCAGAAGGGTCAGACCGAGATCTATCGTGGGGCGGAGTACGCGGTGAGCTTCCTGCCCAAGGTCAAGATCGAGGTCGTGATCGACGACGCCATGGTCGAATCCGCCGTCGAGGTGATCCGCAAGGCAGCGGGCACCGGCAAGATCGGCGACGGCAAGATCTTCGTCATGTCGATCGAGCAGGCGATCCGCATCCGCACCGGCGAATCCGGCATCGACGCGCTGTAGTCCGGGAAACCATGAAAGCAACTCGAGACGCGAGGGGAGAACGATGAAACTCAGGTTCAATTCGGCGTTTGGCGGTCTGGCAGGGGCCGCGGCGCTGCTCCTGCCGGCCCTCGCGCTGGCCGCCGACGACAAGCCCAAGCTCGACAGCGGCGATACCGCCTGGATGCTGACATCGACGGCATTGGTGCTGATGATGACCATCCCCGGCCTGGCCCTGTTCTACGGCGGCATGGTGCGCAAGAAGAACGTGCTGGCCACCGTGATGCAGAGCTTTGCCATCACCTGCCTGATCTCGGTGCTGTGGCTCATCGTGGGCTATAGCCTGGCCTTCACGTCGGGCAGCACGATCATCGGCGGGTTGAGCCGCGTCTTTCTTCGCGGGCTGGCCCTCGACAGCGTCAGTGAGCTTGCCAAGACCATTCCCGAGACGGTCTATATGAGCTTCCAGCTCACCTTCGCCATCATCACGCCGGCGCTGATCGCCGGTGCCTTCGCCGAGCGCATGAAGTTCTCGGCCATGATGTGGTTCATGGGGCTGTGGTCACTGATCGTCTATGCGCCGATCGCGCACTGGGTGTGGGGCGGCGGCTTTTTGGGCGACTGGGGCGTGCTCGACTTCGCCGGCGGCACGGTGGTGCACATCAACGCCGGTGTCGCCGGCCTGATCTGCGCCCTGGTGCTCGGCAAACGGCGCGGCTTCGGCGTCGAGAACATGGCGCCACACAACCTGGTCTATTCGGTGATCGGCGCTTCGTTGCTGTGGGTCGGCTGGTTTGGCTTCAATGCCGGTTCGGCCGGCGGCGCCAATGGCAATGCCGGCATGGCGATGGCCGTCACCCAGTTCGCGACCGCCGCGGCGGCGCTGTCGTGGATGTTCGCGGAGTGGGCGACGCGCGGCAAGCCGTCCGTGCTGGGCGTCATCTCGGGCGCCGTTGCCGGTCTGGTCGCCATTACGCCGGCGTCCGGCTTCGTCAATCCGATGGGCGGGCTGGCGATCGGCATCGTCGCCGGCCTGGTCTGTTTCTGGGGCGCCACCAGCCTCAAGCGGGCCATGGGTTACGACGATTCGCTCGACGCCTTCGGCGTGCACGGCATCGGCGGTTTCGTTGGCGCCATGCTGACCGGCGTGTTCGCCATCGAGGCGGTCGGCGGCGAGAACAAGCGAGGGCTGATCGATGGCAATGGCGGCCAGGTGCTGACGCAACTCTGGGGTTGCCTAGTCTGCATCGCCTGGTGCGCCGTCGCCACCTTCATCCTCCTCAAGATCGTCGATGCGCTGATCGGCCTGCG
>DASZJU010000293.1:0-7465 GCA_035947815.1 Reyranella sp.
CTGCCGCCGATTGCGCCTCGGCGGGATGGAAAATATCTGCAAACCCCGCATCCTCAAAGCTAAAGTTTTCGCGGCGGATGGGCCCAATTTGTTCGGTCTCTCGCATGCCGCCGCGGGGAGCTGTTATGATGGCGGTGTCCCACAACACAGGTGATGGGCCGCATGAGCCTCGCCGTCGCCATCCAGATGGATCCGATCGAGAGTGTTAACATCGACGCGGATTCGACCTTCGCGCTGGCGCTGGAAGCGCAGGGGCGCGGCCATGGGCTCTTCCACTACCTGCCGCGCCAGCTGGCGTTGCGCGACGGACGGCTCAGCGCTCGGGCGCGCCCGCTCCAGGTGCGACGCGAGCACGGCCGCCACTTCACGCTCGGTGCCGAGCAGACGCTCGATCTCGCCGGGCTGGACGTGATCTTGATGCGTCAAGACCCGCCCTTCGATATGGCCTACATCACCGCCACCCATCTTCTCGAACACGTCAGCCGGAAGGCGCTGGTGGTGAACGACCCCGTGAGCGTCAGGAATGCGCCGGAAAAGATTTTTGCTACCCATTTCGACGGGCTGATGCCGCCGACGCTGATCACCGCCGACCGCGCCGAGATCCTCGCCTTCCGCCGCGAGCATGGCGACATCATCTTGAAGCCGCTGTTCGGCAACGGCGGCGCCGGCGTGTTCCGCGTGCGGCCCGACGACGAGAACTTCAACTCGCTGCTCGAGATGTTCTCCCAGCGCAGCCGCGAGCCCGTGATCGCTCAGCGCTACCTTCCCGAGGTGCGCAAGGGCGACAAGCGCATCATCCTGATCGACGGCAAGGCAGTCGGCGTCATCAACCGCGTGCCGGCCGAGGGCGAGGCGCGGTCGAACATGCATGTCGGCGGCGTGGCGGTGAAGGACACGCTCAGCAAGCGTGACAAGGAACTGTGCGAGATCATCGGACCGGAGCTCGCCAAGCGCGGCCTGCTGTTCGTCGGCATCGACGTAATCGGCGACTACCTCACGGAAATCAACGTCACCTCGCCGACCGGCCTGCAACAGATCAACCGTTTCGACGGTGTCTCGCTGGAAGCGCAGATCTGGGATCGAATCGAGGTGCGTTTCCAGGAAACGCGGGGGAAGGCAGCATGATCCGTCGGTCATTTCTGGCGCTGGCACTCGTCGCACCGGCGGCCACGGCGTCGGCGCAGGATCTGTTCGTCCTCAAACCCATCGTCAAGGCGGTGCGCGAGGGCGACGAGGAGAAGGTTCGCCAGGCGCTGCTGAAGGGAGAGAATCCCAATCAGATCGACACGTCGGGCCAGCCACTTCTCATGGTCGCCGTGCTTGCGGGGCAAACCGCCGTGGTCGAGACGTTGCTGAAGGGAGGCGCCATCGTCGATGCCACCGATAGAGAGGGCTACACGTCGTTGTTCCACGCCGCCCAGCGCGGTGACGGTGAACTGGTCGACTTGCTGCTCAAGCGCAACGCCAAGACGAATCTGCAGACCCGTCAGGGCGTCACGGCGCTGATGGTGGCGTCCCGGGCGGGCTATGCCGAGATCGTACGCGCCCTGCTCGCCAAGAAGGCCGATCCCAATACGCCGGACTTCACCGGCCGCACGGCGGTCGCCTACGCGCGCCAGTCCGGTCACACCACGATCGAGTCCATGCTGCGCAAGGCCGGCGGGCGCGAGTGATGCCGGCGGCTAAAGCCGCACCGATCTGGATCACCGGCGCGCTGACGCTCGATCCGGCCGAAATCGAGGAGACCTTCGTGCGGGCCGCCGGCCCGGGCGGCCAGCACGTCAATACGACGTCGACCGCGGTGCAGCTGCGCTTCGATGTTCGCCATTCGCCATCGCTGCCGGACGATGTGCGCCAGCGGCTGGAACGGCTGGCCGGGCGTCGGCTGACGCGCGCCGGCGTGCTGGTGCTGTTGGCGCAGGGCGAGCGCAGCCAGAAGCGCAATCGCGAGGAGGCCCTCGATCGCCTGGTGGCGCTGATCCGCGCCGCTGCCCGCCCGCCGGTGCCACGCAAGAAGACCAAACCGCCCAAAGCCAGCAAGCGGCGGCGCCTCGACGACAAGAAACATCACGGGACCGTCAAGTCACTGCGCGCCAAACCATCGAACGACTAATCAATTGGGGGCTTTCTTCGGCCCGGCGCGGCTCGTACTGTCGGCGCCTTCAAACCAAAGGGGCGGCCCGTGACAGACATCCGCAAGGAGACCGACAGTCTCGGCGAAGTGAGCGTGCCGGCCGACAAGTTGTGGGGCGCGCAGACCCAGCGGTCGCTCGAGCATTTCAGTATCGGCAAGGACCTCATCCCGCGCGAGATGATCACCTCCTACGCCATCCTGAAGAAGGCGGCAGCCAACGCCAACCATGACGGCAAACGGCTCGACGACCTGGCGCACGGGCTGATCGGAAAGGTCTGCGACGAGATCCTGGACGGCCAGCATCATGACATGTTCCCGCTCCATGTCTGGATGACCGGCAGCGGCACGCAGTTCAACATGAACGTCAACGAGGTGATATCCAACCGCTGCTGCCAGCTTAGCAACACGCCGCTCGGCTCCAAAAAGCCGGTTCATCCCAACGACCACGTCAACATGTCCCAGTCGTCGAACGACACGTTCCCATCTGCGATGTACATCGCCGCGGCGGTCAACGTGACCGGCCGGCTGCTGCCCGCGGTCCAGGCGCTGCACGATGCAATCGCCGCCAAGGCCAAAGAATGGGACAGCATCGTCAAGATCGGCCGCACGCACATGCAGGACGCCACGCCGATCACGCTCGGCCAGGAATGGTCGGGCTATGCCGGCATGCTGGCCGACAATATCGAGCGCCTGCAGGACGCGCTGAAGGGCGTCTACCATCTGGCGCTGGGCGGCACGGCGGTCGGCACCGGCATCAATGCGGCGCCGGGCTTCGCCGAGGCGGCGGCGGCCGAGATCGCCAGGCTCACCAAGCTGCCGTTCGTCAGTGCGGCCAACAAATTCACGGTGCAGGGCGCGCACGATGCGCTGGTCCAGCTCTCCGGTACGCTGCGCACGCTCGCGGTCTCGCTCTACAAGATCGGCAACGACATAAGGCTGATGTCGTGCGGCCCGCGCGCCGGCTTCGCCGAGCTCGAGATCCCGGAAAACGAGCCCGGCTCGTCGATCATGCCGGGCAAGGTCAATCCCACGCAGGCCGAGGCCCTCACCATGATCGCGGTCCAGGTGATGGCCAACGACGTGGCGGTGGGCATGGGCGGCGCCGGCGGCTATCTCGAGATGAACGTCTACAAGCCGCTGATCATCTTCAACATCACGCACTCGATCACCATCATGACCGACGGCTGCACCAACTTCCGCAAGTTCCTGGTCGAAGGCACCAAGCCCAACCTCAAGAAGATCAAGGAGTACGTCGATCGCTCGCTGATGTTGGTGACGGCGCTGGCGCCGGTCATCGGCTACGACAAGGCCTCGAAGATCGCCCACTATGCGATGGACAACGATCTGACGCTGAAGGCTGCGGCACTGAAGCTGGGCTTCGTGAGCGAAGCCGAATTCGACCGCATCGTCGATCCGGCGAAGATGGTCAGGCCCTACGTCGCGACGGAGTAGCCCCCTCCGGCTAGACGCCACCTCCCCCATATGATGGGGGAGGCATGAGGAAGACGGCAACGCCTCTTCTCTTCCTCCCCCTTCATAAGGGGGAGGTGCCCCGAACGGGGCGGAGGGGGTCAGCGTTCGATGATCCAGCGTCGCTCGCTGATGAAGCGGGCGGCGGCCAGACCCATCGCCATGCCACCGACGATGAAGCAGCACACGGCGCCGGCCTGGATGGCGGCAAGAATGTCGCCCTGGTTCAGCAGGACGATGGTCTGAAATGCATAGATGCCGGGCGTCATGATGATGATGCCCGGCACCGTGAGCGCGATGCGCGGATCGCGCAGCGCGGCGCGCGCCAACGAGGCGAGCAGCCCGACCGCGAGCGCACCGAAGAAGGTGGCCGGCGACAGGGCCATGCCGAGATCGAGCAGCACCAGGCGAAGGTCGTTGCCCACCAGGGAGAGGATGCCGACGGCGAGCACGGTGCGGGCCGAGCTGTTGTAGAGGAGGGCGAAGCCGCAGCCGCCGACGAAGCTGGCGGCGGCCCGCCACAGTAGTGGGACAAGCTCGACACCATGCGGTGCGCTGGCCGTGGGAACGCTGGCGAGGCCCGCGACTGCGGCAACGAGGGACAGGCCGAAGGCTGCGGCCAGCAGGATGAGGGTGCCGTAGAACAGCCGGGCGACGCCGGCTACCGTCTGGTGTTGCAACAGGTCGAGCAGGGCAGCGACCAGCGGGAAGCCGGGTACGAGGAACAGCACCGAAGAGATGAAGCCGACCGCATGGGCAGGCTCGAACCCCCTGGGGGAGATGGCTGCCACGATCAGACAGTAGACGCCCGAGGCGAGGATCGCGCACAGCGTCGTCACGGCATACTGGTTGAGGTGGCGACGGAACAGCAGCATGCGCGCCGCCTGGCCCAGGCCGCCGGCGGCAATGGCTGCGCCGGTTCCCAGCATGTCGCCGCCGTTCAGGTAGGAAAAGGCGCCGGAGGCCAGGCCCATCGCGGCCGCGACCGTGATGATCGAATGGATCGGCGGGACGGCTTCGATGGCGTCGAGGTCGGCGACCAGGTCTTTTGGCGCGAGGTCGGGGCGGCGCGTGCGCGCGAGCCGTTCGAGGGCGCCGATGCGCCAGGCGTTGATACCGGGCGGCGACACTTCGCTGGCCAGGGTCACCTGCTCGCCCTTGCGCCGGACGGTAGCCGTCATGCCGTTGATCGTGATGTGCAGCGACAGGCTCTCGATGCCCATGCTGGTGGCCAGCATGCCCATCGAATCGCGCACGCGAAACGCGGTGTCGCCGGCGCGCAGCATCAAGGTGCCGAAGCGCAACAGGACTTCCAGCGCTTCGGCAAGCGGTGCCTTCTGCCCCGACATGGTTTCAGCCGCCAGCCGTCAGACGGTCTGCAGACCCAGCACCGCGGCCGTGTCCTTGCGTACGCGCTCGACGAGCGCGGCGTCCGTCTTCAGATCATGGCCGTAGGACGGGATCATCTCCTTCAGCTTGGGCACCCAGTGACCGACCAGCTGCTCGTGGAAGCAGTTCTCCAGCATGTGGACCATGATCCAGACGGCCGTGGAGGCGCCCGGCGAGGCGCCGAGCAGGGCCACGATCGATGAATCGGCCGACGACACGATCTCGGTGCCGAATTCCAGCGTGCCGGTGTGCAGGCGGTCCTTCTTGATGATCTGCACGCGCTGGCCCGCGACGTCGAGCTCCCAGTCGGACTCCTTCAAGTTGGGATAGAAATCGCGCAGCGCCTTGTAGCGATGGCCCGAACTCTGGAGGACTTGGCCGACCAGATATTCCTCCAGCGGGAAGTTGTCGCGCGCCACGGCGAGCAACGGCAGAAGATTGTCCGGCCGGAGCGACAGCGGCAGGTCGAGCAGCGAGCCGTGTTTCAGGAACTTGGTCGAAAAGCCCGCATAGGGGCCGAACAGCACCCAGCGCTTGCCCTCGATGATGCGGGTATCGAGATGGGGCACCGACATCGGCGGCGAGCCCGAGGCCGCCATGCCGTAGACCTTGGCGGCGTGGCGATCGGCCACCTCGGGCTTGCCGCAGCGCAGCCAGATGCCGCTCACCGGGAAGCCGGCGAAGCCCTTGGCTTCGGGGATGCCGGATTTCTGCAGCAGCGTTATCGCCGCGCCGCCGGCCCCCAGAAAGACGTAGCGCGCGCCGATCCGACGCGTCTCGTGGGTCTGCTCGTTCCTGACATCGAGCTGCCAGCCGTCGCCGGTTGGCCGGCGCTGCAGGCCGGTCACATTGTGCGAGAAATGAACTTTGAATCCGTCCTGGCGTTTCAGGTAGTTCATCAGGTTGGCGGTGAGCGCGCCGTAGTTCACGTCGGCGCCGGTGACCATGCGGGTGGCGGCGACGGCCTGATTGGGATCGCGCCCCTCCATGATCAGCGGCGCCCATTCGGCGATCTGCTTGTGGTCCTCGGCGTATTCCATGCCGCGATAGCAATGATGCGCGCTCATCGCGGCGTGGCGCTTCTTGAGGAAGGCCACGCGGTCGGCGCCGATCACGAAGCTCATATGCGGCACCGGATGGATGAACGAATCGGGCGAGGCGATGGCGCCCTTCCTGATGAGGTACGACCAGAACTGGCGCGACATGTCGAACTCGACATTGACCTCGAGCGCCTTGGCGATGTCGATGCTGCCGTCCCTGCGCATCGGCGTGTAGTTCAGCTCGCAGTTGGCGGCATGACCGGTGCCGGCATTGTTCCAGGCGCCGGAGCTCTCCTGCGCCTCGCCGGGCATGCGTTCGATGATCTCGAGCCTGAGATGGGGCTGCAACTCCTTCAGGAACACGGCGAGCGTCGCGCTCATGATGCCGGCGCCCACCAGGACGACATCGGCAGTCGTGACGTCGTTGCTGTCGCTCATGCGATTTCCCCTGAAGGCCTATTCGGCGCGCTTGAACGGAACCGGCACGTCGCTTCCCAACACGACATAGACGCGCCGCCACGGCTGGTCGTCGACCAGTCGCCAGGTATGGCCGCCGCCGGCGGTGTCCTCGGCCAGCAGGATGTCGCCCGGTTTCAGCATGAAGTGCTGGCCGCCGCGCGTCTGGAAATCCAGCGTCCCGCTCAGTGTGATGACCAGCTGGCGGACAGGGGCGGTATGCCAGGCGAGCGTGCCGCCGGCCGCGGTTTCCTGGAACGACGCCTGGGCCGTGACCAGCTTGCTGCTGAGAAGGTCGCCATGGGCGCCGCGCTCAAGTTCGATCGATCCCTCTTCGAAGTGCGAGTTCTGATCTTCGCCGGTCCAAATGCGCACGCATCGGATCATCGCGCCGTCCCTTGATCGCTGATAATGCTTATTGTGGACGACCGTAGTATGCGCCTGTTCAACTGGCAAGAAATCAGGGATTTGCAGGGCAGTGTTGGCGCCGCGCTGCCTGAAAACGGAAGACGTCCCCGGGCATCCGATGCTATATCCGCCGCCACGTCCCCGTAGCTCAGCCGGATAGAGCAGCGGTTTCCTAAACAGAAATTGATGTTGGCTCATGGCTGAACATCAAGCGACATAGCGCACGCAAGCCTTTGGCAGGCATTGCGAATTTCAGTGCGGACAACGTACTTGGGTGAACATCAAACACCGCTGCTACGCGGGGAGCCGATGCACCTATGCCGAACCTAACTGATCTCGCTATTCGTTCGTTGCCGATATGGACGCGATACGGCGCAAGGAAGCCGTCATCAATGCCTTGCCGCAAGCTGTACTCGTAAATGGGATTGCCGAAGTAGAGATAGGTATCACGACTCTCTTCACGAAGTGGCGTTGCAGTCATACCCAGCTGGTAGGCCGGCTTGAAGTATTCAAGGATGGAGCGCCACGCGCTGTCTTCGCGCGCACTGCCTCGATGGCATTCATCGAC
>DASZJU010000294.1:0-15523 GCA_035947815.1 Reyranella sp.
GTTCCTTCGGGATGGCCTTGAAATAGCCCATCATCAGCCAGGTACAGAACGGGATCAGGAACGTCGGATAGGTCAGGATCAGCGACCACGGCGTGTCGCCGAGCTCGAAATTGCGGATGATCTGCGCCAGCGGGATGAACAACAGGGTCTGCGGCACCAGGTAGGTGATGAAGATCATCGTGCCGAGGCTGCCGGCCCACGGGAAGTTGAGCCGGGCGAGCGCGTAGCCCGCCAGCACGCCGCAGAACAGCGAGATCAGCGTCGAGACCACGGCGATGAACATGGTGTTCAGCATCCAGCGCGCGAAGTTCGTCTCCTCGAACAGGTATTCGATGTGTTCGAGCGTCGGATGGTTGGTCCAGAACGGCATGTAGTTGGGCGCGTTCCACGGCCGGTAAAGCTCGCCGTCCGGCCGGAAGGTCGTGATGATCATCCAGTAGAACGGGAACAGCAGGACAAAGACGAACAGGATCAACGGGATGTTGTAGAACACCCACCGTCGCCAGGCTGCGCCCTCGATCATGTCAGCGTGTCTCCCAGCTCATCGGGTTTCGACTCGGCGGATGTAGAGAAGCTGCACCACCACGATGATGAACAGGAACGGGAACATGGCGAGCGAGATCGCGGCGCCCTCCGACAAGAGGCCGGTGCCGATGCCGATCTGGTAGGCGTAGGTCGCGAAGAGCTGCGTGGCGTTGGCCGGGCCGCCGCCGGTCATGACATAGACAAGCTGGAAGTCGGCGAAGGTCTGGATCACCGAGAACAGCATCACCACCATGGTGACCGGCAACAGCAGCGGCCAGGTGACGTACCAGAACCGGTTCCATGGCCGGGCGCCGTCGATGGCGGCCGCCTCGTTCAGCTCGGGGCTGATGGTCTGCAGGCCGGCCAGCAGGCTGATGGCGAAGAACGGCACGCCGCGCCAGATATTGACGATGATGATCGAGGTCATGGCGAGGTCGGGATCGCCCAGCCAGTTGATGCGGGTGGTGATGATGCCGAGATGGAACAGCGTCCAGTTGATGACGCTGAAGGTGGGATCGAACATCCATTTCCAGGCGAAGGTCGACAGCACCGTGGGAATGATGAAGGGCAGCAGGATGAAGGCGCGCACCAGCGCCTTGCCCTTGAAATGCCGGTTGAGCAGCATCGCCAGCCACAGGCCGAGCGCCAGCTTGAACACCGTCGTGACGCCCGTGTACCAGAAGGTGTTCCAGACCGCCGTCCGGAAAATGCTGTCGTCCCAGATCTTGCTGAAGTTCTTGAGGCCGACGAACTCGCCCGGGATGCCGACGCGCGAGCTGCTGAGCGACAGCATCACGCCTTCGAAGAAGGGATAGGCGATGAACAGGCCGAGCAGCACCGCCGTCGGCACGAGCAGGGCGAGCGCCAGCCAGCGCTCGTCCTCCAGGCGCCGCAGTCGCGGGACGGGGCGACGAACTTCGACACCCGAGACTGCGGTCACTGCCATGGTGCACTCACCTGTTGTGCTACGCGATTAGAGGGAACCTTACACTTCGTAGACCTTCTTGAGCTCGCTCTCGGCCCACTTCACCGAATCCGCGGCCGGCATGCCCTGCACGGCCTTGGCGTACATGTCGGTGACGATGTACTTCGAGAGTACTTCCTGGGCCTTGGCGTTGGGCGGTCCGGCGTTGCCAATGGCCTGGCCGAGCCTCGCCGCGACCTTGTAGGGCGTCATGACCGGATCGACGTCCCACAGCTTGTCGCTCTCCCACTTGGCGGTGCACGGCGTGGCGAAGCCCTTCTGCGATTCGAAGAACTTCCGGTAGTTGGCCTCGGTGTGAAGCCACTTCAGGAACTCCTTCGCCGCGTCCTGGTTCTTGGAATACTTCATCAGCATGTTCGACTGCAGCAGATGGAAGCCGAACTGGCCGGCCGGGCCCTTGGGCAGCGGCGCATGCAGAATGTCCTTGTTCAACGGCTGGCCCTTGTCGGTCTGGTACTGCTCGGGCTTGCGCAGCGATTCGATGTAGATCGAAGCGCCGTTCAGCGTCGCCGCGATGGTCTGCGACAGGAACGCACGGTTGTTGTTGGTGTCGTCCCAGGCAAGGCCGCCCTCGTCGTGGGCGTCCTTCCAGAAGCCGGTCATGAACTTGACCGATTCGAGCGTCTCCTTGGAGTTGATGACCACGGTCTTGCCGTCGGCCTCGACCTCCTTGCCGCCCCACGACCACAGGTAGGGGTAGGTGAAGCCCGGCGCGTCGCCGAAGGTGTGGCCGAGCGTCTGGCCGAGCGGATGGCCCTTGGCCTTCAGCTTCTTGCCGGCCTCGCGGTAGGTCTCCCAGGTGTCGGGGAACTTGTCGACGCCGATCTCGTCGAACCACGACTTGCGATAGGCGACCATGCCGCCGATCACCGCCCACGGCATGCCCATGAACATCTTGCCGTCGCTGCAGATGGCTTTGGCATACGGGAAGAGCCCGCCCTCGCGCGTGCCGACTTCCTCGGCAAGTGCGCTCATGTCGACGACGCTGTTGGCATAGAGATGGGTGTAGCTGTTGAACGACATGATCAGGTCGGGGCCGGCGCCGGACTGGATGGCGGCCGTGATGCGCGGCTGCAGATCGTTGCCGTTCACCGTCTCGAGATTCATCTTGACGCCCAGCGCCTTCTCGGCCTCCGGCATCATTTCCTTGCGGAACAGCGTGTCCGTCGCCGGCACGAAGTCGACCCACTTCAACCAATGGACGGTCTTCTGCTGGGCATAGGCCGGCGTGCGACCGGTCGCCAGGATGCCCGCCATCCCACCCAAAGAAACGGCGGCAGTGCCGCCGGCAAGCTTAAGCACGCTACGACGCTTGGTCTTGACCATAAAATGTCCTCCCAGGACTGCCACCTCGTTGGACGGCTTCAACTATTGCCGTCATCGTAGGCATCAGGGAGCAACCGGCGCAAGTCGGTCCACCGAATTTTTCCGAGCGAATGCTGGTCAAATCTTCGCCAGCCGGGCGTCAGAGCGTCTCCGGATCGAGCGTGAAGAGTTCCTTGGCCTGGCCGACGCCGCGCAGCGCGAAGCGGCCGACCGATACCAGGCGTGCCCGCTCGGCGGCGGGCAAACAGTCAGCGAAGGTCGAGGAGACCAGCACCGAGCGATCGACCGATCGGCACATCGAGGCGATGCGACTGGCCTCGTTGACCGCCGGGCCCACGACCGTGAAGTCGAGCCGGTCGATGCTGCCGATATTGCCGTAAAAAACCTCGCCGATATGCAGGCCGATATAGACGGTAGTGATCGGCTGTTCCGCGGCTTGGCGCTTTTCGTTCAGGTCGCGCACGCGGCCGCGCAGGATCTCCTCGGCCTTGAGCGCGCGCTGGCAGGCCTCGGATGGATCGTCGGCGCGGAACAGCGCCAGCGTGCCATCGCCGATCAGTTTCAGCACGTCGCCGCCGGCCTCGTGGATCGCCGTGATGACCGCCTCGGCATAGTCGTTGAGCAGCGGAATGAGCTCGCCCGGTGGCGCGCCGTCGGAGATGGTGGTGTAGCTGCGCAGGTCCGAGAACCAGAGCGCCGCCTCGATGCGGTCGGCAACGCCGCGCTGGATGCGGCCTTCGAGCACGCGCCGGCCGGCGTCGCGGCCGAGATAGACCTGGACCAAGGTATCGGCGACCTTGGCCAGCGCCGCGCTCTTGATGGCCAAATGCAACACCGGCACGAGGCGGCGCAGGGCGACGATATCGTCGTCGTTGAAACCCCGGTTGCTGCGCGTCGACCAGCCTGAGTAGACGCAGTCCATCTCGCCGATCGTAGCGCCGCTGGCGAAGCGATGGACGAAGACGATGTAGTCCGTGTGGCCCTCGTCCTTCATGTCCTGGACGATGGGAAAGTCGGCCGAGTCGCCGAATCCGATGCGCCGGCGCAGCTCCTCGCCGCCGCTCTGCAGCAGGTGATAGAACGGGCTGCGTCGCCAGAATTCGGCGGCGTCGCCTTCGGTGGTGCGGCCATACTGGGTGGCGGCCTCTTCCTCGACGTTGTCATCGCGCCAGCGGAAGACGGTGCCTTCGTGCACCGGATGCAGCGTGTCGATGATGGCAAGTGCGCGGCTGATCGGAAGTGCTGCCGCGTTGCACTTCTCGCAGAACTCGCGCAGCAGGTCAGCTTCCTGCGCGCCTTCAAGGCCGCGATGGGCGATCCAATCTGCAATACGGTCGACGTCGGTGGTCTTCATCGTTGCCGTCGTAGCAGGCTAACGCAGGCTTCCTCGACCGTCCCATCCGTGCCATCAGCTTCGAACGCAGCAGCCGAGCAGGAGGCTTGTGAGTCGAGGCTATGATAGACGGCGATGACGCTGCCGGGGCCGCTGCCTGAGTGGCCGGCGATCAGCCCGCCGTCCGTCGTGTTGCCGATCATGAGGCCGAGTCCATACCCTGGCGTTTTCCATGGACGGCCGGCGATGGGGCCGCCCACGGGATATCGGTCGAGCATGGACGATATCAAGGTCGGGGGCAGTAAATCGCCGGTCAGGAGACGTTGCAGGAGCGTCGCTGCTTCGCGCAACTGACCCACCAGCAGCCCGTGATAGACCCATTTCGGATCGTAGGCAGCGGAGAAGTCGCTTCTTTGTGTGGCGAGGCGCACGCCCTCGATCCCGAGCGGTCTCAGGACGAGGCGATCGAGCGCCATGTTGAGCGAACTTTCCGTCGCGCGTTCGATGAGTTCGCGAACGCGGAAATAGCCGATGTTGGAATAGGCCCAACCCGTGCCGGGTTGGTAGAGAAGCCGGTCGGCTTTGGCGCGCGCCAGCATTTCAAGCGGCGACCAAGCGTCGTCATTGAGATCCACGGCCTCCTGGTAAGCGGTTAGGCCGCCATAGTTGGTCAGCCCGGCGCGATGCTGAAGAAGTTGGCGCAGCGTGTAGGGCTGATCGCGCAACGAATCGTCGAGTGCCAAGCGACCGTCGCGCACCAGGGCGAGGGCGGCTGCGGCCAGCACGGTCTTGGTGAAGCTCCACCAAGGAACGTCCGCCGCATCTCCTTGACTCGCGACGACCGTCTCTTCGCAAACAAGGACATGGAAAATCATGTCGAAGAGTAGCGCGTCGTGACGGAGCGATCAGCCGGCACGATCGCGGAAATGACAAGCCGCGACGTGGCCCGCGGCGACCGCCTCGAGCAGCGGCACTTCGCTCACGCAGCGGTCGGCCTTCATCGGGCAGCGCGGGTTGAAATGGCAGCCCGGCGGCGGGTTGAGCGCGCTCGCGATCTCGCCTCTGGCTTTGGCCGTGGCCGAGGCGGCGACGAGATGGAACGGGTCGGGAATGGCCGCGATCAGCGCGCGCGTATAGGGATGGCGCGGATCCTCGAAGATCTCCTGCCAGCCGCCCTGCTCGACGATGCGGCCGAGATACATCACGGCGACCCGGTCGCTCACATGCTCGACGACGCCGAGATCGTGGCTGATCATGATGTAGCTGAGGCCCATTTCGTCCTTGAGATCGAGCAGCAGGTTGATGATCTGGGCGCGGATCGAGACGTCGAGCGCCGACACCGGCTCGTCGCAGATCACCAGCTTGGGTCTTAGGATCAGGGCACGGGCAATGCCGATGCGCTGGCGCTGGCCGCCGGAGAATTCATGCGGATAGCGGTCGGCATGGTCGGGGCGCAGCCCGACCTTGGTCATCATGTCCAGGACCCGCTGGTCGACCTCGCTCCGGTTGGTGATGCCGTGCAGGCGCAGCGGATCGGCCAAGGTACGCCGCACGGTCTGGCGCGGGTTGAGCGAGGCGTAGGGGTCCTGGAACACCATCTGAACCGTGCGTGCCGTCGCCATGCGATCGCGCCCGGAGATCGCCTGGCCGTTCAGGGCGATGCCGCCATGGGTCGGCGGGATCAGGCCCATGACGGCGAGCGCCAGGGTGGACTTGCCGCAGCCCGATTCGCCCACCAGGCCCAGGCACTCGCCGGGCTTCACGTCGAGGCTGACGCCGTCGACCGCCTTCAGAGTCTTGGTGCCGCCGCGGAGCGCACCGCCGACGGTGAAATGGACCGCGAGGTCGTCGAGCTTCAGCAGCGGCTCAACCATGATGGTGGCACCGCACCAGACCGTCGGCTGGCAAGGTCGTGATCTCGGGCGCGGTCGAGCGGCAGATGTCGGTCACGGCCGGGCAGCGCGGGTTGAAGCGGCAGCCCGAGGGGTAGGCCGCAATCGACGGCACGACGCCCGAGATCTCGCGCAGGCGCTGTTGGCCGCGCCTCGAACGCTCGCCCAGGCGGGGCAGCGAATCGACCAGGCCCTGGGTATAGGGATGCCGCGGCGTGGCGAAGATCGCCCCGGCCACCTGGCTTTCGACGATGCGGCCGGCATACATCACGGCGACGCGCCGGCACATGTTGGCGACCAGGCCGAGATCGTGGCTGATCATCAGGATGGCCGTTCCCTTGGCGGCGCAAAGCTCGGCCATCAGGTCGATGATCTCGGCCTGCACCGTGACGTCGAGCGCCGTGGTCGGCTCGTCGGCGATCAAAAGCTCCGGTCCGCAGGCCAGCGCAATGGCAATCATGACCCGCTGGCGCATGCCGCCCGAGAGCTGGTGCGGATAGTCCCGGATACGCCGCTCGGGCGAGGGCACGCGGACCTGGCGCAGCGCGTCTTCCGCGCGATCCATCGCCTCGTTCCATGAGGCGCCTTCGTGCAGCACGAACATCTCGGCGATCTGGCGACCGACCGGCGACAGCGGATTGAGCGCCGTCATCGGCTCCTGGAAGATCATGGCGATGCGCTTGCCGCGCAGGCGGCGCATCTCGGCCGCCGAGGCGTCCTGGATCTCCTCTCCGTCGAGCACGATCCTGCCGCCGCTCCGCGACAGCGGGCGGCGCAACAGGCCCATGATGGCGAGTGCAGTGATGCTCTTGCCGCAGCCCGATTCGCCGACCAGCCCGAACGCCTCGCCGCGAGCGATCGCGAAGGAGACGTTCTGCACGGCATCGAACGAGGTGCCGTCGCCCTGCAGCGTGATGCGCAGGTCCTCGACCTTGAGTAGAGGAGCGTTCATGCCCGCCTCGTCTCGGACTGCGGGTCGAGAATGTCGCGCAGCCCGTCGCCCAAAAGGTTGAGCCCCAGCACGGTGAAGAAGATGGCGAGGCCGGGGAACACCGACAGCCACGGCGCCGCCCGGATCTGGTCGCGCGCCTCGGACAGCATGCTGCCCCAGCTCGGGAAGGGCGGACGGATGCCGAGGCCGAGGAACGACAGCGCCGCCTCGGCCAGGATCGCCCCGCCCATGCCGAGGGTGGCGATCACGATCAGCGGCCCCAGGATGTTGGGCAATACCTGCGTGAACATGATGCGCAGGTCGCCATAACCCAGGATACGCGCCGCCTGGACATAGCCTTGGCTCTTGAGTGACAGCACCTGGGCGCGCGCGATGCGGCAGGAATAGGACCAGCTGGTAAGGCCCAGCGCGATCACGAGGCTCACCAGACCTGGCCCGAGGATCGCCATGATGGCGAGGGCGAAGACCAGCGAGGGGATCGCCAGCATCAGGTTGGTGAGGCCGCTCACCAGATCGTCCCACCAGCCGCCCCAGTAGCCGGCGGTGAGGCCGAGCGTGACGCCGATCAGGCTGTTGCAGATCTGGCTGACGATACCGACGGTGAGCGAGATGCGCGCGCCGTAGACGATGCGGGAATAGATGTCGCGGCCCTGCGCGTCGGTGCCGAACGGGAACTCCCAGCTCGGCGGCAGCTCGGCGTTCATCAGGTTGGCGTCCATCACCGGATCGGTGAGGGCGATCCAGGGGGCGAGGATCGCCACGCCGATCGCCAGGCCGACCAGGCTGCCGCCGACCCATGTGTTGGAGCCCCACTTCATCGACTGGCCTCAACCATAGCGGATGCGCGGATCGATCACGACGTAGGCGATGTCGACCAGCGTGTTGATGAAAAGAAAGAACAGCACGATCATCAGGATGCAGCCCTGGACCGCCGGCATGTCGCGCTGGAACACCGAATCGACCATCAGGGAGCCGACACCGGGCCAGGCGAAAAGCTTCTCGACCACCACCGCCTGGCCCATCAGCGAGCCGAACTGCAGGCCGACGATGGTGATGACCAACACCAGCGCATTGCGCAGCACGTGCCATTTGACGACGAGGCGCTCGCTCATGCCCTTGCTGCGCGCGGTGCGGACGAAGTCGGCATTGAGGACGTCGAGCACGGCGGCGCGCGTGGTGCGCGCCAAGAGTGCCATCGGGCCGACGCCGAGCGCCACCGCGGGCAGGATGAGATTTCGCAATCCGCCGTCGCCGTAGCCGAAGCTCGGCAGCCAATTCAGCTGCAACGCGAACAGGTACATCAGCATCAGGCCGAACCAGAACTGCGAGAGGCTGAGGCCCGAGATGGCCGTGACCATCGACACCGTGTCGAGCAGGCTGCCGGGCCGAAGTGCTGCCAGGAAGCCCAGGGTCACGCCGACCGAGATGGCGAATGTCATGGCGGCGAAAACCAGCTTCAGCGACGGCCAGACGCGCACGCCGATCAGCTTGGTCACGGGCTCCCGCGTGCGAAACGACACGCCGAGATCGCCGGTGGCGACGTTGGCGACGTACTTGGCAAAGCGCAGGGGCAGCGGGTCATCCAGCCCCATCTCCTTGCGCATGCGCTCCATGACGGCGGGGTCGATGGGCGAGCGGCCATCCTCGTTCATGCCCGAGATGAAGCTTCCCGGCAGGACGCTGAACAGCAGGAAGATCAGCGCAATGACAGCCAGCAGGGTCGGGACGACGTTGCCGAGACGACGAGCGAGAACAAGAAGCATCAGTTTTTCGCTTTCCTCCCCAGCTTCGCTGGGGAGGTGGCCCGCAGGGCCGGAGGGGTCAGAGGCCGCGCGCACATCCTGTGGCTCATGACCCCTCCGCCCCTACGGGGCACCTCCCCACTTCGTGGGGAGGAAACTTCAACGTCATTTCGCCGGCGACTTGTCGTCGACCCAGATGTCCTCGACGTACTGGTGCGTGATCTCGGTCGGGTTGGCCTGCAGGCCGTGGATCCACGGCTGATAGGCCAGCACCGCCTTGTTGTAGTTGAAGAACCACACCGGCGCTTCGTCGTAGATCAGGTTGTTGGCCTGGCGCAGCAGGTCGTTGCGCTTGGCCGGGTCGAGGCTGGCCGCGGCGTCGTCCAGAAGCTTGTCGAACGCCGGATTGTTGTAGCCGGTGTAGTTGCAGGCCGTGCGCGGCGTCTTGGAGTAATAGCAGCGCAGGGTGGCGAGCGAATCGGGGCCGGTCAGGTTCGAGCCGATATAGGCCTGGTGCTCGCCCTTCATGGCGATGTCGGTCAGCACCGTCACCTCGACGAGCTTGGGCTTCAGCTTGATGCCGACCTTGGCGAGCATGGGAATGATCGCCTCGACGATCGGCAGGCCCCAGCTCTCGTTCTGGCTGGTCGTCAACTCGAACTCGAAGCCGTCGGGATAGCCCGCCTCGGCCAAGAGCTTCTTGGCCTTGTCGGGATCGAAGGCATAGGGCTTCACGTTCTTGTCGAACGCCGGCGAGGACAGCGGCAGCCAGCTCACGGCGCGATAAGCCTTGTCCTTGACCAGCCGTTTGATGATCAGGTCGGTGTCGATCGCGTAATTGAACGCCTGGCGCACCCGCTTGTCCTGGAAGGGCTTGAAGCTGTGATTGAAGGTCACGGCGCGGGTGAACATCTCGGCCACTTCGAGGATGCCTTTGGAGAGCTCGGGATCGGCGCGATAGGCGACGTATTGGGCGGGGCCCAGGATCGAGGTGTCGATCTCCTTGTTGCGGAAGGCCACGTCGCGTGCGGCCGCTTCGGCCATGATCAGCACTTCGAGCTTGTCGGCGTAGGGCTTGCCGGGCTTGTAGAACTTCTCCCAGCGCTCGGCCACGACGCGCGAGCCGGGAATGTGTTCCTTGAACTTGAACGGCCCCAGCCCGACCGGGTTGGAAGCGAAATTGCCTTTCTCGACCTCTTCCTTGGGCAGGATGGCCGTCGTGCCCGAGAAGAAGTAATAGGCCGGGTCGACCTTGTCGGTCAGCGTCATTTCGAGCGTGAAGTCGTCGATCTTCTTCAGGCCGGAGATCTCCTTGGCCTGGTTCTTCTCGACGTCGATGGCGCCCTTGATGATGCGCACATAGCGCGCCGCCGGATAGCCCTTGCTGCCATCCATGATCCGGGTGAACGACCATATGATGTCGTCGGCGGTCATCTTGCGGCCGTTATGGAAATAGGCGTCGTCGCGCAGTTTGTAGGTATAGGTGAGCCCGTCCTCCGCCGGCGTCACCGATTTGGCGAGCTCGAGCACCAGCTTGCTGTTGGCCGAGTCCCAATTGTAGAGCGTGCGCTGCAGCGCCTTGCTGACGATATCGTCCTGCGCGCGCGGCGTGGTGTGGGGGTCGAGGCTGCCGAAGCTCGCGGCATAGGGCGCCGTCATGCGGATGGTGCCGCCCTTGCGCGGTGTGTCCTGCGCCTCCGCAAGCCCCGCGCCGGCGATCGCGACCGTTGCCGCCGCCAGCCAAATCAGTTTGCGCATGAACCATCCCCTCTTGAACATTCTTGTTGGCGGGCATTCCATCGTGCCGGACGCTTCCGTGCAAGAGGAATGCCGAATGACCGACCTGCCCAACCGCCTGCTGCCCAACTGCCTGCTGATCGTGACTGCCGAAGTCGATGCCTCGGTCGAGGCCGACTGGAACCGCTGGTACGACGATGTGCACCTGCCCGATGCGCTGGCCTGTCCCGGCGTGCGGGCCGGCCGCCGTTATGTCTCCTCGGGAGACATCTCCGAAAGCGACCGCGGCCAGGGTAAGCGCACCCAGACCAGGCTTTACACCACGGTCTATGAGCTCGATTCGCCCGCCGCGGTCGAAACCAAGGAATTCAAAGCCATGCGCGGCTGGGGTCGCTTTTCACCCCAGATCCGCTCCCAGACTCGGGTCGTGGTCCCGGCCAAATAGCTCAAGCGGACCGCGGGCGTCCCAGCGCGGAGGTTACTCCGCGCGACCCGCCTCATGATCATGAACGGGCCAGAGGCCCGCGGTCCGGCAAGATCTAAGCCGGCACCACGTAGCCGTCGCGGCGCGGATCGCAGCCGCCGGTGAAGGTGCCGGCGGGATCGACCGCCACGCCCTGCATGCCGCCCACCTTCATGGTCCAGTCCGGGCCGCTCGAGAGCGCGTGGCCGCGGTCGCGCAGCTCTTCGTGCACCTTCGACTCGACCCGCGATTCGAGCAGCACCGCGCGGCCGTCGGTCAGCCGCGCGCGCGGCGCCTCGATCGCCTGCTGCAGCGGCAGGCCGAAGTCGAGGTATTGCACCATTGCCTGCGCCTGGGTCTGCAGGATGCCGTAACTGCCGGGCGTGCCCAGTGCCAGCACCGGCTTGTCGTCCTGGGTGACGATCGAGGGCGCCACGCAGATCGGCATGGCGTCGCCCTGCTTCACCCGGTTGGGGCTCTTGGGGTTCACGTCGGCCCAATAGAGGAAGTTGTTGAGGCAGACCCCGGTGCCGGGCACGACGACGCCCGAACCGAACATGCTGCCGAGGCTCTGCGTCACGCACACCATGTTGCCCCCCTTGTCGGCGATCGAGAACGACGTGGTGTGGCCCTCGGAAGCGGGCGCCGTCCATTGCTCGGTCGGTCCGTCGACCGGCTTGCCGTCGCGCACCCGCACCCGCAGGCTCTCGACGTGGCCGTCCGACAAAAGCTCGGCCAGCTTCTGCTGCGACGGCACGCCGTTGGCGATGCGCACGCCCGCCGCCACGCGGATGGCGCGCAGCACGGTATCGATATGTTCGGTGCCGTTGCGCGCCATCTTGCCGAGCTCGAAGCCTTCGAGGATGCGCAAGGTCAGCAGATACTGGAAGGCCTCGCAGGGCGGCGGCGGCACATGGATGGTGCGGCCGCGATAGCTCGCCGCCAGCGGGTCGATCCACACCGCCTTGGTGTCCAAAAGATCTTCCATGGTGAGGCAGCCGCCCAGCTCGACCAGCCGCTCGATCACCTTTTTACCGAGCGCGCCGCCATACATCAGGCCGGGCCCTTCGGCGGCCAGGGCCTCCAGTGTCTTGGCGAGGTCGGGCTGCTTCAGCACGGCGCCCAGCGCAGGCCGTCCGCCGCTCAGGCCCTCGAGATAGGTGCGCGACCATTCGGGATAGAGCGCGGCGTGGCCGCGCAGCTCCGATGTGGCGCCCGCCATCTCCTCGACGTTGAATTCGATCAGACCGAAGCCGTCGCGGGCGATGGCGATCGCCGGGGCAAACAGCTCGGTTAGCTTCCGGGTGCCGTAGGTGCCCACCATTTCGCACCAGCCGGCGAGATTGCCGGGCGCGCCCACGGCAACCGGTCCGCGCACGATCTGCTCGCGGCGCTCCAGCTTGTCGAGCGGGAACTTGCGCGGGATGCGGCTCATGAAGTTGAGCGAGCGCACGCGCTTTTCCGCGGCAATGTAGCAGGTCGCCATGCCCTGGCCCGCGAGGCCCGACATGTAGGGTTCGACGACGTTCAGGGCCGCCGCGGTCGCTGCCGCGGCGTCGAAGGCGTTGCCGCCGTTGCCCAGGATTCGCGCGCCGGCCGCCGCGGCCAGCGGATGGGCGGCGGCCACCATGCCGTGCCGCGATGCGATTGTCGGACGCTTGCCGTGCTGCAACATATGATCTCCCCACAAAGGCGCGCGGCCCCAAAGGCGCGGATCGTGCCGTGTCGCGGCCGGCGCGGCCAGCGCCAATTGCGCTGGAGTGGCTCCCGGGAGACAATCGAGGCATGCAGCGAGACGGGCGCAGACTGGAATTCGGCTGGTTCCTTCCGACCGCGGGCGACACCACGGCCTATGGCCTGGCGAGTGCGCAGGTGGCGCCGTCGCTGGCGCTGTTCGACCGCGTCGTCGAGGCGGCCGAGGCAGCCGGTTTCGAGTACATGCTGGTGCCGGTGCAGACCGCCTGCTGGGAGGCGTGGATCTCGAGCGCCATGATGGTGGCGCGCTCCAAGTCGATCCGCATGCTGGTGGCGGCGCGACCGAGCTATATCAACCCGGTGCTGCTGGCGAAGATGATCGCGGCCTTCGATCAGCTTTCGGGCGGCCGCATCTGCATCAACCTGATCGCCGGCCAGAGTGAGGCCGAGAACGCGTCGGAAGGCATCAAGTGGGGCAAGGAAGAGCGCTACGAGATCATGGACGAGGAGGTCTCGATCCTGAAGGCGCTGTGGACCGCGCGCGGTCCGGTGACCTTCGACGGCAAGTTCTATCAGTTGAAGGACGCGCAGATCCGGCCCCATCCGCTGCAGAAGCCCTATCCCAAATTCTATCTCGGCGGCGGCTCGAAGCAGGCCTGGGAGATCTCGGCCAAGCACTCCGACGTGCATCTCTTCTGGGGCGACACCTACGAGCGCATTCGCGCCAATATGATCGAGATCCGCGGCATGGCCGCGCGCCACGGCCGCGCCGACGACATTGGCTTCGGCATGCGCCTGCAGGTCGTCTGTCGGCCGACCGAGAAGGAAGCGTGGGAGTTCGCCCATGAGCTGGTGTCCCATGCCACCGAGGCGCAGAAGGCTTTCGTGAAGGAACGCTTCGCCACCTCCGAGGCCAACCGCCGCGTGCGCGAGCTGGCGGCGATCGGCGAGACCATCGAGCCGCATCTGTGGACCGGCATCACCCAGGTTCGGCCCGGCGCCGGCATCGCCGTGGTCGGCGATCCCGAGCAATGCGCCGACACCCTGCAGAACTTCATCGGTCTCGGCTGCCACTCCTTCTGCCTGTCGGGCTACCTGCACGACGAGGAAGCCCGTCGCTTCGGCAAATGGGTGATGCCCATCCTGCGCGACCGCAATCGCGAGCGCATGCTCGCCGCCTGAGGAGCCTCTCCGTGCAACTCGCCTCCCGCAGCTACGACGTCACCGATATCTCCGCCGTCCAGGAGCTCTATCACAGCAATGGCTGGACCGACGGCCTGCCGATCGTGCCGCCGACGGCGGATGCCGTGCAGGCCTGCCTCGACTGGGTGATGATGCCGCCCGACCAGCTGATCGGTATCGAGCCGGTGCGCGGGCTCGCCATCACGGCCGAGAAGCTTGCCGTCAACGCCGTGATGGCGGGCTGCCTGCCCATGCATTTCCCGGTCGTGGTCACGGCCTGGATGGCGATGATGCAGGACGACTTCCTGATGCACGGCGCCACGGCGAGCACGGGCGGTTGCGCCGTGCTGGTGGTGCTGAACGGCCCGATCCGGCTGGAGCTCGGCGCCGGCGGCACCTTCAATGCGCTGGGCAACAGCGATCGCGCCACCGCCGTGATCGGCCGCGCGATCCGGCTCGGCCTGATCAACCTTTTAGACGCGCGGCCGGGCGCCATCGACCGCTCGACCCTGGGCCATCCCGGCAAGTTCAGCTTCTGCGTGGCCGAGGACGAGGAGGACACGACCTGGCTCTCGCTCTCCGAGCAGCGCGGACTCCCGAAGGAGGCATCGGCCGTGACGGTGATGGCGGCGGGCGCGCCGCGCCAGATCATGAACGAATGGACGACCAAGCCCGAGGAGATCCTGGAAACCTTCGCCGCCGACATGCGCGCCAACCTGCGGCACTATTCGATCCACCCCGGTAACTATGCGTTGATCTTTCCCAAGCAGCTGCGCGAGCACCTGCAGGCGGCGAAGTGGAGCAAGACGGACATCGCCAACTTCATCCACGAGCGCGCCCGCATCCATCGCCGCGAATGGGCCGACGTCGGCAAGGGGGCCGTCGTGCGCGACCGCGGCGACAGAGTCTATCCGGCGCTGCCATCGCCCGACCAGCTCCTGGTCATCGCCGCCGGTGGACCGGCGGGCGGTTTCGGCGCCATCATCCCGCCCTGGCTGGGCAACAAGAGCCGTGCCGTTACGTTGCCGATCGGCGCCTGCGTCGATTGCGAACCGCCCAAGAAATAACAGAGGTACGCCATGACTTTCCGTGTTCTCGATCCCACGCCCGAAAAGGCCCCGCCGGTCGGCCAGCTCGCGCCGCGCCTTGCCACCCTGGAAGGCAAGACCATCGGCTTCATCTCCAACGGCAAGGTGGGGACCAAGGGTTTCTTCGCCCATCTCGACCGGATGCTGCGCGAGGAGCATGGCGTGGCCAAGGTCGTGAGCCGCACCAAGTCCAACTACAGCGCGCCGGCCGACGCCCATATCGCGGCCGAGATCAGGAACTGGGACGCGGTGATCTCCGGCATCGGCGATTGAGGAAGCTGTTCATCGTGCAGTCTGCACGACTCCGTAACGGCTGAACGTCTCCTGGTTCCTGCCTTCAGCGTCATGACCGAGCGCTTCGTGAGCGGCGCCGAGATGATGTGCCGCGTGCTGGGCATGCCGGACTATCGCTTCGCGACCATCGGCCATCCGGTCAGCAGCGCCACCGACGATGACCTGAAGGCGATGGCCAGGCTGGCGATCGAGCAGGGCCTGTCGATGATCGTGAAACGTTGAAGCAGGCGGCTATCTGCCGGGCGGCCATGCGGGCGCCGAGCCTATAACACCCTTGGCCATGTGGAACCTCCTGCGGCGTCACGCGTT
>DASZJU010000295.1:0-11017 GCA_035947815.1 Reyranella sp.
ACGCCGACCAGCCGGCAGCCTTGCGGCAGGCGGAAGGCCTCCAGGTCGGCGAAATTGTAGGTCGGGACCGAGCGCGGGGTGTCGGAGGTGTCGCTCAAAAACCCTTCCCGGCTGTTGTACTGGGCCTTGAGCGTGAACACGAAGGCGGCGCCGAAGGCATGGGCGGTGCGGAACAAGGTGCCAACGTTCATGGCCTTGCTGACGCCTTCCACACCGACGCCGAAATAGCCTTTCATGGCCCCCTTTCATGGAGGTGGGATTTGTTGCACTAATCCCCCGGGTAGCCCCCTGCCCGCCGTGAAACAAGGCCAGAATGACCGTTTCTTCGCCGTTGGATAACGTTCGCGCCCAGTACGAGGCGCTGCCCTATCCGCCGCGCGACCCGCGCGACGAAGCCATCCGGCTGGTCACCGGCACGCCGAGCCATGTCCTCGAGGTCAACCACTACCTGTTCTCCGGGCGGCTGAATTTCATACGGCCGTTCCGCGCCCTGGTGGCGGGCGGCGGCACCGGCGATGCCTGCATCATGATCGCCCAGCAGCTGGTCGACCGGCGCTGTCCCGGCGAGGTCGTCTATCTCGACCTTTCGGCCGCCTCGCGCCAGATCTGCGAGGCCCGGGCCAAGGCGCGCGGGCTGCGCAACATCCAGTTCCTGACCGGCTCCCTCCTCGATCTGCCGTCGATGCCGATCGGCGAGTTCGACTACATCGACTGCACCGGCGTGCTGCATCACCTGCCCGATCCGGCCGCCGGCATGCGCGCCCTGGCCAGCGTCCTGCAGCCCGACGGCGGCATGGGCGTGATGCTCTACGGCGAATATGGCCGGAGCGGCGTCTATCCCCTGCAGGAGTTGCTGCGCACCCTGGCGCCGCTGTCGATGGCGGTGGAAGACCGGCTGGCGATGGCCAAGCGGCTGATCCGCTTCCTGCCGACCACCAACCTGTTCCGCCGCAACCCCTATCTCAACGACCACGTCACCGGCGGCGATGCCGGTCTCTACGATCTGCTGCTGCACAGCTGCGACCGCGCCTTCACCGTGCCCGATATCGGCACGATGGCGGCCGAGTCCGGCCTCCGGGTCGTGGCCTTCCTGGAACCGGTGCGCTACGAGCCCGCCACTTACATGAGCGATCCGATCATCGCCCGCCAGGCGAGCTCGCTGCCGCTGCTCGAGCGCGCGGCCTTCGCCGAGCGCCTGGCGGGCAATCTCCGCACCCATGTGTTCTACGCCACGCGCGCCGGCTTCGACACGGTGGCGCGGCCGGAGGATACCTCGGCCATTCCGGTGCTGCGCGAGATGGATGCGCAGAAGCTTGCCGCCGGCCTGCAGCCCGGCGCGCCGCTGATCGCCAATCTCGACGGCTTCCCGTGGCGCGCCCAGCTGCCGGCGCTGGCGCCGCGCATCATCGCGCAAATCGACGGCCGCAAGACCGTGGCCGAGATCTACACCTCGCTGGGCGCCCAGGGCGGCCTGCCGCAGTGGGAGGATTTTTACGCGCAGTTCGAGGATCTCTACGTCAAGCTGAACGGCGTCAACCACCTGCTGCTGCGCTTCAGGACGACCTGAGTCTTCGGACCGCGGGCCTCCAGGTCCGCTCATATCATCGTGTCGACGAGGAAGAGGCGGGCCTGGAGGCCCGCGGTCCGCATGAGCTCCGTCGCTAGTTCATGAGACGGCGCGCCATCAGGCGACGCTCGGGCTCGGTCCGAGCGAGCGCCATCGCCTTCTCGAAATGCTTGCGCGCCTCGTCGACGCGGCCGAGCTCCGACAGGAACACGCCGCGCGCCGCCTCGCCGTAGGGATTGCCCTCGATCGACGGCAACGCCACCAGCCCGGCCGCCGCCCCGCGGGCGCGTCCGATCGCGACGGCACGTGCCAGCTCGACCACCGGCGAGGGATCGAGGTCCAGCAGGTGATCGTAGATCGAGACGATGCGCGGCCAGTCGGTCTTGGCCGTGCTGGCTGCGGTGACGTGCAGCGAGGCGATCTCGGCGCGCAGATGCCATACCGTCAGCTCGGCGCCGTCGGCCGATCGTTCGAGATGGGCGAGGCCCAGCGCGATCAGGTTGCGATCCCATTGATCGCGCGGCTGGTCTTCCAGCAGTTGCGCCACGCCGTCCGGGCCAACCCGCGTCGGCAGGCGTGCCGCGGTGAGCGCCAGCAGCGCCGCCAAGGCGTCGCTCGCCGGGCCCATCGTCATGGGATGCTGCGCCAGCGCCCGCGCCAGCCGCACCGCCTCGACGCAGAATTCCGGCTGCACCAGCGCCTCGCCCGACGAGGCTGAATAGCCCTCGTTGAACATGAGATAGAGCGCGGTTCGCACCGTCTCGGCGCGCTCCGGCAGCGCCTCGGGCGGCGGCGCCTCGATGGCGACGCCGGCCGCCTCGAGCTGGCGGCGCGCCCGCACCAGGCGCTGGGCGATGGCCGTGGGCTCGCCCAGCATGCCGGCCGCGATCTGCGGCACGGTGAGGCCGCACACGGTCTTGAGTGCGAAGGTCACGCGCATCTCGGGCGACAGCGCGGGATGGCAAACCGCGAACAGCAGCGCCAGCTCGTCGTCGTTCAGCTCGCGGTCGAAGCGGCCTTCGCGTTCAACGGTCGGGGGTGACAAGGGGACAAGCTCCTCGGCGAGGGCCAGGCCGCGCGATTCGGTGCGCAACAAGTCCAGCGCGCGGTTGCGGGCGACGACCGCCAGCCAGGCTTCGGGCCGGGCCGGCACGCCCTTGAACGGCCACAACGACAGCGCCTGCAGGAGCGCGTGCTGGACGGCATCTTCGGCCGTCGCGATGCGGCCCGCGCCCAACCGCCTCGCCAGCGCGGCGACCAGGCGGTGGGTCGAGTCGCGCGCCAGCGAGGCGACGATTGTGTGGACCTGGTCGCTCAGCCGGCCGCCTTCGCCTGAGGCGCTTCTGCGGCCGTCATCAAGTCGATCGGCCGGAGTTCGACCCAGTTGGTGGCGTTCCACAGATGCGGGCAGTCGCGAGCCAGCGCGTCGGCTTCGGAGTCATCCTTGGCCTCGATCACGAAATAGCCGCCGATCACGTCCTTGGCCTCGGCATAGGGGCCGTCGCTCGAGAGCGGCGTGCCGTCTCGCATGCGGATATGGCGCACCCGGCCGACGGCGAGCTTCTCGCCGCCGACCAGCTTGCCCTTCTGGCGCATCGTCTCCGCCCACGCATAGTAACGACGCACCACGTCCGTCATGACCGCGGTTGGCAACGCCGCGTTGGTATCGGGGAGCTGGTGCAGCAACAGCATGTATTGAGCCATATCGACCTCCTGGTTGTGACGGCCCTTCGCGTTGCCGTCACCTGATCGACGCTGCCGCCCCTCTCGAATCGACAATTCATCGAGATCGGCTGCGGCCGGGTGCTCAGCCGGCGGCCGCCTTGCGCTGCTCCTGCATCGCCTCGATCGGCCGGATCTCGAGCCAGTTGGTGGCGGCGAGGGTGAGATGCGGGCAATCCCGGGCGATCGTCTCGGCTTCGGCCGCATCCTTGGCCTCGATCACGAAGTAGCCGCCGATCACGTCCTTGGCCTCGGCATAGGGACCGTCGCTGGCCAGCGGCTTGCCGTCCTTGACCTTGATATGGCGCACCCCGCCGGCCGCGAGCTTCTCGCCGCCGGCCAGCTTGCCCTTCTGGCGCAGCGTGTCGGCCCAGGTCATGTAGCGCTTGGTCATTTCCAGCATCTTCTCGCGCGGCAGGTCCATGTTGTAGTTGGGGACCTGATGCAGCAGCAGCATATATTGGGTCATGTCGATCTCCTTGGGTGATGACGGCGCATGCCGTCACCTCATCGACGTTCGAGCCTGGCCAGAATCGACATTACGAAAGATTCTCCTCCCTGCGCGCAGCGCGGGGAGGAGTCACTTACGAGCGAACGCCTCCTGGTTGATCACGTTGATCGGCTTGCCGTCGAGCCAGGCTTCGACGTCCTCGATCGTGCCGGCATAGAAATGGCGATAGCTGTCCTCGACGACGTAGCCGAGATGCGGCACCAGGGTGACATTGTCGAGTTGGGTGAGCGGATGGCCCTTGGGCAGCGGCTCCTTGTCGTACACGTCGAGGCCGGCATGGGCGATCGTGCCAGCCTTGAGGGCTGCGATCAGGGCGGCCTCGTCGACGATCGGCCCGCGCGAGGTGTTCACCAGGATCGCGGTCTTCTTCATCTTGGCGAGGTCAGCCGCGCCTAAAAGGCCGCGCGTGCGCTCCGACAGCACGAGATGAATGGTGACGAAGTCGGAGGTCTTTAGAAGCTCGTCCTTGCTCACCAGCTTGGCGCCGCCCTTGGCCGCCTTTTCCTCCGTGAGGTTCTGGCTCCAGGCCACGACATCCATGCCGAAGGCCTTGGCATACCCTGCCACGCGGCTGCCCAGCCGGCCCAGTCCTAGAACGCCCAGCCGTTTGCCCTCGAGGACCTGCATCTGCTTGATGCCGTCGTGCCAACCGCCGGTGCGCATCAGGCGCTCGCCCTTGGCGAGGTCGCGCGCGCACGACATCAAGAGCGCCCAGCAGAGCTCGGCCGTCGAAGCGTTTGAGCCGCCGCCCGGCGTGTTGCTGATCGGGATGCCGCGCTCGCTCGCCGCCTTGTCGTCGAGGCTCGAGGCGCGGGCGCCGGTCAGGACCATGAATTTGAGGTTGGTTAGCTTCTCGATCAGGGCACGCGGAAAGGCCGTGCGCTCGCGCAGCAGGCCCAGGACCTGGAACGGCGCGAGCTTCTTGGCCGCATCCTCGACCGAGGAGAAGGGTTCGTGAAAGACCGTGATCTCGACGCCGCGTTTCTTCAGCCGATCCCAATCGGCCATGCGCAGGGCTACTTTCTGATAATCGTCGAGCAGGGCGAGCTTGATCGTTTGCGGCATGGCGTTTCCTAGGGGACAATGGTTGGTCCGATACTATAGCCGCAGGAGGCGGTTATGAGCATCACCGTCAAGCCGATGCATCTCGATTTCGTGACCGAGATTTCCGGCGTCGACCTTGCCCGTCCGCTGAAGCCCGCCGACCGCGATGCCATCGAGGACGCGATCAACCGCTATGCGATCGTGGTCTTTCACGACCAGACGCTCACCGGCGACCAGCAGATCGACTTCGCCCGTCATTTCGGCCCGATCCATTCGTCGGCGCAGAAGGCGCGGCATACCGGCATCAAGCATCGTATCGCCTCGAACGATATCGCCGACATCTCCAACCTCGACGGCGACGGCAACGTGCTGGCGCCCGACAACAAGCGCCGGCTCGACGGGCTGGCCAATCGCCTGTGGCACACCGACGCCTCGTTCCGCGCCGTGCCGGGGGCGCTGTCGATGCTCTACGCCCATATCGTGCCCGACGAAGGCGGCGACACGGAATTCGCCGACCTGCGCGCCGCCTACGATGCGCTGCCGGACAAGACCAAGAAGCAGCTCGAAGGGCTGATCGCCGAGCATTCGATCTGGCATTCGCGCGGCCAGCTTGCCGTCACCACCTATACGCCGGAAGAGCGCGCCAGCCTGCCGCCGGCGCCGCAGCGGGTGGTGCGCACGCATCCCGGCTCGGGCCGCAAGACGCTCTACCTCGCCGCGCACGCCTCGCACATCATCGGCATGCCGATCGCCGACGGCCGGCTGCTGCTGATGGACCTGATCGAGCACGCCACGCAGCGCCGGTTCGTCCATGCCCACACCTGGCAGCAGGGCGACCTGGTGATCTGGGACAATCGCTGCACCATGCATCGCGCCCGGCCGTTCGACACGACCAAGGTGCGCGATCTCCGGCGCGTCACCACGCGCGACGTCGCCTCGACGCTCGAGCAGGCGGCCTAGGAGAAGACGATGCCGCGGCCCGTCGATGTCTGGCTGGCGGCGGGCCTGCGCACGCCGTTCGCCAAGGTCGATGGCGCGCTGGCGGCGTTCGACGCCATCGAGCTCTCCGTGCCGGTGGCACGCCACATGGTCGATCAACTAAAGGGCGGCAAGCCCGACTTCGCGGTGTGGGGCGTCGTGGTGCCCAGCCTCACTTTCAGCAACATCGCCCGCGAGGTGCTGATGGATGCCGGCATCGACGCCACGGTGCCCGCCTTCTCGACCGTCATGGCCTGCTCGACCAGCATGATGGGCGCCATCGAGGCTGCCGGGATGATCGACGGCGCGAGTTACAATCTCGCGCTGGTGGGTGGCGTCGACAGCCTGAGCCGCGTGCAGATCGGGCTCGGCCAGCGCCTGTCGGACTGGCTGCGCAAATTCCAGCAGGCGCGCTCGCTCGGCCAGAAGATCGACCAGGTCACGCACGTGCAGCTTCAGGACATCCGGCTGTTCATCCCGGCGATCGTCAACCGCACGACCGGCCTCAGCATGGGCGAGCATACCGAGATCACCGCCAAGGACTGGCAGATCGGCCGGCCGGAGCAGGACGAGATTGCGCTTTTAAGCCACCAGCGCGCGGTCGCCGGATGGGACAAGGGCTTCTTCGACGATCTCGTGATCCCGATGGGCGGTGTGAAACGCGACACCATTCCGCGCAAGGACACATCGCTGGAGAAGCTCGCGCGCCTGCCGCCGACGTTCGATCGGACCAGCGGCAAGGGCAGCCTGACCGCCGGCAACTCGTCGCCCCTCACCGACGGCGCGGCTGCCGTCTGGGTCGCTTCGTCGAAGGGCCTGGAGCGGCTTCCGGCAAACACACCGCGCGTAAGATTGATCGATTGGGAGATCGGTTCGGTCGATTTCCGCGTCGAGGGCCTGTTGATGGCGCCGGCCTTCGCCATCCCACGCCTGTTGGCGCGTCACGATCTCACCTATGCCGCCATCCATCTGTGGGAGATCCACGAGGCGTTCGCCGCCCAGGTGGCATTCCATCTGAAGGCGCTGCAAAACGTCGACTTCCTGCGCGACAAGGCCAAGGTGTCGCGGGATTTCGGCGCGTTCCCGAAGGAGCGCATGAACCCCAATGGCGGCAGCACCGCCATCGGCCATCCGTTCGGCGCCACCGGCGCCCGCATCATCAGCCAGGCGGTGAAGGAGCTCGCCGCGATGCCGAAGGGCCGGCGCGCCATTGTCAGCATCTGCGCCGACGGCGGCCAGGGTAGTGTCTTGCTGTTGGAGGCGGCGTGATGAGCATCGACTTTCTGGTGACGTCCTTGATCGTAGTCGTCTCGCCGGGCATCGGCGTTCTGTTTACCCTGGCCACTGGCCTGTCGCGTGGCGGGCGCGCCAGCGTCGTCGCGGCTTTCGGCTGCACGCTGGGCATCGTGCCGCATATGGCGGCGGCCATCATGGGCCTGGCGGCGCTGCTGCACACCAGCGCGATCGCCTTCCAGACCCTGAAGTATCTTGGTGTGGCCTATCTCCTCTACATGGCCTGGATGACGTTGAAGGAGCACGGCGCGCTCCAGGTCGAGAAGGAGGTCGGCGCCAAGTCGGCGACCCAAGTGATCGTCCAGGCCATCCTGATCAACATTCTCAATCCCAAGCTCTCGATCTTCTTTTTCGCCTTCCTGCCGCAGTTCGTGAGCGCCGACGAGGCCAACCCGCTGTTGCGCATGTCCGAGCTGAGTGGCGTCTTCATGGCGCTGACCTTCGTCGTCTTCGTGGGCTATGGCCTGTTCGCCGCCTCGATCCGCAACCACGTGATCTCGCGCCCAAGAGTGCTGACCTGGATGCGCCGCACCTTCGCCGGCGCCTTTGCGGCGCTGGGCGCCAAGCTTGCCTTCGCCGATCGCTGACGCGATGAACCCGCATGGGCGATGGGAGAGTGAATGACCCGTACCAGGTACCGGTGGTTCATCATCTTCCTTTTGTTCGCGATCTCCGCCGTCAACTATATCGACCGGGCCGCCATTGCCTACGCCATCCCGGCAATGCAGCGTGACCTCGGCCTCTCGCCGGCGGACACCGGCATCATTCTCGGGGCCTTCGGTATCGGCTATGCCATCACCACCTTGGTCGGCGGCTTCGCCGTGGACCGTTACGGGGCGCGCACGGTGCTGGCCCTCGCCGCCATTTCGTGGAGCCTGTCGATTGGCGCAACCGCGCTCGCCAGCGGGTTCGCCGCGCTCTACGCGGCGCGCGTGCTGCTGGGCGTGTCGGAAGGGCCGAGCTTTCCCGCCCTCACCGGCGCGGTCAGCCACTGGCTTTCCCCGCACGAGCGGGCAACCGCGCTGGGCAACGCGCTGTTGGCCGTGCCGCTGGCGCTCGCTGTCGGCGGGCCTATCGTCACTGAGCTCCTCGGCTGGCTCGACTGGCGCCTCACTTTCGCGGCCTTGTTCATCCTGTCCATCGCCTGGGTGCCGCTGTGGCATTTCCTGTTCCGCGACGATCCGGTGGATTCCCGCTTCGTCAATGCCGCCGAGCTCGCCCATATCCGCACTAGCGATCCAACGGTCTCCGCCGCACCGAAGGCCGTCCCGAAATCCTGGCCCGAGCCCGGCGTACTGAAGGCGCTGCTGGCCAACCAGACGCTGCTCGCCAACTTCTGGGCCTACTTCGTCTACGGCTATTTCCTGTTTTTCTTCATGACCTGGCTGCCGAGCTACCTGGAGCAGGCCTATGGGCTCGACCTCAGAACCGTGGGCCTGTTCACGGTGCTGCCCTGGCTCGCGGCCGTGGTCGTGACGTGGCTGCTCGGGCGCTGGTCGGACCATCTGCTGAAGACGACGGGCCGGCTGCGCATCGCCCGCTCCTATCTCATCGCCGGCAGCCAGTTCGTCGCCGCCCTGGCGGTCATTCCCGTGGCGCTCACCAACAGCCTCGCGGTGGCCATTGCGGGGATCACCGTGGCGGTCGCGGCCTCGATGGGCACCGCCGCGGTCTACTATGCGATCAATGTCGACATCGCCCCGCAGCGGGCGGCGACGGCGCTGGGCATCATGAATTTCGCCTTCGCCATCGCCGGCTTCCTGGCGCCCGCCGTCACCGGCTGGGTGCTCGACCTGCGCGGCTCGTTCGCCGACGGCTTTTTGCTGATGACGGCGCTCGCCCTGTCCTCGGTACTGGTCGTGCTCTTGTTCCACCATCCCGACAGGGATCGACAACTGAGCCCTTGACCTTGCTGAGCACGGAATGCCGCTGGCTCCCACGATGCGCAGGAACATCGCCCGAATCGCGCGCGACTTGCGTATGCTGAGAGCAAGAGAGAGGGCTACGTCGGAATGAAACTGTTTTATGCACCTGGCACGATATCGCTCATGCCGCATGTCGCTTTGCTCGAGAGCGGTCTGCCGTTCATCGCCATCAGGGTCGATGAAATCAGCAAGACGATGCAGGGCGGTGGGAATTTCAGGTCCATCAACCCGCTCGGTTATGTCCCGGCCTTGGCTCTGGATGATGGCACTCTGCTTCTCGAGGCGGCCGCAATCGCCTAGTACGTCGCCGATCGAGATCCGCATGCAAGGCTCGCTCCACCGAACGGAACAATCGAACGGGCTCAGCTGCAAGCCTGGCTGAATTTCCTCTCCAGCGAGCTGCATAAGGGAGGTCTCGGCCCGCTCTTCTATAAGCAGCTTCCGGAGCCAGGGAAGGATGTCTTTCGGGAGCGTCTGAGGGCCCGCTTCGCCGTTGTCGAGGGGCACCTCTCCACGCGTACATACCTGTTGGGCAGCAGCTATTCGATTGCCGACGCCGGCCTGTACGCGATCACAAGCTGGGCGCCACGCGTCGAATTCGACATTCACGCCTACCCGAACTTGATTGCGCATCACACCCGAGTTGGCCAACGCGATTCTGTCCGCGAGGTTCATCGCATCGAGGGTCCCGTTCCGGCCGGATGACCGCTGAGACCATACAGATCGGCAGCGAGTACGCGACCGGCGCGCAACTGCGGCCAAGCCAAGTCAATCAACGGCACCGCGATGGCCGCGCGAAACACCGACAGAACGGGGAGAAAGATTGGAGCGGGCGAAGGGATTCGAACCCTCGACCCCGACCTTGGCAACATCCTCAGACCATTTACGCCACAGCATCTTTTTCTATCCCGGAAGCCGATAAGTGCCTATTCCATAACGGTTTTCGCCACTTCCGGTCATCCTTCCCATAACCTCTCCATACCCTACGATTTTCGCTCCCGTGCTTCCCCCCTGCTTCCCCGGCCTCCGCCGGAAATCCCGGGGAAGCAGATTTGCGGCAATCGTGAAACCCTGGAGAAGGAACGGACTATGGCCAAGATTACAAAACGCGTGGTGGACGCGCTCCAACCTGAGCCTGATCGAGACGTGTTCGCGTGGGATACCGAACTGAGAGGCTTCGGCATCCGCGTAAAGCCATCAGGCGTGAAGACGTTCTTCATCCAGTACCGTAACACCGAGGGCCGGACGCGGCGGCTGGTGCTCGGTCAATATGGCAGGCTAACGCCCGAGAACGCGCGCGACCTCGCTCGCAAGAAGCTCACCGCCGTGGCGGAAGGCGCAGACCCGTCAGCCGACCGCCATGCGGTCCGGGCCGGCATGTCCGTCAAGGAAGTGTGTGATTGGTACCTCGAGCAGGCTGAAGCCGGCCGCCTGCTTGGCCGCAACCGTCGGCCGATCAAGGCATCGACGCTCAAGATGGATCGAAGCCGGATCGAAACTCACATCAAGCCCTTGCTCGGCGCACGGCTCGTGAGCGGTCTCTCTTTGAACGACATCGAGGGAATGCAGGCGGATATCGCGGCGGGCAAGTCCGCTCGCGGACGGAAGAAGGGTCGCGGGGGCCGGTCAACGGGCGGCCCTGGCGTAGCCAGTCGGGCGATTAGTACCTTACGGGCGCTGCTCGGCCATGCCGCTCGTCTCGGCGTCATCGGAAGCAATCCGGCGGAAGGCGTCCGGCAGCTCGCCGTCGGGAGGCGGGAGCGGCGATTGAGCGAAGTCGAACTCCGTCACCTCGGGCGCGTGATGCGCGAGGCGGCGGCCGAGGGTGAGCACCCGACCGGGCTCTCAGCCATCCGCCTCATGCTGCTGTCGGGATTCCGGCGTATGGAGGCGCTGGGGCTGAAGCGACCCTGGTTCAGCCTAAACGATCATTGCGTTCGCTTTCCCGACACCAAGAGCGGCGCACAGGTCCGGGTC
>DASZJU010000296.1:0-4193 GCA_035947815.1 Reyranella sp.
CGCGGCATTGCGGGCGGCGGCCGACGCGCCGCGCGCGGCCACCATCCTGCAGCAGGATGTCTATGGCTGGTTCGAACGGGTCGGGCGCGGCGTCTACACCGTCAGCCCCGCCGGCCGGCGGGGGCTGGAGATGTTCGCGCGTCTCGGCGCTTGAGCTTGAGCAACCGCGCCGCTGCCTCTTCTCAGAAAATGTTGAGGAAGAGGATTCGAACCTAGACTAACCGGGTCAGAGCCGGTTGTTCTACCGTTAAACTATCCCCCAATTCAGGCCGGGCGCTGGATTTAGCGACGCCGGGCGGGCTTGCGGGCTCGCCGCGGGGCCTTTCCTCGGGTACCATCGGGCCAAGGAAAGAGTTCGAAATGGCCGGGGATTCCACGCCGAAGGGGGGCTGGCACAGCGGTCGTTTTGCGCACACGTTCGCCGCCATCGATCTCGGCACCAACAATTGCCGGCTCCTGGTGGCCAGGGCGTCGGTCGACGGCTACGAGGTCATCGACGCCTATTCCCGGCCGGTCCGGCTCGGGGAGGGCGTGGCGCTGAACGGGACTCTGTGCGGCGACGCCATCGAGCGCACGTTGAATGCGCTGAGCGTCTGTGCGGCCAAAATCGGCCGCAACGGGGTGACCCGCGCCCGCCACATCGCCACCGAAGCCTGCCGCCGCGCCTGCAACGGCGAGGACTTCCTGGCCATGGTCAAGGACCGTACCGGCCTCTGCCTCGAAGTCATCGCGCCGGCCGAGGAAGCGCGCCTGGCGCTGGCGAGCTGCGAGAACCTGCTCGATCCGGAAATCCCGTTCGGCCTCTTGATCGACATCGGCGGCGGCTCGACCGAGGTGAGCTGGATCCGCGTGTCGCGCCGCCATGACCGCCAGGGCGGCGTCGCGACCGAGATCGTGGACATGACGTCGGTGCCGTGGGGCGTCGTCACGCTCACCGAGTCGTGCGTCAAGAGCCTGCCGCGCGAGCAGCCGGCGACGCGCGCCTGCTACGACGACATGGTCGAGCGCATCCGCGCCGACCTCCGCCCGTTCTGCGCCAAGCACGGCATCGGCCGCGCCATCGCCCGCGGCGAGGTGCAGATGATCGGCGCGTCCGGCACGGTGACCACGGTGAGCGCCCATCATCTCGGCCTCAAGCGCTACAACCGCACCCTGGTCGATGGCTCGCGCATCGGCCGCGAGTCGATCCTGCGCATCTGCGACCAGCTCTCGGTCATGTCGGTGCTCGAGCTCACCGACCTGCCCTGCATCGGCAACGATCGCGCCGACCTTGCTCTCGCCGGCGGCGCCATCCTCGAGGCGGTGTGCCGGCAGTGGCACGCGCCGATGGTGCGGGTCGCCGACCGCGGCCTGCGCGAGGGCGTGCTGATGGACCTGATGCGCCAGGCCGATCGCGAGGCCGATCCGTTCTGCCGGCCCGGGGCCTAGGCAATGGCCAAGAGCAAGGGCAGCCTGCCCACCGGGCGGCGCGCCACGGTGCGCGTGAAGACGGCCAAGGGGCGCACGACATCGTCGCAGCGCTGGCTGCAGCGCCAGCTCAACGATCCCTACGTCGTCGAGGCCAAGAAGCGTGGCTACCGCTCGCGCGCCGCCTTCAAGCTCTTGCAGATCGATGACCAGTTCCATTTTCTCAAGGTGGGCGCCCGCGTCGTCGATCTCGGCGCCGCGCCCGGCGGCTGGACCCAGGTCGCTGTCGAGCGCGTCAAGCCCGAGCGCGGCAAGGGCATCGTGATCGGCATCGACATCACGCCGGTCGAGCCGATCGCCGGCGCCACCGTGCTGGCCAAGGATTTCTATGACGAGGATGCGCCCGCGGTCCTGACGAAGCTGCTGGCCGGGCCGGCCGACGTGGTGCTGAGCGACATGGCCGCATCGGCGATCGGCGATACCCAGACCGACCACATGCGCATCATGGGCCTGGCCGAGACGGCGCACGATTTCGCCCGCCAGGTGCTGAAACCCGGCGGCACCTTCGTCGCAAAAGTGCTGCGTGGGGGGACGGAGCGGACCCTGCTCGACCGGCTGAAGCGCGACTTCGCCAAGGTCCGCCATGTCAAGCCGGAGGCGAGCCGCGCCGATTCGGCGGAAATGTATGTCGTCGGGACGGGCTTTCGCGGCTAAGTTCGCCGCCTTCAGCCCAACCGGAGGAATTCCATGGCTCTCGGCATGTACGCCGCTTCTGTTCCCGTCTATCAGCGCCAGCTCGGCGCCGTCTCCAAGCTCCTCGAGAAGGGCGCGGCCTGGGCCGCGGCCAAGAAGGTCGACGAGGCCGTCCTGGGCGCCACCCGGCTCACGCCCGACATGCTGCCACTCACCCGCCAGGTCCAGATCGCCTGCCGCTTCGCCGAGGAAAGCACGGCCCGGCTGGCCGGCGTGGAAGTGCCCAAGGCGCCGGAAAACGCCGAAAAGACCCTGGGCGAGCTGCGCGGCCGTATCGATGCCGTGCTTTCCCAGCTCAAGGGCTTCAAGCCCGAGCAGATCGACGGCAGCGAAGGCCGTCAGATCGTGCTGACCATCGGCGGCAACGAGATGAAGTTTACGGGTCAGCAATATCTGCTGCATCTGGCCATGGCGAACTTCTATTTCCATTGCACCACCACGCACGCAATCTTGCGCCAGTCCGGCGTCGAGATCGGGAAACGCGATTTCTTGGGCAGCCTGTGACGCCCTGTGCATAACGGCCACGCGCGCCGGCGCTTGGCTTGTGCGCGCCATAGTGTATAAAGCGCCGCCAACCCGGCGGTCCTTCCGAGGGCCGCCGGTTTTTCTTTTCTCCGTCCGGAGGTTGGCATGGAATTTCAGGAAGCGCTCACTTTCGATGACGTCCTCCTGAAGCCGGCCGCCTCGGCGGTGCTGCCCAACCAGACCGATGTCCGCACGCGGCTCACCCGCACCATCGAGCTCGGCATCCCGCTGATGTCGGCGGCAATGGACACCGTCACCGAGGCGGCGATGGCGATCGCCATGGCGCAGGTCGGCGGCATCGGCGTCATCCACAAGAACCTCAGCGCCGAGGCGCAGGCCAACGAGGTGCGCAAGGTCAAGAAGTTCGAATCCGGCATGGTGGTGAACCCCGTCACCATCCATCCCGACCAGACGCTGGCCGACGCGCTGGGGCTGATGTCGCAGCACCAGATCTCCGGCATCCCCGTGGTCGAGCGCAACGGCAAGCTGGTCGGCATCCTCACCAATCGCGACGTCCGCTTCGCCACCGACAATTCCATGCCGGTGAGCGCGCTGATGACCCAGGAAAAGCTGGTCACGGTGCGCGAGGGTGCCACCAAGGAAGAGGCCAAGCGGCTGCTGCACCAGCGCCGCATCGAGAAGCTGCTGGTGGTCGACGCCGAGTATCGCTGCATCGGCCTGATCACGGTCAAGGACATCGAGAAGGCCAACAAGTTCCCGGGCGCCAGCAAGGACGAGAAGGGCCGCCTGCGCACCGCGGCGGCAACCGGCGTGGGCGACGCCGATCTGCGCCGCGCCCAGCTCCTGATCGACGCCGACGTCGACGTGATCGTGGTCGACACCGCGCACGGCCATTCGAGGGGCGTGCTCGAGGCCGTGGCGAGGGTCAAGAAGCTCAGCAACTACACCCAGGTGATGGCGGGCAACGTCGCCACGCGCGAGGGCGCGCAGGCGCTGATCGACGCCGGCGCCGACGCCGTCAAGATCGGCATCGGCCCGGGCTCGATCTGCACCACCCGCATGGTGGCGGGCGTGGGCGTGCCGCAGCTCACGGCGATCATCGAGGCGGCTGAGGCCTGCCGCGCCGCCGGCGTGCCGGCGATCGGCGACGGCGGCATAAAATATTCCGGCGACCTCGCCAAGGCGATCGCCGCCGGCGCCGACTGCGCCATGATCGGCTCGCTGCTCGCCGGCACCGACGAGGCGCCGGGCGAGGTCATCCTCTACCAGGGCCGCTCCTACAAGTCGTATCGCGGCATGGGCTCGATCGGCGCCATGGCGCGCGGCTCGGCGGACCGCTACTTCCAGCAGGAGGTCGAAAGCGCGCTCAAGCTGGTGCCGCAGGGCATCGAGGGTCGCGTGCCCTACAAGGGTCCGGTCGGCAACATCATCCATCAGCTGGTCGGCGGCCTGCGCGCGGCGATGGGCTATACCGGCAACGCCACCATCGGCGACCTGCAGACCAAGCGGGAGTTCCTGCGCATCACCGGCTCGGGCCTGCGCGAGAG
>DASZJU010000297.1:0-6996 GCA_035947815.1 Reyranella sp.
TTGGCCTTCGATCCCGGCAGGGCATCCGACTTTTCGATCTCCGGAACGTCGGCTTCGTGCCAGAAGTTGAGCTCGATCATCACGCCGTCGGGGTCGTGCACGAAGACCTGCTGCAAGGGCCGCGCCGGCACCTTGCGGACCTCGAACGGCATCTTGTCTTTCTTGAGCTGGTCAATGGTGCCGCGGATGTTCTCGCAGTTGATGGCGACGTGGTCGATGGCGCCGCTGCCGTGATCCTTGCGCCCGGTTTCCGATACCAGGTGGAGGATCGGTTTCTCGCCGGCATAGAGCCAGGCGCCGGGGAAGTTGAAGGGCGGCCGGTCGCCGTCCTTGAGGCCGACATAGCGCTCGTAGAAGCGCACGGTGGCCTTGAGGTCCTTGCAGTAGACGTTCCAGTGGTCGAGCGAGAGTGCGGGCATCGGTTTCTCCTCTGCAGGCCCCAAGCTTACACCGATCCGGCTCGCCCGTGGCAGCAGGAATTATCGGCTTTTTCCTAATATTTGTCGTGGCGGCGTACCCAGTGGGTCAGGTTGCCACCGGGCGGCTCGTTGCGGCCCCGGGGGGTGACGTCCAGCAGGCCGTAGACGCCGGCGATCTGCTCGGAGCCGCGGGCGAACACGGAATAGGTGTGGAAAATGTCCCCGCGGTCGTCCCTGTAAAAGACGCTCATGCCCGCCATTTCGTCGGCCACGTCGCGGCGAGGCTCGAAGTTATAGAGCGCTTTGCCCTCGGCCCGGTCGGCTTCAGTGAACGAGACATTGAAGTCGTAGTTGAAGTCCGAGCCGAAGGACGACACCCACTTGAAGTGCCAGCCCATGCGGCGGTGGTAGGCGGCGATCTCGGGATAGGTTGCGCGCGACACCGCGACCAACATCACGTCGTGGTGGGCGAGGTGCACCACCGAGCCGTCATACTGGTCGGCGCCGAAGGAGCAGCCGAGGCAGCCCTCCTGCCAGCCCGGGCCCATCATGAAATGCTTGACGACGAGCTGGCTGCGGCCGGCGAACAGCTCGCCGAGTGTCTCGCGGCCGTTCGGCCCCTCGAACACGTACTCCTTCTCGACCTTGACCCAGGGCAGCGCGCGGGTCTCCTGGCGCAGCGCTTCCTGCGCCTTCAGGAGCGTCTTTTCCTTGGCGAGGTGCGCGCGGCGAGCTTTTAGCCATTCCTCGCGGGAGACGGTGGGGTGGGCTTGCATGGTTGACTCCTTTCAGTGAATGGGATCGGGACGGTTGAGCACGGCGTTGAACACCGTGCCGGGAACGGCGATACGCTTGTCCTCGTAGACGGTACGCAACTCGTCGGGATGCTCGTCGGGCGCGTGCGAGAGTTCGGCCAGGCGATCGAAGAAGGGCAGATCGAGCCCGGCATCGCTCTGCGCCATGGCACCCCACACATCCCACGGCAACATTTCGTGATTGTTGAGGGCGGCGACGTCGCGGATGACGTTGCCGGCGATGAACCACAGCCCGTGCATGTCGAGAATGCCGAAGGAGGCGGGATCGGCCTTGCCGCTGCGGCAGAGCCGCCAGGCGTCGCCGGCGACCAGGAATTGGTCGCGCGGCACGTCGAGCGGATCGAACGTCACCTTGAAGAGCTCGCGCTGGCGGGTGTCGAGCTGTGGATCGACCAGCACCCAGCGCTTCCGCGCTTCGTTCCAGTATTCGGTCACCCAATGGTCGATGAACATGCCCTGCTGGAAGTAGGCGCCGAAGCCGCAGCGTGCCCGGGCCGCCACGCCCTGGGCGCGCAGCATGGCGACGTGCAGCAAGGTGAAATGGCGGCAAACGCCGACGACCCGCTCGCCGGCTGGCCGGGCGACCGGTAAGGGTTTCTTGTCCTGCGCCGCGATGGTCTCGAGGATCCTTTCGACGGATCGGAGATGCGCCTGGGCGTGCTGCTCGGGGCTGAGCGTGAGCCCGTAGGCGGGTGCCACGTGCTCGTGCACCAGCAGCCCCTGGACGACCTGGGCGAGCCCGCCGACGTCGCTCGGCAGGCCGTCGAACAGCCGCGCCTGGCGGCCGGCGTCGCTCATGGCGACGGGCGTGCGATAGGTGTCGATCGTCGTCATCCGTAGATCCTCTCCAGATTGTCGAGCGCGATGATCCAGCCGCGCTTGTGATCGTCGCGCGCGGTCTCGTTGAAGAACTGCTCGTGCGTGAGCGTCAGGATCGTGCCGTCATCGTCGGGCTTGAGGTCGACCGTGACCTGCGATTCGCGCTCGGGTGTGCTCTGCCAGGCCCACGAGAAGACCAGCTTGCGATCGGGCACGACCTCGCGATAGACGCCGCTCACACTCTGGTGCGCGCCGTCCGGCGTCCAGAACTGCACGTTGAAGCCGCCGCCGACGCGCAGGTCGGTCTTGGCGATGGGCGTCTTCTCGTGGCCGGCGACGCCCCACCAGCGGATCATTTTTTCCGGCTGCGTCCAGGCTTGGTAGAGCTGCGCCGGCGGCGCCTTGAAGCGGCGCTTGAGGGCGAGGCTGGGCTTGGTTGCCATGAATCTTCCTCCAGAAAGGCGGCGAGGCGGTCGAGCTGCTCGGTCCAGTAGCGTTCGTAGTGGGCGAGCCAGTTCATCGCTTGCTCCATCGGCGCGGCCTTGAGTTGGCAGGTCACGGTCCGGCCGGACTTGGTGCGCGCGATCAGCCCTGCGTCGGACAGCACGTCGAGATGCTTCATGATGGCCGGCAATGACACCGGGAAGGGCCGGGCCAGCTCACTGACCGAAATGCCCGCCTCCTCGTCGAGCCGCGCCAGCAGGGCGCGTCGGGTCGGATCGGCCAGGGCGGCGAAGGTGCGATCGAGGACAGCGTTTGGATAGTTAACCATGGAGTTAAGCTTTAAGAATTGGCGCGGCCTTCGTCAAGGGGCATCAACCGCCTCTCCATCGGCTTTCGCCGCCTGCCCGGTGGCGAATCGGCGGCGTAACCCGCTTCCTCCCCCGTCATACGGGGGAGGTGGCCCGCAGGGCCGGAGGGGGAAAGCCCCAGTCCAGATACCTGCAAATTTCAGAGCTGAAATTATCGGAGATCGTCTGTGAGGCCGTCCCCCTCCGCCCCCTTCGGGGGCAGCTGGGCGCTTTTGGCCGCGGAGCGGCCAAAACGCCGACCCGTCAGACGGGGGAGGCATGACTTTCGAGTGACCCTAGACCTTGGCGATCAGCGCCTGCGCGGCGGCCGGATTGCGCACCTTGTCGCCCGAGATGAAATACACGAAGGCATCGCCGTTCTTGGCCCAGGCCTTGGTGCGCTTGGCCCATTTGTCGATGTCGGCGGGCTTGTAGCCCGTCTTCACCTTCTCCTGGGCGCCCATCAGGCGGGCATAGGTGAAATCGGCGGTCGGCTCGTCGATCTCGGGAAAATCCTCGTCATGGGCATAGATGATCGCGGCGTTGTATTTGCGCGCAAGATCGTAGAAGCGCGGGTCCTTGAAGCTCGGGTGTCGCACTTCCAGCGCATGGCGCAGCGGCAGCTTGCCGGCCTCGCGCGGCAGCAGCTTCAGGAACGCCTCGATGTCCTCGGGATCGAACTTCTTGGTGGCCATGAACTGCCAGTTGATCGGCCCCAGTCGGTCGCCCAGTTCGACCAGGCCCTGGTCGACGAAGCGCCTCACCGATTCGCCCGCTTCGGCGAGCTGGCGCCGGTTGGTGCAGAAGCGCGAGGCCTTCATCGCGAAGACGAAACCGTCGGGCGTCTCGGCGCGCCACTTGGCCCAGCTCGCCGGCTTGAAACTCGAATAGTAGGTGCCGTTGATCTCGATCGAGGTGAGCTTGCGGCTGGCATATTCCAGCTCGCGCTTGTGGGTCAGGCCTTCGGGATAGAAGACGCCGCGCCACGGTTCGAAGGTCCAGCCACCGATACCGACATAGATCTTGCCCGCCATGCTTGCTCCTCGCACGAACCGGGGCGACGTAGCACGCGGCGATGGCCCGGCATAGTCACGCCTGCGAGCCTAGCCCTCGGCCATTCGGGCGGCGCAGCGATTGTGCGTCGCCACGACGGGCCGCATATCCATGGTGGCGATTTCGCCGTCCTTCACCACGACCTTGCCGTTGATGACGGTGGTCCGGGCCTGTTGCGGTGCGCAGAACAGGACCGCCGCCACCGGGTCGTGCAAGGCGCCGGCATAACCGATCGTGTGGAGATCGAGGGAGAAGAAGTCAGCGCACTTGCCGGGTTCGAGCGAGCCGATGTCGGTTCGCCCCAGCACCCGCGCGCCTCCCAGCGTGGCGAGCTCGAGGACCTCGCGGGCGGTCATCCATTCGTCCGCGCGCACGGGGTGCGACGGCGACAGGAACATGTATTTGCGCGGGCCTTCCGGAGGCAGCAACCCAAGCCGCAGGCGCGCCAGCAGCATCGCCTGCCGCGCCTCGAGCAGGATGTTGGAGGCATCGTTGCTGGCCGAGCCGTCGACGCCCAGGCCGACCTTGACGCCGGCCGCCATGTATTTCTTGATCGGCGCGATGCCCGAGCCCAGTCGCATGTTGGAGCACGGGCAATGGGCGGCGCCACACCCTGTCGCGGCGAATTTCCGGATCTCGTCGTCGTCGACGTGGATGGCGTGCGCGAACCAGACGTCGTCGCCCAGCCAGCCCAGGGTCTCCATCCAGTCGACCGGACGGAGCTTGAAGTGTTCGAGCGTGTAGCGCTCCTCGTCGAGGGTCTCGCAGAGATGGGTATGGAGCCGCACCTTGTAGTGCCGGGCCATCGCCGCCGATTCCTTCAGAAGCGCGGCGGTGACGGAGAAAGGCGAGCAGGGCGCCAGCACGATCTGCGTCATCGAGCCGACCGACGGGTCGTGATACTTCTCGATAACGCGCTGGCTGTCCTTGAGAATGGCGGGCTCTTCCTCGACGCATTCGTCCGGCGGCAGGCCGCCCTTGGACTCGCCGAGCGACATCGAACCACGGCTGGCATGAAAGCGCACGCCCAACGCACGCGCCGCCTCGACCTGGCAGTCGACGTTGTTGCCGTTCTTGAACACATAGCTGTGGTCGAAAACCGTCGTGCAGCCGGACAGCGCCAGTTCGGCCAGGCCGACCAGCGTGCTGGCGTGCGAGGCTTCCTCGTCGGTGCGTGCCCACGCTCGATAGAGCGCTTTCAGCCAGGGAAAAAGATTGTTGTCCTGCGCACCGGGAAAGTTGCGCGTCAGGGTCTGGTTGAGATGGTGGTGGGCATTGACGAAGCCCGGCAAAGCGATCTGTCCGGTGAGGTCGATGACCGTATCGGCGGTCGAAGGCAGCTCAGCGGTGGGACCGACCTGCTTGATGATGCCGTCTTCGGCGTAGAGACCGGCATTCTTCAATTCACGGCGCTGTCCGTCCATAGTGACAAGGACTTCCGCATTTTTTGCCAGCAGCGTGGGCATGTCTGGAGCACCGTGTTGTTCGCCTTGGAATCACGGTAGGCGTCCCATGACCGCCTGTCGATTGAGCGACGGCGAACGCGCCGGCGGTCGCGTTTCCGGCATCAGCAGCCAGACCGTTACGAGGCCGAGCACGGCGATGCTCGCCAGCCCGAGAAAAGCGACCTTGCTGCTGAAAGTGTCGCTCATGTATCCGGCGAGCGTTGGGCTGAGGGCCGCGCCGATGCCCATCGCGGTGCCGACGATGCCTTGGGTCAGATTGAATCGTCCCGTACCGCGCGTCAGATCGGCGACCGTCAGGGGCACCATCACACTGAACACGGCGGCCGTCAGCCCGTCCAGAAGCTGAACGGCGACCAGCAGGTACGGGTCCGTCACCGTGGCCAGGAGGAACCCGCGGATCGGCAGTGCGGCGAAGCCGGCGAGCAGCAGCGGCCGGCGCCCCCAGCGCTCGGCCTGTCGGCCGACCCACGGCGAGAACAGCGCGACGACGAGTTGCGGCCCCACGATGCAGGCGGCAATCAGGACTGTGGCCCATTTACCCAGGCGCATGGTGAGCACGCTGGCCATGAGGGGAAGCATGGCGGCGTTGGCGAGGTGGAACAGCAGGATGCAACTGCCGAACACCTGCAGCGGCCGCTTGCCGAGGAGGCTTCGAAGATCCTCCGGTGACTTGTCGGCCTGCGGTTCGGACATGTTGCCGTGAGCCCGCTCCGGATCGATTTCTTCCGGGGGTATGCCGTGCAGCACCAGCAGCGCGGGGATGAGGAGCGCCGCAGTGACGAAAAAGACCGCCTGGGCGGAAAAGAAATAGCCGAAGGCGCCCATCACCGCGGCGGAGAGGCCTGCGCCAATCGAGGCAAAACGCGCGTTGCGCCCGAACCGCTCGCCGATCGCGGCGTATCCGACGAGGCCGAGGCTGATCGCCGCAATGGCCGGCCCGAGGACACAGCTGGCGGCGGCATGCAGGGTCGAAGCCGTCAGCACGGCCGGGAAGATCGGCCATATCGCGTAGACAAGCGCGCTGGCGGCGATCAGCGAGACCGCGACGCCGGCGACGGTTCGCACCGAACGGACGGCATCGACCAGGGCGCCGCCCGGCACCTGGCCCACCAGGGAGACGATGCCCGAGACTGACAGGACGAGACCGATCTCGACCTGTGTCCATTGCTGCGTCGTCAGGTAGACGGAGACGAAGGGGCCGAAGCCGGTCTGCACGTCGGCGACAAGGAAGATGAACCAGTCGAGCCTCTGCAGGCTACGCTGGGAGGGACGGGGCGGTGAAGGAGGAGCATTCTTCACCGGCGGTCCGTCAGGGCAGGGGTTCGAGGTTGCCCGAGGCGCCGAGGACGATGGTCGGCTTGCCTTCCTTGTATTCCGGGGCGGCCTTCACCTGGTCGCGCGTGAGTTCGAGGACGACGCCATAGCGCTTGCCGGCTGCGGGAACGAAATGCAGCGCCTTCCAGTCGACGGCGATCTTGCGATTGCCGACGCCGAGAAAGCCGCCGAAGTCGATGATGGCGGCGCGCACCCCGCCTTCGCCATCAACCAGTATGTCGACGATCCGCCCCATATCCTCGTCCGTCAGGCTGCGCACATCCCGGCCGAGAATGCTCTGCGCTTCCTGGGTTTCGAG
>DASZJU010000298.1:0-7539 GCA_035947815.1 Reyranella sp.
CACGATGGGAAAGGCCGCCGGTTGGCGGCCTTTTTCTTGGCCGGTTGCCCTTTTCAAACCGCGTTTTTCGAGTGAACCTCACGGCATGAATCCCAACGAAGGAGGGGGCGTTGATTACCAGTAGGCGTGGTTTCGTAGGCGGCGCGTCGGTTGCCGCATTGCTCATGGCGTCGCGTTCGGCATTCGCCCAAAAGAAGTACGACGACGGGGCGACCGACAAGGAGATCAAGATCGGTCACTTCTGCCCCTACAGCGGCCCCGCCTCGGCCTACGGCGTGATCGGCCAGGCGCACCAGGTCTTCTGGAAGATGGTCAACGAGACCGGCGGCATCAACGGCCGCAGGATCAACTTCATCACGCTCGACGATGGATACTCGCCGCCCAAGTCCGTCGAGGTGACGCGCCAGCTCGTCGAGCAGGACAAGGTGTTGTGCCTGTTCAACACGCTGGGCACGCCGACCAACACCGCGATCCATAAATACGTCAACCAGAAGAAGGTGCCGCATCTTCTTGTGTCGACCGGCGCGTCGAAGTGGGGCAAGCCCAAGGAGTTCCCGTGGACGATGGGTTTCCAGCCCGACTACCACACCGAAGGCGTCATCTACGCCAAGCATGCGCTGGCCAACGTCAAAGACCCCAAGGTCGCGGTGCTGATGCAGAACGACGACTACGGCAAAGACTACTTCGAGGGCTTCAAGGACGGCCTCGGCAACGACGCCGGCCGGATCGTCAAGCACGTCACCTACGAAGTGACCGATCCCACGGTCGATTCGCAGGTCATCCAGATGAAGGACTCCGGCGCCAACGTATTCTTCAACATCTCGACGCCGAAATTCGCTGCCCAATCGATCCGCAAGGCGGCCGACATCGGCTGGAAGCCCGCCCAGTACCTGAACAATGTGTCGGCTTCGGTCACCTCGGTCATGAAGCCGGCGGGCTACGAAAACAGCCAGGGCATCATCACGGCGGCCTATCTCAAGGATCCCACGGACCATCAGTGGGACAATGACGAAGAGATGAAGAAGTGGCGCGAGTACATGACCAAGTACATGTCGCAGGCCAACCAGGGCGACGCCAACTACATCTTCGCCTATGCCGTCGCGACCATGATGCGCGAGATCCTGGAGAAGTGCGGCGACAACCTCACGCGCGACAACGTGATGAAGCAGGCCGCCAACTTCCAGAAGGTCCGCATCCCGCTGCTGCTGCCGGGTATCAACGTCAGCACCAGCCCGACCGACTTCTATCCGATCCAGGCGGTCCAGCTCTCGCGCTTCAAGGACGAGTCCTGGGAGCTGTTCGGCGACATCATGGCGGCTGAAAGCACCTGAGGTCGTCTCCTCTATTCCTCCCTCGTCATACGGGGGAAGTGCCCGCGGGGCGGAGGGGGAAAGCCGCAGTCGAGGCGCTTCGCTATTTCAGATCATCTTCTTGGCATGATCGTCGGTGTGGCCTTCCCCCTCCCGGCCTCCCTCGTATGACGGGGGAGGAGGAAGAGGGAATCAGCGTTGCGCCCGCGGGCGCTGCAGCGCCTGGCGGCATTCGGCGGTGTCGATGCGGCCGTCCTTGTTGATATCGCAACGCGCGAAGTTGCGATCGGCCTGGGCCATGAATTCGGCGAGCGTCACCACGCCGTCCTTGTCGGCGTCGAGCAGTTGGAAATAGGCCGATTGCCGCTGCGCCTGACGGTCGGTCGGCAGCACGCTGTTGCCGCTAGCGGGCGTGCGGGCGAACAGCTCGTCCTGGGTGAGCTTGCCGTCGCCGTTGGCGTCGAGTTGCTTGAAGCGCGCTTCTTGGGCGGCCTTCCATTCGGCGCGGTCGACGACCCCGTCCTTGTTGGTGTCGTAGCGCATGAGACCGCGCGGAACGGCATTCGAGGCCCGGGCAGGCTTTTCGGGTGTCGCCACCGTGTCGTCGGGTGCGGCCAGCGCGGGGCCGGCGATGAGGAGCAGGGCGGCGGCGGACAGCGAAAGGAACTTCAGCATGAGAACATATCCTTAAAGTTGTGTCAGGAGATGGAAATACACGCTCCATTTCCCTTACCCGGCCGTCTAAGCGCCGATATAGTCTGCCCCGCGACCGGAATATGGCCGTGTTGTGGTTTTGTTCTCAGGTTATCCACATGTCCTATGATTACGATCTTTTTGTCATCGGCGCCGGCTCGGGCGGCGTGCGCGCCTCGCGCATCGCGGCCGGCCATGGCGCGCGCGTCGGCATCTGCGAGGACTACAGGGTCGGCGGCACCTGCGTGATCAGGGGCTGCGTGCCGAAGAAGCTTCTGGTCTATGGTTCCAAGTTTGCCCACGAGTTCGAGGACGCCGTGGCCTACGGGTGGACCGTGCCCGCGCCCACGCATTCGTGGGCGACCCTGCGCGATAATGTCCAGGCGGAAGTCGATCGCCTGAACGGCGTCTACCTGCGGCTGCTCGAAGGCGCGGGCGTCAAGCTGCACATGGGCCGTGGCCGGCTGATGGACCGCCACACCATCCAGGTCGGCGAGGAGACGGTCACGGCCGAGAAGATTTTGGTCGCGACCGGCGGCCACCCCGTGGTGCCGGAGATTCCCGGCAAGGAATTCGCCATCACCTCCAACGAAGCGTTCCATCTTCCCGATCTGCTGCCCAAGCGCATCACAATCGTGGGCGCCGGCTATATCGCCGTCGAGTTCGCCGGCATCTTCAACGGGCTCGGCAGCCACGTCGACCTGGTGCTGCGCCGCGACCGCGTGCTGCGCGGCTTCGACGAGGAGTGCCGCACCGCCGTGCATGACGCGCTGAGGGACAGCGGCATCAAGCTGCGCACCGAGATGCAGATCGGCCGTATCGCGGCGACCTCCAGCGATTCGAAGGGCGGCAAGGCGCCCTATCAAGTGAACACGCCGCTCGGCGGGATGTTCGAGACCGATGTCGTGATGTACGCCACGGGCCGCACGCCCAACACCGCGGGCATCGGGCTCGAAAAGGCGGGCGTCCAGCTCGACAAGGCCGGCGCCATCGCCGTCGATGAATGGTCCAGGACGACGGCGCCCAACATCTGGGCGGTGGGTGACGTCACCGACCGCATCAACCTCACGCCAGTGGCCATCATGGAAGGCCACTGCTTCGCCGATACCGAGTTCGGCAACAAGCCGCGCAAGCCTGATCACCGCGACGTGCCGTCGGCCGTGTTCTGCCAGCCCGAGCTCGCCAATGTCGGGCTGACGGAGGAGGAAGCCAAGCTCACCCTGGGCGAGATCCGCGTCTTCACCTCGGCGTTCCGGCCGATGAAGTACACCGTGTCGGGCCGTCACCAGCGCACCTTCATGAAGCTGATCGTCGAGGCCGCGACCGACAAGGTGGTCGGCGTGCACATGGTGGGCGACGATGCCGCCGAGCTGATCCAGGGCCTGGCCGTCGCCGTGAAGGCGGGGGCCACCAAGGCCCAGTTCGACGCCACTGTGGGCATTCACCCGACGGCCGGCGAGGAGTTCGTCACCATGCGCACGGCGCGCGTCGAACCCGCGCCGACGCGCAAGGCCGCCGAGTGAGGCGGGGCGCCCGCCCACTGGCGTTTTATCCACAGCACGTATAGTTTCACCCACCCCGGCGGCCGGACGACCGGCGGGAGTAGGAGGAGAAGATGACCGCGATTCAGGGCCCGTCCCGGACGGCCGCGAAAGCGCAGTCCCGCAGTTCGAGCGCCGCCGACTGGACACCGACCAGCTGGCGCGGCCGGCCGGTCCAGCAGATGCCGGTCTATCCCGACGCCGCCGCCTTGGCGGGCGCCGAGACGCGGCTGCGTCGCTATCCGCCGCTGGTCTTTGCCGGCGAGGCGCGCAAGCTCAAGGCAGCGCTGGCCAAGGTGGCCGCAGGCGACGCCTTCCTGCTGCAGGGCGGCGATTGCGCCGAGAGCTTCATCGATTTCACCGCCAACAACATTCGCGACACCTTCCGCGTGCTCCTGCAGATGGCGGTCGTGCTGACTTACGGCGCCGGCGTGCCGGTGGTGAAGGTCGGCCGCATGGCCGGCCAGTTCGCCAAGCCGCGCTCGTCCAACGTCGAGAAGATCGACGGCGTCGAGCTGCCGTCCTATCGCGGCGACAACGTCAACGGCTTCGAGTTCACCGCCGAGGCGCGCCAGCCCGATCCGGAGCGCATGGTGCAGGCCTACAACCAGGCGGCCGCGACGCTCAACCTGCTGCGCGCCTTTGCCCAGGGCGGCTATGCCGACCTGCACGAGGTCAACCGCTGGAATCTCGACTTCGTGCGCAATTCGCCGGCGTCGGAACGCTATCACGACCTCGCCGCGCGGCTCGACGAGACGCTGAACTTCATGGCGGCGTGCGGGCTCAACTCGGCGACCACGCCGCAGATCGCCGAAACCGACTTCTTCACCAGCCACGAGGCGCTGCTGCTGCCGTACGAGGAGGCGCTGACGCGCGTCGATTCGACCTCGGGCGACTGGTACGACTGCTCGGCTCACCTGGTTTGGATTGGCGATCGCACGCGCCAGCCCGACGGCGCGCATGTCGAGTTCATGCGCGGCGTGCGCAATCCGTTGGGCATCAAGGCCGGGCCGACGCTCTCGACCGACGACCTGTTGCGCCTGATTGACACGCTGAACCCGGCCAACGAGGCCGGCCGCATCGTCATGATCTGCCGCATGGGCGCCGACAAGGTGGCTGACAAGCTGCCGGCGCTGGTGCGCGCGGTGAAGCGTGCCGGCCGCTCGGTCGTGTGGTCGTGCGATCCCATGCACGGCAACACCGTGACCACGGCCAACGGCAAGAAGACCCGCTACTTCGACGCCATCCTGAGCGAGGTGAAGGACTTCTTTGCCGTCCACCGCGCCGAGGGTACCCATCCCGGCGGCGTGCATTTCGAGATGACGGGGCAGGAAGTGACCGAGTGCGTCGGCGGCGCCGTCGACATCACCGTCGACAATCTCGTCGAGCGCTACGAGACGCAGTGCGATCCCAGGCTCAACGCCAGTCAGGCGCTCGAACTTGCCTTCCTGCTCGCCGAGCAGCTCAAGGCGGAGCGCCTGTCGGTCGCCAGGGCGCGGCCGACGGTCTAGGCGACGCGGACCAGGCGCAAGCACCTTGGGCGGGCCGGGAGGGCCGATGACGCATCCGAACGACGCCGAGATCGAGCGCTACACCGATCACTACTTCAATCGAACGAAGCAGGTGATCGGTCGGTTCGGCGACAGCCGCGTGACCTACGCGATCTTCATGCGCCGTCCCGTGGTGTTCGCGCCGCGGCTGGCGCTGGAGTGGCTGGAAGAGCTCGGCCGCTCGCGCAACACCTCGGTCGAGCTCGACCTGCGCTACGGCGAGGGCAAGTGGGTCGGCGCCGGCGAGCCGATGATGTACATCACCGGCTCGTTCTTCCATCTCGTCGACCTCGAGACGATCTTCCTGCAGAAACTGGGGCCGGCCTGCGTGGCGGCCTACAACGCCTGGACGATGTGCGCCGACATGCCCAAGTCGGCCTTCCTCGCCATGGATGCGCGCCATTGCGCGGGCCAGGAGATGGCCGAGATGATGGCTTATGCCGCCTCGGTCGGCTCGGCGCGGGCCAAGCGCAAGGTGGGCGCACTGGGCTTCATCGGCAATGCCACGCACGCCACCGCGCATTTCTTCGGCCGCGACCAGGGGCTGGGCACCATGCCGCACGCCCTGATCGGCTATGCGGGCTCCACGCTGCGCGCCGCGGAAATGTATCACGAGACTTTTGCCGGCGAGGCGATGACCGTACTGGTCGATTATTTCGCCCGGGAGATTGCAGATTCGCTCGAGGTCTGCCGGCGTTTTCCCGACCTCGCGACCAAGGGAATGCTGTCGTTGCGCCTCGATACCACCGGCGGCCGCTACATCGAGGGGCTGGATCCGGCGTCGTCCTACGCCGTGCTGGAGCGCTTCTCGCCCGAATCGATCCGCGGCTATCGCAGCGAAGAAGAATTGCGCTTTCTTGTCGGCACCGGCGTGTCGGCGGCGGCGATCTTCCATCTGCGCGCCGAACTCGACCGCGCGGGCTTCGACAAGGTCAAGATCGTGGCATCGTCGGGCTTCGGCCCGGCCAAATGCCGGATCATGGCCGAGGCCAAGGCGCCGATCGACGTCGTCGGCTCGGGCTCGTTCCTGCCCTCGAACTGGACGGAGACCTACGCCACCGCCGACATCGTCGAATATGACGGCCAGAAGCGGGTCAAGATCGGCCGCGAGTTCCTGCACCGCGGCCGCCCCAACGGCAGCGGCCGGCCGCTTTAGGTTTTCTGTCATCCTGAGCGCAGCGAAGGATCTCATCGCCGCTTGCCACGGCATGAGATCCTTCGCTGCGCTCAGGATGACAATACGGAGGAGAGAACAATGCTGAAGTTCTATTACGCCCCCGGTGCCTGTTCGACGGCCTCGCATATCGGCCTGGAAGAGAGCGGCGCCAAGTTCGATTCCCAGGCGCTGTCGTTCGCCAAGAACGAGCAGAAGACGCCCGAATACCTCAAGATCAATGCGCGCGGCCGCGTGCCGGCACTGGTGATCGACGAGGGCACGATCGTGGAGAACACGGCGATCCTCGACTATGTCGCGGCCAAGTACGCGCCGCAGCTCATGCCCAAGGATCCGACGCAGCGCGCGCAAGCCATCTCGCTGATGGCGTGGTTCTCCAACAACGTCCATCCGTCCTTCACCCACATCAGTCGGCCGGAACGCTTCGCCACCGACACCTCGGTGCACGAGCATCTCAAGGCGGTAGGCCGCGAGAACTTCCATGCCGCGCTGAAGGAGATCGACGGAATCCTGGCCGGCAAGCAATGGATCCTGGGCGACCAGTTCAGCGTCGTCGACGGCTATGCGCTGGTTTTCTACGGCTGGGGCAAGCGCATCGGCCTGCCGGTGGCCGAGCTCAAGAACTACACGGCGTGGAAGGACCGCATGCTGGCGCGGCCGGCCGTGAAGCGCGTGCTGGAGCGCGAGCAGAACATCCTGCTCGCGGTGTAGCTAGCCGACGACGAAGCTCTGGTACATGAAGCGCAGGTCCTGGGATTCCTGCGGCGTGATCTCGCCGTCGAGCACGCGTGCTTCCCAGCTGCGCAGCTTGCGCTTGATCTCGGACGGCGTGCGCGGGCTCAGCAGCACCATGAAGAACTGCTCGTGCGGCGAGAGCTCGCGATCGCGCCGGTAGCCGAATGGCCCGGCGCTCGTGGCGTGGGTCGCGACCGCCGGCAGCGTGGCGCCGCGGCCCTCGATCGCGGGAGCCAGCACGTCGTCCCAGGTGAGGCCGGCCTCGCGCACCATCGTCGAGGCGAGCTTGGCTGCCGCCAGCGCCTCGCCGGCGTGGCTGCTATCGAGAATTTCCAGAACCTTCACCAACGTGGTGCGGTTGAATGTCGACATCGTCTTCCGCTCCGCCACCGCCAAGCATCCGAGGGGTCGGACAACAGGGCCCGTGTGTCTTTGACTATTAGATGAGCAAGCGGCACTAAGTCATTACAAGATATAGATCCTCCCAGTGCCGATCAAGACCAGCCCGTGACCACTTCCCGCAACGCTTTCGCGGC
>DASZJU010000299.1:0-2669 GCA_035947815.1 Reyranella sp.
CCTGGAGGTGTTCGGCCGCTACGTGTCGAAGAATCTTGTCCATCAGATCATGCGTTCGCCCGAGACCGCCGGCGTCGGCGGCGTGCGGCGCGAGATCACGGTGATGTTCACCGACATCGAGGGTTTCTCACTGTTGAGCGAGACCATGGAGCCGGAGCTTCTGACCAACCGGCTGTCGCGCTACTTCGATGCCCTGGGAACGGCGATCGTGGCCAACCGCGGCATGATCGACAAGTATATCGGCGACAGCATCATGGCGTTCTGGAACGCACCGGAGCCCGACCCGGACCACATCGCCAATGCCTGCCGCGCCGCGCTGCAGGCCGCCGCCGCCGGCAACCAGCTCTCCGAGAAGTGGCGCAGCCGCGGACGGCCGGGCTTTCGCACCCGCTTTGGGCTGCACACCGGGCCGGCGGTGGTCGGCAATGTCGGTGCGCGCGAGCGCATCAACTACACCCTGGTCGGCGCGGTGGCGAACCAGGCGTCGCGGCTGGAGGGCCTCAACAAGGCTTACGGCACCGAGATCCTGGCGAGTGGCGAGATCGCCGGCGCCACCGCCGACCGTTTCGTGTGGCGCCACATCGACCGCATCGTGGCGGTCGGCACGACCGAGCAGCACGAGATCCACGAACCGTTGGGCGAGATCGACAGCGCGCCCCGGCACGCCGAGCTGCTGGCGCAATGGGAGGCCGGCCGCGCCGCCTATGGCGAGGGCCGCTTCGAGGCCGCACTTGCCTGCTTCCGCGCCGCCGCGTCGCTCAGGCCCGACGACAGGCCGAGCCGCGTGTTCATCGAGCGCTGCACGGCGTTCCTGCGCGACGGCACGCCCAGGGACTGGGACGGCACCTGGCACTTCGACAGGAAGTGACGGGTCAGAAGCTCGCCCGCAGTCTTCCGCTGAAGACGTGTACCGGCCCGCGCACGGCGTTGTAGGCGGGATTGTTGAGGAACTGATAGTCGGCGGTCATGACGAGCCCCTTGCGGAGCTGGAACGAGTAATAAGTCTCGACGACGTTCTCCGGGGCGTAGCTGAGCGCGCCGTCGCCGACCAGGATGCCGAGCCCGCCGGCTGCCAGATAGTTGGAGTGGTCCGCCGAGATCTGGTTCACGACGCCGGCAATGCCCACGCGATCGTCCGGCCGGCCCCACGACGTGCCCTTGATCGACAGGCCGAGCAACAGGCTGGTGTCGATGTCGGTGAAGGCACTGATCTCGCTGCGGCCGTCGTTCCAGCTGAAGCGCCCGAACAGGCCGATACTGTCGGTGATCTCCTGCTCGAGGTTGAGGTAGAAGCCGTATTTGATGCGGCCCTGGCGGGTCTGCGCGATGGTGTCGTTGGCGGTCAGGGTCATGCTCGGGTCGAGCGCGGCGAGCGCGACGGCCTCGCTGTAGGAACCGGCAAAGGTGCTGGTGAGCCACGAACCGAGCCGCACCGCGCCGGGGCGGTTGTAGGGCCGGTAGCGCAGCTCCAGTTCGGCGGCATAGCCGCCGCGCGCCAACAGGTTCATGTCAAAGACGTCGGAGTTCGGCTGGTTGCCGACCAGGAAATAGCCGGCCAGCAGGGTCCAGTTCGGTTGGTTCAACTCGGCGGTGACGCCATAGGTCAAGCCGATCTTGTCGGCCGGATAGTCGAAGGCGCCGGCGGCCCAGACCGACCAGTTGAGGAAGTCGACACGCGGATCCTGGGCGTAGGTGTTTTGATCGAAGAAATCGTGGACGGAGAATCTGCCGACCTGAAAGGTGAGCCGCGAGATGTCTTTCTCGCCGGCGAGCTGGCCGTATTCGCCTTCGACCTTCTCGCGCTCGCCGCCCAGCCCGATCTCCTGCCGCAGGAAGAGCCGCGAGGTGCTGTATTGCGGGAAGGGGAAATTGGACTTTTGCGCCTCGCCCTGGGGATAGCCGCCGGCGCCTGTCGTGCTGGCGACGCCGAAGCCCTGCAACAGCTCTGGATTGTAGTAGAGCTCCGCACCCTGCCAGAGACGCACGCCCAGGAAGGCCGAGACGGTCCAGGTCTCGCGGCTCTGGCCGACAGGTGGAAGACTGTTCTGCCCGCTGTAAGGGGCATTGAAGGGCGGATAGCCCTGGAAGATGAAGGTCGTCTGGCCGTGGAGTTCCCAGGTACCCGGCCCGCGGTCGTCGGCGGAGCCGCCGTCCTTCGCCTCGCCGTTGCTGTCGCCGAAATGATAGTTGAGCCCGATCCGGAAACGATTGAGGTCGTATTGCGAGTCGTAACGGGCAGGCGACGCGAACGCGAAGCCGGTCAGGCCGAGGTTGGTGTAGAGATACTCCAGCCGCGCCGACCAGCGGCGGTCGAGCGCGTAGTCGACGCCGCCGCCCAGCGCATATCCCGTGCGCAGCTGACCGGCCGTGGCATCCTCGTTGCCGGTCGTGGAATCGGTGCGCGAGAAACGTGTGCTCGCCCAGGCGAAGCCGCCTGTGACGAAGGGCGTCCAGTTCCCCATCGAGTAGCCCAGCCGCCCGCGCAGGGTGCCGACATATTCAAGCTGCTCATTGGCCGAGCCGTTACGGGTCGCGCGATAGGATATGGTTCGCGAGAGATCCATGAAGTCAGGAAAGGACAGGTCAGCCTCGATGCCGAGCATCCATCGAGACGACAGAACTTCCTGGTAGCCGGCCTGCACGCCGCCAAACAGCATGCCGTATTGGGT
>DASZJU010000300.1:0-3728 GCA_035947815.1 Reyranella sp.
TCGACCATCGAGGAGGTCGTGCGCACGCTGGTCATCGCCTTCGTTCTCGTCGCCATCGTCGTCTTCCTGTTCCTGGGCAAGCTCCGATCGACCCTCATTCCGCTGGTCGCCGTGCCGGTATCGATCGTCGGCACCTTCGCACTCCTGCTGCTGATCGGCTATTCGGCCAACACCGTCTCCCTGCTCGCGCTGGTGCTGGCCATCGGCATCGTGGTCGACGATGCCATCGTGGTCATCGAGAACGTCGAGCGCGTGATCGAGGAAGAGCCTGATCTGTCCATTCCGGACGCGACCAAGAAGGCGATGGGCGAAATCACCGCGCCGATCATCGCCATCACGCTGGTGCTGCTCTCCGTGTTCGTGCCGGTGGCCTTCATTCCCGGCGTCAGCGGCCAGCTCTTCCGCCAGTTCGCCGTCGCGGTCTCGACCGCCATGGTCATTTCGGCGATCAACGCGCTGACCCTCAGCCCTGCCCTGTGCTCGGTGCTGTTGAAGCGTGGCGGGACCGCGTTCCGTCCGATGCGAGCGGTCCTGGGCGCCATCGACTGGGTGCGCGACGGCTATGTCGCCATCGTCCGGCGCCTGGTGCGTTTCGCCGTTTTCGGCCTGGTCGCGGTGGCCGTGGTCGGCGCCGCTGCGCTGGGACTGTTCAGGATCACGCCGCAGGGCTTCCTGCCGGCAGAGGATCAAGGCGCCTTCTTCGCCGCCATGCGGCTGCCCGAGGGCGCCTCGCTCAACCGCACCGCCGAGTTGGTCGCGCAGGTCGAGGACATCCTTCGGCCGATTCCCGGCGTGCAGGGCGTGGTGTCGGTCGTCGGGCTCAACTTCATCGACTACGTCGTCTCGTCCAACAGCGCCTTCTTCGTCGTCCGGCTAAAGCCCTATGAACAACGAACGGCGCCCGGCCAGCAGGTCGACGCGATCCTCGCCAGCCTGCGCCCCAAGCTTGCCGCCATCCAGGGCGCCATCGTCTTTCCCTTCAACCTGCCGCCCATCCTCGGGCTGGGCAGCACCGGCGGCTTCCAATACGTGCTGCAGGCGCTGCAGGGCCAGTCGCCCAACGACCTCGCGGCGGTGACGCGCGGCATGATCGTGGCCGCCAATCAGCAGCCCGAGCTCGCTGCCGTGTTCACGACGTTCGCCGCCGACACGCCGCAGATCTATCTCGATATCGACCGCGACAAGACGCAGGTGCTCGGCGTCAAGGTGAGCGACGTCTTCAACGCCCTGCAGTCGACTCTGGGCGGCTACTACGTCAACGACTTCAACCTGTTCGGCCGCACCTGGCAGGTCAACATCGAGTCGGAGGACCGCTTTCGCGACGCCATCGAGGACATCTACCGCGTCTATGTCCGCAACAGCACCGGCACCATGGTGCCGATCCGCGCGCTTGCCCAGGCGAAGCTCGTCCAGGGCCCGCAGGTCGTCATTCGCTACAACGGCTTCAGGGCCGCCGTCATCAACGGCGCGCCCAAGCCCGGCTTCAGTTCGGGTCAGGCGCTGGCCGCCATGGAACGGATATCGGCCACCACCTTGCCGGCCGGCTACGGCTTCGAATGGACGGCCACCGCCTTGCAGGAAAAGACGGCGAGCGGCCAGACCGGCATCGTGCTCGGCCTGGCGATCCTGTTCGCCTATCTCTTCCTGGTGGCGCTGTACGAAAGCTGGAACATCCCCCTGCCCGTGTTGCTGTCGGTCAGCGTCGGCGTGCTGGGCGCGATCGCCGGCGTCGCCTTGTCTGGTTTGGCCTTCGACGTCTACGCCCAGATCGGCCTGGTGGTGCTGGTGGCGCTGGCCGCCAAGAACGGCATCCTGATCGTGGAGTTTGCCGTCGATCAGCGACGCGCCGGCAAGGACATCCTCGACTCGGGCATCGAAGGCGCGCGATTGCGCTTCCGCCCCGTCATAATGACGAGCTTCGCCTTCGTCCTCGGTCTCCTGCCCCTGGTCGTTGCCGAAGGTGCCGGCGCACTCAGCCGCCGCGCGGTGGGCACGCCGGTGTTCGGCGGCATGATCGCCGCGTCCCTGTTCGGCATTTTCGTGATCCCGATGCTGTATGTCGTCTTCCAACGGGTTCGCGAGCGCACGGCGCGGCGCCCCGTGGCCCCACAGGTGCCGGCGGCGGACGATTGACCGCGTTTTCTTTGCCGGGAGCGCTCATCTCCGATCGCACGTATCCTAGCGGTCGAGCCAGATATCCTCGAAGCGCCAGCCGTTGTAGATGCTGTTGACGTGGATCGTCACGCCCTTGACGTAGGGCTGCCAGCAACCGGCCGCCTTGCCGTGGACGATGATCGGCCGGGCGATGTCCTCCTGCAGCTTGCGATCGATGTCCCACACCATCTTCAGGCGCTTCTTCTGGTCGATCTCCTGCGACTGCGCCTCGAACAGCTTGGTCATCTCGGGATTGCAGTAGTTGTTGTAGTTGCGCAGCGAGCCGCAGGCGTAGCCCTCGAAGAACGTGACATCGGGATCGTCGACGGCGGAGCCGCTGAGGTTGAGCGCGACGGCATAGTCTTTCTTGAACACGCGATTGTAGTAGACGGCGGTATCGATCACCTCGAGCTCGCCGTCGACCCAGATGTGCTTCAGGTGGTCGAGCAAAATCGTTGCCGGATCGCGGAACGTCGCGATGTTGCGCGTGCTGACCTTGACCTTCAGGTGCTTGTCGGGACTGTAGCCGGCCTGCTTCATCAGCTCGCGCGCCTCCTCGCGGCTCTTGTGGACATCTCCATAGCCGATAATGGTCTTCAGCATGTCCTGCGGCATGCCCCACACACCGTCCGGCGGCGGCAGCATGGCGCCTCCCGCCTGGTCCTCGCCCTCGCTCAGGATATCGATGAAGGCCTGCCGATCAAGCGTCAGGGCGAGCGCGCGACGGATCCTCGGATCGTCGAACGGCGGCACATCGCGATTGACGATCAGGTTTACGCTGACTCCGGTGGCCCGCATGGTGCATTGCGCCTTCGGGGCGTCGCGGCGGATGTTCTTCAGCAGCGGCACCGTGACGTCGGTCGGGAAGGTCATGTCGAACTTGCCGCTGGCGAAGGCCAGCATGCGGGTCGAGCGGTCAGCGATGATCGTGTATTCGATGCCGTCGAGATAGGGCCGCCCCGGCTTCCAGTAGTCGGTGTTCTTCGTGAGCTTGATGCTCTCGTTCATCTTGAATTCGACGAACTTGAACGGACCGGTGCCGATCGGCTTGCGGCGCATGTCGGCGATCGGCACATGGCAGGGATAGATCGGCGAGTAGCCCGAGGCGAGCAGCGCCAGCAGCGCGGGCTGCCGGTTCTTGAGGTGGAACGTGACATCGAAATCGCCGTCGGCCGTCACCTTCTCGACATTGCCCCACCAGGCCGAGTGCGGATTGCGCCGGAGCTTGCCGGGACTGAGCAGCAGCTCGAACGTGCAACGCACATCCTCGGCCGTGAACGGCTTGCCATCGTGCCAGCGCACGCCCTGCCGAAGCTTGAAAGCGAGTTGCTTGCCGTCGCCATTCCACGACCAGCTCGTGGCAAGATCCGGCACGATCGAATCGAAGCTGTTCTTGGCGACGTTCTGGTCGTACATCACCAGATTGTTGAACAGCCCCATGAACGGCACCACCACCGAGACGGTCGCCTCCTCATGGATCGACGCGCTGGGCGGCGTATCCATGTGCTGGATTTTTAGGACGCCGCCGGCCTTCTGTGCCCAGCCGGCACCCGCCGTCGCGATCGCAAACGCCA
>DASZJU010000301.1:0-4660 GCA_035947815.1 Reyranella sp.
GAGCGACCGGCGGACAGAAGACACTCCGCCTGCATAGCCGGGTCATCGAGGTCGGTGGCAAACCCGCGACCGCCTACGGCGTCAATCAGCCGTCGGGCGCCTGGGGCCTCACGATCGACGAGGGCGAGACCTTCGACGTCCGGCTGGAGAACAACCTGGACGTTCTGTCGGGCCTGCATTGGCATGGGCTCAATCCGCCGTGGCGGCAGGACGGCGTGCCGTACATATCGGCGCCGCCGATCGCACCGGGCAAGTCGGTCGACTACAACTTCCCGGCCCAGCCTCCCGGCACGCGCTGGATGCACTCGCATTTCGGTTTGCAGGAACAGAACCTGCTGGCGGCACCGCTGATCGTGCGCGAGACCAGCGCGATCAAAAGCGGCCTCCAGGAGGCGGTAATCCTGCTCGGGGATTTCTCCTGGACCAAGCCCTCGATGCTGTTCGAAGAGCTGCGCAAGCCCAAACCGGCCATGAGCATGGCCGGCGGCACGATGAACATGTCGGGCGGTGCGATGGACAGCGGCAAAGCGGATCTGAACGACATCACCTACGACGCCTTCCTCGCCAACGACCGCACGCTGGCCGATCCGCAGGTGTTCGATGTCGAGAAGGGTGCCGAGGTGCGGCTGCGCATCATCAATGGCGCAGCCTCGACCAACTTCTGGATCGATCTCGGCGCGATCGAAGGAACCGTGGTGACGGTCGACGGCAATCCGGTGGCGCCTCTCAAGGTGCAGCAGTTTCCGCTGGCCGTCGCGCAGCGCGTCGACATCATCATGCGCATGCCGGCCGACGGCAAAACCGTGCCGGTGCTGGCGCGCGGCGAGGGCCGGACGTTGCAGACCGGCGTGGTGCTGCGCCCGCCCGGCGCTGCCGTGCCCAAGATCCTCGAGACCGCTCAGGACGCGTCACCGCCGATCACCTTGATGGAAGAGACGAAGCTCCGCGCCGTGCAGCCTTTGCCCTCGCGGCCGATCGATCGTTCGGTTACCGTGGATCTCATCGGCAACATGGCGAGCTATACCTGGGGCCTCGCGGTCAACGGCCTGGCGGGTGCGCCGGTGACGGTGGCGACGGGCGAGCGGGTCGAGCTGGTGATGCGCAACACCACCATGATGGCTCATCCGATGCATCTGCACGGCCCGTCCTTCCAGGTGACGGAGATCAACGGGCAGTCCTTCCCGGGCGCGGTACGCGACACCGTGCTGGTGACGCCGCGGTCGACCGTGAAGGTCGTGCTCGACGCCGACAATCCCGGCCTATGGGCCTTCCACTGCCACAACCTCTATCACATGGAGGCGGGCATGTTCACGACGATGGTCTATCGCGGCTTCACTTGAGGCCGCCCTTCCACAACGTCATGAGCGGACCCTCGGGCCCATGCACCGGATCCATCTCCGGCAGCGGCACCCGGGCGATCGCGCTCACCGCCTTCTCGTGATCGACCTGGCCCGGCCGCTTCTGGTCGAACGACGCGTTCCGCGGATAGGCGCCGACGACCGGAAGATCGCCGCTCGCCGCAATGCGTCGATGGCCGGTGCCGGCGGGAAGTACCACCACGTCGCCTGCCTCGACCGTCAGCACCTGTCCCTTGGCGCCGCCGAATTCCACGGTGGCGCGGCCACGCGCGATGCCCAGCACCTCGTGCGTGGCGGTGTGGAAGTGCAGGAAGGGATGGATGCCGTTGCGCCAGCCGTCGCTCCAGCCGTGTCTGGCGAAGGCGCGCTCGAACGGCGCGGCCGGATCAGGCGCGCCCGCGAGGTTCACCGCGGCGCGATAAACCACCAGCGGCAGACGCGGGTTGTTGGGCGTCTCGCCATCATCGTCGAACCGCAAGGCTTGTACGTCGGACATCGCTGCTCCTCCTTGGGCAATCTGCGAAGCGCAGCCGCGTTGCCTCGGAGGACGCAGTTTTCACCGGGAAAAGCCGATGGTCCAGCGTCGATAGATGCTTGCCGGCAACGCCCAGGGAACGTTCGTCGGTCGTCGCCGTTAACGTGGTTGGGGGCCGGCATGGAGACGGCCATGGGATTGAGATACTGCATTCGGCCCGCGACGTCGGTCGACGTGGCCTTTCTGGCGGCCGTCATCGACGAGAGCCGCGACCCTTGGATTGACGGCGAAGAAGTGCCGATCGACCGGCTGCTGCAAACCTGCGCCTGCAGCGCGCAGATCTGGGCCGCACGCGACACCGAAGGCACGCCCGCCGCACTGTGGGGCGTGGCACCGATGTTGGACGATCCCGAGGTCGGGCATCTGTGGATGCTGGCCTGCGAAGCCTTCGATAACGAGCCCGAGGAACTCCAGGAACTGTCGCGGCTGGTGTTCGGCGAAATGCTGGGTCAATTTCCCCGACTCGAGAACATCATCGATTCGCGCAAGGTGCGCGCGCTCGAGCTGCTGCGCGCCATCGGCTTCGCCGTCGAGCCTGCCCTGCCCCAGCCGTCCGCCGACGCCAGCCTCCGTCTCGTCTGGATCGATTCCGACCGACTGCATTGCGGTGGCCGCGCCGGATCACTTCCCAACTGACAGCCTCTTTTCATTTGCGGGCGTATCGCAAGTCTGGGTAACGTAGTTCCTCTGGAAGTAGGGGAAATCAGATGGGCCAGGATCGTCGTACGGCGCGTGCTTTGGCGGCCCTGTTGCCGGCTGGCGCGCTCGGCCTCTCGATCAGTCTGGCGTCGGCCGATGCTGCGGCCACCCTTGCCTCCGATAGCGGCGCCAAGGCCAACAAGCCCGGCAACGTCGCCGAGCGTCTGCAATCCATCCGCAGTTCCGTATCCGATGCCGTCGGGCAATACGCCCGGGACGGCAAGCCGTTCGTGGCGGTCGACGCCGAGACCCAGCTCGCCTGGTGGGGCAATGGCGGATGGCGCAACGGCGGCTGGCGCAACGGCGGCTGGGGCAATGGCGGCTGGCACAACTGGGGCAATGGCTGGCACAACGGCTGGCTGAACTGGTAAGCCGATGTCCCAAGTACCCTGCCGGCCCGAGATCGGCATGGTGGTCGTGCAGCCCACCGCCTTCTGCAACATCAACTGCACCTATTGCTACCTGCCCGACCGCAACAACAAGCACGTCATCGCCCAGTCGACGGTGACGCGCCTGTTCAGCGAGATCTTCGCGTCCGGTTGGACCTGCCCCGAGATCACCGTGGTCTGGCACGCCGGCGAGCCGCTGGCCGTGCCCGTCTCCTTCTATCGCGAAGCTTTCGCCGCCATCGAGCAGATGCGGCCCGATTCGGTGATCGTGAAGCATTCGTTTCAGACCAACGGCATGCTGATCGACGCCGAGTGGTGCCGTCTTTTCCTGGAATGGAATGTCGGCGTGGGCGTGAGCATCGACGGGCCGCGCGAGCTGCACGACCGGCATCGCAAGACGCGCAGCGGCAAGGGCACGTTCGACAAGACGCTGGCCGGCATCCGATGCCTCAGGGCCAACGGCGTGCCGTTTCACGTGATCTCCGTGCTGTCGCGCGACAGCCTCTCGATGGCCGATGAGCTCCTGGGCTTCTACCTTTGCGAAGGCATCGACCAGATCTGCTTCAACATCGAGGAGTCCGAGGGCGACCACGTCTCCGACCTGTTCGCCGCGAACCAGGAGGGGCCGCCGTTGCGGGCACGCTATGCCGCCTTCCTGCGCCGGTTCTGGCACCGGGCGCGGGCGAGCAGCCAGGTGAAGTTCGTGCGGGAAATCGACCTCGCCTTGCCGCGCGTGTTCCGGCCCGACGGCAGTCCGACACGCAATATCCAGACCGAGCCGCTGGCCATGCTGAACGTCGACAGCCACGGCAACGTCTCGAGTTTTTCGCCCGAACTGCTGGGGCTCAAGAACAAGGACTACGGCGACTTCCTGCTGGGCAATATCAACCATCAGTCGCTCGCCGAGATCCATCGGACATGCATCGGCTCCGCGCTCCACCGCGACATCCAGGCGGGTGTGCAGGCGTGCAGCAGGGCTTGCGACTACTTCTCGGTCTGCGGCGGCGGTGCGCCGGGCAACAAGCTGTTCGAGAACGGCTCGTTCGCCAGCACGACGACGTCGTACTGCACGCTGACGCAAATGGTGCCGACCGACCTGATTCTCGAAGCCTACGAGCGTCTCGAGCAAAGCTGGACCGAGAACGATCCGGCGCCCATCGTCCAACTGAAATCCCAAACGACGGCCGAGGCCGCCGCGCTGCCAACGAGGATGCCATGACCCGATCGAAACTGTTCGCACTCGCTACCCTGTTGGCCGCGACCCTGCTGAGCGCACCCGCCGCTCCGCAACAGCCGCCACCCGCCGCCGGCGCACGACCGCCGGCGGCCGCCACGCCACCGGCCGGCCAGCAGCCGCAGGCCGGACAGCAGCAGGGTGCGCAGCAACCGAGCGGCGCACCACCGGAGGGCCCGGAAGGCGCGGGCGGCCCGCCGTGGCCGGTGCTCGTGGTGACCAGCGTCGAGTCGCTGCGCTCCCACATCAAGGGCCACCTGGAGATCATCCGCGTTCGCGGCTGGGTGACGTCGGGTGCCTGGGGCGAGCCGCATCTGCTGCCGATCACGCAGGGTGAGCCGCTCGACGGCGTGCTCGATCTCATCTTCCAGGCGCACTCTCCCGCCGGCGCCGAGCCGCTCGGCCCGTTCATGCCGGTCGAGGCGATCCTGCCGATCGAGAGCGG
>DASZJU010000302.1:0-14524 GCA_035947815.1 Reyranella sp.
GAAGTCGACCGCACCGAATACCTCGAGATGATCTCCGACTCGCTGGCCTATGCGAAGGGCCGCATGGACGAGGTGATGTTCGACGCCGAGCATTTCTTCGACGGCTACAAGGCCAATCCCGACTACGCGATGGCCTGCCTCGCCGCTGGCGAGAAGGCGGGCGCGCGCTGGCTGGTGCTGTGCGACACCAACGGCGGGACCCTGCCGCACGAGGTCGAGCGCATCGTCGGCGAAGTGGCGAGGAAGATCCCGGGCGATCGCCTCGGCATCCACACCCACAACGACACCGAGAATGCCGTCGCCAACACCCTGGCCGCCGTGCGCGCCGGCGTGCGCCAGGTGCAGGGCACGATCAACGGGCTGGGCGAGCGCTGCGGCAACGCCAACATGATCGCGCTCATTGCCAATCTCGTCCTGAAGATGGGATTTGACACCGGCCTGAAGGACGGCGCGCTGCAGCGGCTGACGCACCTGTCGCGCCTGCTCGACGATCGGCTGAACGTCGTGCCCAACCGCAGCGCCGCCTATGTCGGCAGCCGCGCCTTCGCGCACAAAGGCGGGCTGCACGTCTCCGCGGTCGAGAAGGATCCCAAGACCTACGAGCATGTCGACCCGGAGCTCGTCGGTAACCAGCGCATGATCGTGGTCAGCGACCAGGCCGGCCGCTCCAACATCATGGCGCGCTTCCGTCAGATCGGACTCAACGTCGACCCCAAGGATCCGCGCGTCGCGCGGCTCCTCGAAATCGTCAAGGAACGCGAGGCCGAGGGCTACGCCTACGATGGTGCCGACGCGTCGTTCGAGCTTTTGGCGCGGCACGAGCTGCACACAGTGCCCGACTACTTCGCCCTGCAGAGTTTTCGCGTGCTGGCTGAACGGCGGGTCAATGCACGCGGCCAGCTGATTGCCCTGTCGGAAGCCACCGTGAAGCTCGACGTCGCCGGCCGACGGGCCATGGAGGTAGGCGAGGGCAATGGCCCGGTGAACGCTCTCGATGCTGCATTGCGAAAGGCGCTGATCCCGGTCTATCCCGAGCTCGCCGACATGCGGCTGGTCGACTTCAAGGTGCGCATCCTGGACTCGGCCGGCGGCACGGCCGCGACCACCCGGGTCATGATCGAGAGTGCAGATGCGAAGGGCAGGCGGTGGTCGACCATCGGCGTCTCGCCCAACATCGTCGATGCCTCCTACAACGCCTTGTATGATGCCCTGACCTACAAGCTGTTCCGCGACGGAGCCAAGCCGGCACAACCGGGTTAGCTGCTATGTCCGCCTCCTAGTTGACGGTCGGGGGGCCTCGGCAGACCATATATAGCGTGGACGGCGAGATTCCGATAGCGACGACACAGCCGCCGATTGCGGTGGCTGCAACGCGTCGCCCGAGGGCGGGTGGGCGCAGGCTGTGGCGGGCCGTCATGTGGTCGCTGCCGCTGGTGGCAATTGCCGTCGCCCTGTTCGCCTGGCTGAGCGCCGGCCGCTTCATCGGCACCGACAACGCCTATGTGAAGGGCGACCGGGTCTATATCGCCACCGAGATCAGCGGTCCCATCGTCGAGGTGGCCGTGCACGAGAACCAGAGCGTGTCGCGCGGCCAGCTCCTGTTCCGGCTCGACGACCAGCCCTACCGCACGGCGCTGGCCAAGATCGAAGCGGAGATCGAGATCCAGCGCGCCGAGATCCGCGGCCTGCGCGCCCAGTGGCGCACCAAGCGCGAGGACATCAAGGCCGCGCAAAGCCAGCAGAACTTCGCCCAGGCCGACTACGACCGCCAGAAGGACCTCGCCGATCGCAAGTTCGCGCCGGCGGCGAAGATGGAAGAGTCGCGCATGGGACTCGACGTGGCGCGCCAGCGCATCGCCTCGGCGGAGGAGGACCTGCAGCGCATCGAGGCGGCGCTGGCCGGCGATCCCAAGATCAAGCCCGACGATCATCCCAAGGTGAAGCAGATGCTGGCCGCGCGAGACGAGGCCCTGCACAACCTGCGCCGCACCACCATCGAGGCGCCGCTCGACGGCGTTGTCTCCAAGGTGCTGGTGCCGGGCAGCTACGCCGTCATGGGCGTGCCGTCGATCGCCGTGGTTGCCGACAGGGACCTGTGGATCGAGGCCAACTTCAAGGAAACCGAGCTCACGCGCGTGCGCGTCGGCCAGCCGGTCACTATCACCGTCGACACCTATCCCGACATGCAATGCACCGGGAAGGTGACGTCGCTCGCCCAGTCGACCGGCGCGGAGTTCGCCGTGCTGCCGCCGCAGAACGCCACCGGCAACTGGGTCAAGGTGGTGCAGCGCATTCCGGTCCGCACCTCGGTTATCTGCAAGGAAGGCGATCCGCCGCTGCGCGTCGGCATGAGCGTGACCATCGAGATCGACACCGGCCACCGCCGTTCGCTCGGCGAGCTGCTAAGGAGCTTCGGCCTGTGATCATTTTCGGGGCATGATGACCTGATGGATCGCGACGCGCTTCGCCGTCGTCGCTGGCTCACCCTCGTGGTGATGATGGCCACGATCATGCAGGCGCTCGACGGCACCATCGCCAACGTGGCGCTGCCCAACATCCAGGGATCGCTGTCGGCGACCCAGGAGCAGGTCGCTTGGGTGATCACCTCCTATATCGTGTCGGCGGCCATCGCCACGCCGCTCGCCGGCTTCTGCGCCGTGCGCTTCGGCGTGCGGCGCATCCTGGTGAGCTCGGTGATCGGCTTCACCATCGCCTCTATGCTGTGCGGCGCCGCCCAGACGCTGCCGCAGCTCGTGGCCTTCCGCACCATGCAGGGCGTCTGCGGCGCCGCGCTGGTGCCGCTCAGCCAGACGCTGATGATGGAGGCCTATCCGCGCGAGGAGCAGGGCAAGGCGATGGCGATGTGGGGCGTCGGCACGATGCTGGGCCCCATCACCGGCCCGACGCTCGGCGGCTGGCTGACCGACGAATACACCTGGCGCTGGGTGTTCTACATCAACCTGCCGGTCGGCATCCTGTGCGCGGTCGGGCTGATGATCCTGATCAAGAACAAGGCGAGCGACACGCCGCGGCCATTCGACCTCTTGGGCTTTACGCTGCTGTCGATCGCCATCGGCACATTCCAGCTCATGCTCGACCGCGGCGAGCAGATCGACTGGTTCGGTTCCAAGGAGATTATCACCGAAGCGGCGGTGGCCGGCGTCGCCGCCGCCATGTTCGTGATCCACATGCTGTCGAGCGACCATCCGTTCCTGCCGCGCGACCTGTTCCGCGACCGCAACCTGATGCTGGGCATCATCTTCACGGCCATCACCGGCCTCTTGATGATCGTGACCGCGACCTTGCTGCCGCCCTTCCTGCAGCAGTTGAAGGGCTATCCGGTCTTCACCACGGGCGTCGTCATGGCGCCGCGCGGCATCGGCACGATGATTTCGATGTTCATGGTGTCGCGGCTGATCGGCAAGGTCGACGCGCGATGGCTGATCGCGATCGGGCTCAGCCTGTGCGGCATCTCGTTGTACGACATGACGCAGTTCTCGATCGACGTCAGCGAAGGACGCGTGATCTGGAACGGCTTCATGCAGGGCATCGGGCTCGGCCTGGTGTTCCCGCCGCTCACCACGCTGGCTTTCGCCACCGTCCCCGCCCGTATTCGCACCGAGGGCGCGGCGATCAACGCCCTGATGCGCAATTTGGGCGCCTCGATCGGCGTGGCGGTGCTGGTGGCGCTGCTCGACCGCAACACCCAGATCAACCGCTCCACCCTCGCCGAGCACCTGACGCCGTTCAGCCCGCTGTGGCGGTTCGGCACCACGCCGATCGAGAACGGCATACCAGTCGACCGCGCCAGGATCGTCACGCACATGACGCCGTTCGGCGGCGGCTGGCCGTACGGCTCGGTGCCGGTCGACGACCCCTCGAAGCTGATCGGAATGTGGGGCGAGGAACTCAACCGCCAGGCGTCGATGATCGCCTACCTCAACGATTTCCGAGTGCTCGCGGTCGCGGCGGTGGTCTTCATTCCGCTGCTCTTCTTCATGCGCCGCCAGGCGCAGTATGCGCGGCCGTCGCGCCGCTGACACCGGGAGCGGTGCCGAGGCGCTGAGCCGGCGACGCTGATATAAGGCGGCATGGGACGAGCCTCCAAGGGCCGGGCGACGGCTGCGGCTGCGCCGGTCGTTATCCTGGTGCGCCCGCAGCTGGGCGACAATATCGGCATGGCGGCGCGCGCCATGCTGAATTGCGGCCTGTCGAGCCTGCGCCTGGTGAGCCCGCGCGACGGCTGGCCCAATCCCAAGGCGGTGCGCGCCGCGTCGGGCGCCGATGTGGTGCTGGAGAAGGCCACGCTGTTCGATACGGTGGCCGCGGCGGTGGCAGACCTCGAGCGCGTCGTGGCGACGACCGCGCGCAACCGCGAGCTCACCCAGCGCATCCTGACGCCACGCCGCGCGGCTTCGGAGATGCGCGGCTGGATCGGCCAGGCCGAGAAGGTCGGCATCCTGTTCGGGCCGGAGCGTACCGGGCTCACCAATGACGACATGGTGCATGCCGACACCGCTCTTTCGATCCCGCTCAACCCGCAATTCTCCTCGCTCAACATCGCCCAGGCGGTGCTGCTGGTGGCCTATGAATGGGCGGCGGCGGGCGAGGGGACGCCTGAGGAGCGCATGTCCGAGCACGCGACGCGGCCGGCGACCAAGGACGAGCTTATAAACCTCTTCGCCCATCTCGAGCGTGCGCTCGACCAGTCGGGCTTCCTGCGCAACAAGGCGATGCGGCCGGCCATGGTGCACAATCTGCGCGCCTTCCTGCAGCGCGCGGTGATGACCGAGCAGGAAGTGCGCTCCTTCCATGGCGTCATCAAGTACCTGGCCAAACACAAGCACAGCGAGGAGTGAGCATGTCCACCACCGTCAAGGTCTCCTGGGTCGACGGCGCCCTGTTCGTCGCCGAGGGCGGCAGCGGCCACACGCTGACCATGGACGGTGCGCCCGACGTCGGCGGCCGCAACCTCGCCTCGCGGCCGATGGAGGTCGTGCTGATGGGCATGGGCGGCTGCACTGCGATCGACGTCGTGGCGATGCTGAAGAAGCAGCGCCAGGACATAGAGGGCGTCGAGGTCGAGCTGGTCGCCGAACGGGCCGACGAGCATCCCAAGATCTTCACCTCGGTGAAGCTCGTTTACACGGTGCGCGGCCGCAAACTGAACAAGGCGCTGATCGAACGGGCGGTGAGCCTCAGCGACGAGAAGTACTGCTCGGCTACGGCCATGATCAGAAAGTCGGCCAATGTCAGCCATGAGGTGGTGCTCGTCGAAATCTAACCTATTGATTTCACGGCAAGAACGCCTGCTTGACTAAGCCGCGCCCGAAAGTATGTTCCGGCCTTCTCCGGAGAACGTGGTTGTGGGCCGTTTAGGCCCTCATCCCGCCCCGACAAGCGCGCTGTAACCAGCGGGTCGTCGGACCCAGGCCTATCCGGACAACAGCGTCATATGACGCATAACGACGGAGTATCCGCGTGAGCAAACGCGCGCAAGCGAAGTACAAGATCGACCGCCGCCTCAGGGTCAACCTGTGGGGCCGTCCCAAGAGCCCGATCAACAAGCGCGAATACGGTCCCGGCCAACACGGCCAGGGCCGCCAGAAGCCGACCGACTACCGCCTGCAGCTCATGGCCAAGCAGCGGCTCAAGGGCTACTACGGCTCGGTCTCGGAGCGCCAGCTGCGCCGCTATTATCTCGAAGCCGTGCGTCGCAAGGGCGACACGGGCGAGAACCTGGTTGAGCTGCTGGAGCGCCGGCTGGACGCCGTCATCTACCGCATGAAGTTCGCCATCACCGTGTTCGCCAGCCGCCAGCTCGTCAGCCATGGTCACGTCAAGGTGAACGGCAAGCGGGTCAACATCGCGTCGTACCTTGTGAAGGACAACGACGTGATCGAGCTCACCTCGAAGGCCAAGGAGATGGCGCGAGTGCTGGAAGCCACGCAGACCGCCGAGCGCGACGTGCCGGAATACGTCACCGCCGACCATAAGGACATGAAGGGCACCTACGTGCGCGGGCCCAAGCTCGCCGACGTGCCTTATCCCGTCCAGATGGAGCCATCGCTGGTCGTCGAGTACTACAGCCGCTAAAAGAGCGACTGCAACAGAGATAGAGACAAAACCCGCCCTTTTGTGGCGGGTTTTTTGCATAAGAATTCACGGATTGGACGCTCGTTCCGACTGTCCGGCGGAGGGAGCTAGGCCTATAATTCTTCCTAGGGGTTGGGGCACTGGAGAGTCTGGGATGAGCATGGTCCGTGTGGCGGTCTTCGCAGTGATCGCGGTTGCGGTCGGCGGGGCGGCTTACGTTTATCGTGACGAGGTTGCCCAACGGCTGGGCTTGGGCACATCTGCAAGTGCTGCCGAAAAAGGCTTGGTCAGTCCGGCCGCCATGGCGCAGCCGCAGGGTCGGCGCGGGCGGGCCAATCCGGCAGGGGCCGTGCCGGTGGTCGTGACATCGGTCGAGCCCAAGGCCATGCCGATCATCATCGAAGCTGTCGGCACGGTGCAGTCGATTTCCTCGGTCCAGCTCAAGTCACGCCTCGACAGCCAGATCATGAAGGTCAATGTCGAGGAAGGCGCGCTGGTCAAGGAAGGCGACCTGCTGTTCGAGCTCGATGCACGCACCCTGAAGGCACAGCTCGCCCAGACCGAAGCGCAGATCCGCAAGGATCAGGCCCAGCTCGAGCAGGCCAAGCGCGACACGGTGCGCGCCGCCGACCTGCTGACCAAGGGTGCCGGCACCGTCGTCCAGCGCGACACCAATTTGTCGCTGCAGAGGGCGCTCGAGGCGCAGATCGAGGCCGACGAGGCCATGCGTCAGAATATCCTGACCCAGATCACCTACAGCGAGATTCGCGCACCGGTCTCGGGCCGCATCAGCTCGATCCCCTACAAGGCCGGCACCACGCTGCGCGTCGGCGACAACACCGCCACGGCCGTGCTCGCCACCATCAATCAGGTCGACCCGATCTTCGTCTCCTTCGCCATCCCGCAGGTCTTCCTGACCGACCTGCGTGCGGCCATGGCCAAGGGTGGCGTCAAGGTCAATGCGGTGATCGACGACGACCACAAGCAATCGGGCGTGATCGGCTTCATCGAGAATGCGGTCGATCCCAATACCGGCACGGTGACGGCCAAGGCGCGCATCGCCAATGCCAACGAAGGCCTGTGGCCTGGCCAGTTCGTGAAGGTCGAAGTGATCCTCGGCATCGAGCCCGATGCCCTCTCGGTCCCGGCCGCGGCGGTCCAGCTCGGGGCACAAGGTCCCTATGTCTTCGTCATCAAGGACGGCAACACGGCCGAAGTCCGGCCAATCGGCATCAAGCGCACGCAGTACGGCGATTCGGTGATCGGCAGCGGGCTCAAGGCCGGCGAATCGGTCGTGATCGACGGCCAGTTGCGCCTGGTGAACGGCGCCTCCGTCGCCGTCCGGCAACCCGAGGTCGCCAAGCCGGCGCCGCCGGCAAACGAGCCGCCCAAGCCCGCGCCGCCGCGCGGCTAACCCGTAGTCGGGGTTTCTCCACCATGTCCGCGCTTTGCATCCGCCGCCCGGTGATGACCATCCTGTTGATGGCGTCCTTCATCATCGCCGGTATCTTCGGCTACAAGAACCTGCCCGTCGCAGCGGTGCCGCGCGTCGACTTCCCGACCATCCAGGTGACGGCCCAGCTTCCCGGCGCCAGCCCCGAGACGATGGCGGCCTCGGTCGCCTCGATCCTCGAGCGGCAGTTCTCGGCGATCGCCGGCGTGACGACGATGACCTCGACGTCGTCGCTCGGAAACACCTCGATCGTCCTGCAGTTCGATCTCAACCGTAACATCGACGGCGCTGCGCTCGACGTGCAGTCGCAGATCTCGGCCGCCATGCGCCGCCTGCCGGTCGAGCTGCCGACGCCGCCCAGCTTCCGCAAGGTCAACCCCGCCGATTTCCCGATCCTGTTCCTGTCACTCAAGTCTTCGCAGGTGCGGCTGTCGGACATCGATGCCTTCTCCAATCGCGCCATCCTGCCGCGCATCTCGACCCTGCCGGGCGTCGCTCAGGTGCTGATCTTCGGCTCGCAGAAATACGCCGTGCGCGTGCGCGCCAACCTCGACCAGCTTTCGGTGCGCGGCCTGACGCTGAACGAGCTGCAGAACGCCATCGTCAACGCCAACTCGACCAAACCGCTCGGCGCCATCGCCGATTCGCGCCAGAACGCCATCCTCGACGCCACCGGTCCGCTCAACAAGGCGGTCGACTACATGCCTGTGGTCGTGGCGTTCCAGAACGGCGCACCGGTGCGCATCTCCGATGTCGCGACCGCGATCGACAGCGTCGAAAACGACAAGATCGCGAGCTGGCTCGACGGCACCCGCGCCATCCTGCTCGCCGTCTACCGCCAGCCCGACGCCAACACCGTCGAGGTGGTCGACCGGGTGAAGGCGATGCTGCCGGCCATCCAGGTCGAGCTGCCGAGCGGCGTCGAGATCGCCGTGCTCAACGACCGCTCGGTGTCGATCCGCGACGCCATCGAGGATGTGCAGTTCACGCTGCTCCTGGCCGGCGTGCTGGTCATCGTCGCCATCTACTTCTTCCTGCGCAGCTTCCGCGCCACCCTGATTCCCGCCATTGCGCTACCGATCTCGGTCATCGGCACCTTCGCCGGCATGTATTTGTGCGGTCATTCGATCGACAACATCTCGTTGCTGGCGCTGACCCTCGCCGTGGGTTTCGTGGTCGACGACGCGATCGTCATGCTGGAGAACATCGTCCGCCATATCGAGGCGGGCGAGAAGCCGATGGATGCCGCTTTCAAGGGCTCCAAGGAAGTCGGCTTCACCATCGTCTCGATGACGCTGTCGCTGGTCGCCGTGTTCATTCCCGTGCTGTTCATGGGCGGCGTCGTCGGCCGCATGTTCAACGAATTCGGCATGGTCATCAGCATGGCCATCCTGATCTCGGGCATCGTGTCGCTGACGCTCACGCCCATGCTGTGCTCGCGGCTGCTGAAGCCGATCGACCACCATGAGAAGCACAACTTCCTGCTGCGCCTGTTCGAATGGAGCTTCAACCAGGTGACCGCCGGTTATGGCTGGGCCCTAAGGCGAACCGTCCAGATGCCGCGCCTGGTGCTGGCCATCACGCTCGGCACGTTCGTGCTGACCATCGTCCTCTTCCAGGCCATCCCCAAGGGCTTCTTCCCGTCCGAGGATATCGGCCAGCTGAGCGGCTCGACCGTCGGGCCGGACGATGCGTCCTTCGACGCCATGGTGGCCCGCCAGAGCGCAGTGGCGGAGATCATCAAGCGCGATCCCGACGTCGTCTCCGTGATGTCGACCGTGGGCGGCGGCAACGCAGCAAACACGGTCAATTCCGGCCGCATCTTCGTCGCGCTGCGGGCGAAGCCGGAGCGCAAGGCGACCGCGCTAGAAGTCATGGCGCGCCTGCGGCGGTCCACCGCGAACGTGCCGGGCATCAACATCTTCTTCCAGCCCGTGCTGTCGATCAACATCGCCACGACGCAGACCCGCGCCCAGTACCAGTTCGGCATGCGCTCCAGCGACCTTCCAGCGCTGCGCACATATGCTCCCCAGATGGAAGAGCGTATGAAGCGCCTGACCGACATCGTGGACGTCAATTCCGACCTCCAGGTGCGGGCGCGCTCGACGGTCATCGACATCGATCGCGACAACGCCTCCCGCCTCGGCCTGTCGATCGACCAGATCCGCCTGCTGCTCTACTCGGCCTACGGCGTGCGCCAGGTCTCGACCATCTACGCGCCCGACGACACCTACCAGGTGATCCTCGAGGTCGATCCGAAGTACGCCGACACCAACGAGGTGCTGCGCCGCATGCAGGTGCGCACGCCCACCGGTGGCCTGGTGCCGCTCGACACCGTGGCCAAGAGGTCCGACAAGCCGACGTCGCTCACCGTCAACCACATCGCCCAGCTTCCCGCGGTCATGATCTCGTTCAACCTGGCGCCCGGCGTGGCGCTCGGCGAGGCGGTGAAGTCGATCCAGGAAGTGGCGGCCGAGGTCGGCCTGCCACCCCAGATCGCCACCAACTTCGAGGGCAGCGCCCAGGTCTTCCAGCAGGCCGTCGCCAACCAGGGCATGCTGCTGTTTGCCGCCGTGCTGGTCATCTACATCATCCTGGGCATCCTCTACGAGAATTTCGTCCATCCGCTCACCATCCTGTCGGGTCTGCCGTCGGCCGGCATCGGTGCGTTGATCACCCTGATGCTGTTCGGCATGGATTTGAGCGTCATCGCCATGATCGGCGTCGTCATGCTGATCGGCATCGTCAAGAAGAACGCCATCATGATGGTCGACTTCGCGATCGTACGCCGTGCCCAGGGCGCGCCGGCCGAGGTGGCGATCGTCGATGCGGCGCTGCTGCGCTTCCGCCCAATCATGATGACCACGACCTGCGCGCTGCTCGGCTCGCTGCCCATCGCCATCGGCGCCGGCGCCGGTGCCGAGTTGCGCCAGCCGCTGGGCGTCACCGTGGTCGGCGGCCTTCTGGTGTCGCAGGTTCTGACGCTGTTCATCACGCCGGTGGTCTATATCTGGTTCGACCGGCTGCTGGGCGTGAAGTTCGGCGAGCTGCGGATCTTCCGCCGCAGGCGCGACAAGACGGCCCCCCACCCGGCCGAATAGCGGCCATGACCGACGACATCGGCGCCTTCGTGCCCGGTCCGCGGGTGCGCATCGAGGGCCGCGCCGGCGGCCTGCTCGCCGGCCTCACCTTCGCCGCCAAGGACCTGTTCGACGTCGCGGGCGTGCCGACCGGCGGCGGCAATCACGACTGGCCGACCGGCCGGCCACTGCCCACCCGGCATTCCTGGGCGGTGCAGACGTTGCTCGATGCCGGCGCTACGCTGATCGGCAAGACCATCACCGACGAGGTCTCGCTCGGCATCCTGGGCGAGAATGCCTTCGACGGCACGCCGGTGAACGTCCGCGCGCCCGGCCGCGTGCCGGGCGGCTCCTCGTCGGGCTCGGCCGCCGCCGTGGCTGCCGGCATCTGCGACACCGCGCTGGGCACTGACACGGGCGGCTCGGTGCGGGTACCGGCGAGCTTCTGCGGCCTCTACGGCATCCGGCCGACCCATGGCCGCATCGACGTCACCGGCATGCTGCCTCAGGCGCCGACCTCGGATACGACCGGCTGGTTCGCCCGCGATGCGGCGACCTTTGCGCGGGTCTCCCAGGTGATGCTGGGCGAGGCCATCCCGACGGCGTTGCCGACCCGCCTGATCGTTGCGGTCGATGCCTTCGGCTTCGCCGACGCCAACGTGGCCGCAGCCTTGAAACCGATGGTGACCAGGCTCGGCGCCCTGCTCGGCGACCTCCGCGAGGAGGTGATGGCGCCGCCCGGCCTTTCGATCTGGGCGCGGGCGCAGCGCACGCTGCAGCCCCACGAGGCCTATGCGACGTTCAAGGACTGGCTCGATGAGCGCAATCCACGCTTCGCTTTCTCTGTCGCCAAGAACCTGGTGATGGGCGCCTTGATCCCCGAGGGCGAGCGCAGCTGGGCCAACCTGATGCGCCAGGAAGCGCGCGGGCGCATGGCGCACCTGCTGCCGGCCCGCACCATCCTGTGCCTGCCGACAACGCCGTTCCCCGCGCCGCTGCGCAGCCAGAAGCTGTCGGTGCTCGATCCGCTGCGCGATCGCATCACCTGCCTGTGCGCCCAGGGCGGATTGGCCGGCCATCCGCAGGTCAGCCTCCCGGGCGCTGCGGTTGACGGCCTGCCGGTCGGCCTGTCCATCATCGGACCGCGCGGCAGCGACGCCACCCTGGTGGCCGTGGCGCAGGCGCTCGAGAAGGTGGGGAAGACAGCGACGTGAACGACCTCAAGCCGAACATCCCGGAAGTCGTCGAGGAGGTCCGCGGACTGTTCGAGCGTTACGAGCAGGCGTTGATCGACAAGAACGTCGACGTCCTGGACGCCACCTTCTGGCAGAGCCCGCACACCATCCGCTATGCCATGCACGAAAACGGCTACGGCTTCGACGAGATCCACGCCCATCGCGTGGCGCGGCCGCCGGGTCCGGGCATCAAGGAACGGCGCATCCGGCTGGAAGTCCTGACCTTGGGGCGCGACATCGCCACCGTGAACCTCGAATTCAAGATCCGCGGCAAGGATCTCGTCGGCCGGCAAAGTCAGACCTGGGTGCGCTTCGCCGATGCGGGCTGGAAGGTGATCGCCGCGCACGTCTCGACAATGGATAAGAAACCGCTCTGGTGAACAACGATCCGGTGAGGAAGCCATGAATACGCCAGCCGCGCCCAAACTTGGCAATGTGATCGATGTCGATCCCGCCTGGGTCGCCAAGGTGACCGAGGAGGCGCTCGAGCCCGCGCTGCCGATCGTCGATCCACACCACCATCTCTGGCAGCGCGCCGGCAACGACTACATGTTCCACGACCTGCTGGCCGACACCAGGACCGGCCACAACATCGTCGCCACGGTGTTCGTCGATTGCCATTCGATGTATCGCAAGGCCGGCCCGCCGGAGCTGCGCTGCCTCGGTGAGACCGAATTCGCCAATGGTGTGGCGGCGATGTGCGCCAGTGGACTCTACGGCGAGCTGCGGGCCTGCGCGGCGATCGTGAGCCATGTCGACCTGCGCCTGGGCGCCAAGGCCGGCGCGGTGTTCGACGCCCAGATCGCCGCCGGCAATGGCCGCTTCATCGGCATCCGCTACCAGACCGGCCTCGACAAGGACCCCGGCGTCCGGCCGACCCGCACCAACCCGACGCCCGGCCTGATGGCCGACAAGACCTGGCGCGAAGGCTTCCGCGAGCTCGATCGGCGCGGCCTTACCTTCGATGCCTGGACCTACCATCCGCAGCTCGCCGAGGTCGGCGACCTGGCCGCGGCCTTTCCCAACACCCAGATCGTGCTCGATCATATCGGCGGCCCGTTGGGCTACGCCTCCTACGCCGGCCGCCACGGCGAGGTCTTCGCCACCTGGAAGAAGTCGATGGCCGAGCTGGCACGCCGACCCAACGTCACCGTCAAGGTGGGCGGGCTCGGCATGGCGATGGGCTGGTTTGATTTCTACCAGCGACCATCGCCGCCCAGCTCGCAGATGCTGACCGATGCCTTCAAGCCCTGGGTCGAGATCTGCATCGACCTGTTCGGCGCCGATCGCTGCATGTTCGAGAGCAACTTCCCGGTCGACAAGATCACCTCAGGCTACGGTGTGCTGTGGAATTCTTTTAAGCGGCTGGCGGCCAAGGCCTCGGCGGCGGAGAAGACTGCCCTGTTTTCGGGCACGGCGGCGCGTGTCTACAAGCTGGACTTGGCCAACCGATAACTGTCATCCCGAACCCAGCGAGGGACCTTTGGTGATCTGGAAAGGTCCCTCGCTGCGCTCGGGATGACATGGTGCGGTAACGCGGCCTAAGCTCTTGGTATTCTTCGTTGGGGGCTCAAATCATGCGTCGTTTTCTTCTCGCATCGGCCGTTGCGCTGGCCGCCGTTTCCGTCTCGCCGTTTGCCTCGGCGCAAACCGTCAAGGTGGTAATGCATTCCGACGTGAAGGCGCTCGATCCGGTGTGGAGCGGCGCCTACATCACGCGCAACCACGCTTACATGATTTACGACACGCTGTTTGCCATCGACGAGAAGCTGCAGGTCAAGCCGCAGATGGTCGATAGCTGGACGACCAGCGACGATGGGCTCACCTGGACCTTCAAGCTGCGCGATGGCCTCGAATGGCACGACGGCACGCCGGTCACGTCGGAGGATTGCGTGGCCTCGCTCAAGCGCTGGTCGGCCCGCGATTCGATGGGGCAGAAGCTTGCGCTGTCGGTCCTGGACTACAAGATCGTCGACCCCAAGACCTTTCAGATCGTGCTCAAGGAGAAGTTCGGGCCGCTCCTGGAGGCCATCGGCAAGCCCTCGGTGGTGGTGCCCTTCATGATGCCGAAGAAGATAGCCGAGACCGATGCTTTCACCCAGATCGACAACTACATCGGCTCCGGTCCGTTCATCTTCAAGAAGGACGAATGGAAGCCGGGCGAGAAGCTGGTCTACGTCAAGAACCCCAAGTACAAGCCGCGCTCCGAGCCGATGTCGGGGCTAGCCGGCGGCAAGGTGGTGAGCGTCGACCGGGTCGAGTGGGTGTGGATTCCCGACAGCGAGACCCAGCTCAACGCGCTCTTGAACGGCGAGATCGATATGATCGAGAGCGTGAGCTACGACCATCTGCCGATGCTCGAAAAGAACAAGGACATCCGGGTGATCTCGACCCCCACGTCCAACCAGTATGTGTTCCGCATGAATTGGCTGCAGCCGCCCTTCAACAACCAGAAGATTCGACAGGCCGTCACCTACGCCCTCAACCAGGAAGAATTCCTGCAGGCCAATATCGGCGACAAGCGGTTTTATCGCGTGTGCAAGGCGATGTTCACCTGTGACTCGCCACTCGCCACGACCGCCGGCATGGACGGACTGATCGAGGGCAACGCCGCCAAGGCGCGTGAGCTTCTCAAGGAAGCGGGCTATGACGGCACTGTC
>DASZJU010000303.1:0-3279 GCA_035947815.1 Reyranella sp.
CGCGCGGCTGAGGTGGCCGGTCGCCCGGGCATTCACGGTATAGAGGAGGGGAATGCGGATGTTCTCGGCCAGCGACAGGCTGGCGAAGGGCCGCGGCAGCTGGAAGCTGCGCGCCAGCCCGCGGCGTGTGCGTTGATGGGCCGACAGACCGTCCAGCGCCTCCTCGGCGAAGCGCACACTGCCGCTCTCGTTGCGCAGGGTGCCGCAGATGCAATTCACCAGGGTCGACTTGCCCGAGCCGTTCGGCCCGATCAGGCCGAGCCGCTCGCCCTGCTGCACCTCGAGGTCGATCGACTCCAGGGCGACGAAGCCGCCGAAGCGTTTGCCGAGACCCGCGACCTGCAACAGCGCCGTCATCGCTTCCTCTGGAACAGGCCGACGATGCCCTGCGGCGCGGCGATCACGAACGCGACCATCAGCACGCCCGCGACCAGCACGTTGACGGCCGACGAGATCGTCACCCGCAGATACTCCTGCAAACCGCCCACCAGCACCGCGCCGACCACGGGACCGAGCCAGCTGCTGGTGCCGCCGATCAGCGGCATGGCGATGGCATTCACCGCGTAGTTGAGGCTGAAGCCGGACGCGGGGTCGAGATACGTCACGTAAAAGGGCAATGGCGCGCCGGCCATGCCCATGAAGCCACCGGACAGGGTCGTCGCGATCAGCTTCAGCTTCAGGGTCGGCACGCCCGAGGCCTCCGCCGCGCCCTCGTCGTCGCGGATGGCGGCAAAGCCGTAGCCCAGGGAGGACCGTTCGATGGCGCGCGCCGTCGCCAGTACGATGACGCCCATGCCCAGCATGAGCAGGAACAGATATTGCACGTACTCGCCGCCGATCAGCGGCGCCACCTTGGGGCGCAGCACATAGGCGCCGCGCGCGCCGCCGACAAAGTCCCAGTTGGTGATCAGCGTCTGCACCACCACCGCCAGCGCCAAAGTGGCGATGGAGAAGAACACCCCGCGCAGGCGGAGCGTCAGGTATCCCGTGCCCAGCCCGACCAGGCCGGCCAGCACGCCGCTCACCACGATCATCGCCGGCAGCGGCAAGGTCGGCACGAGCTTGTGCAGCGCCACCGTCGAGTAGGCGCCGATGGCGAAGAAGGCGGTGATGCCGAAATTCACGTAGCCGGTGTAGCCGCCCAGGATATTCCACGCCGTGCCCAGCACGATGTACTGGACGACCACGTAGCCGATGAAGAAGGCGTAGCTGCTGTCGAGCCATCGCCCGAACGCGAAGATCACGACGGCGACGGCGATCAGCGCCAGGGTGAACGGCACCCCGCGCAGGCCGGGTGCTGCCCCGCTGACGGCAGTCTTATCGGCCAAGGATGCCACTGGGCCGCACCGCCAAGGTCACCAGCAAGATGCCGAACGAGACCGCCGGCGCCCACGACGGGCCGAAGAACGTCGCGGTCAGGCTCTCGGCGATGCCGAGCGTCATCGCCGCGATCACCATGCCGGGGAAGCTGCCCAGCCCGCCCAATACGCAGATGGCGAAGATGCGGCCGATATATTCGCGTCCGATCGAAGGTTCGACTGGCTGGATGATGATCAGGCAGGCGCCGGCCAGGGAAGCCGTGGCTATCGACAGGCCGAAGGCGATGCGCTTGATCTTGGTCGGGTTGGCGGCCATCAGCCGGAGCGCCTGTTGATCCTGCGCCACCGCCTGCACCGCGCGTCCCACGAAGGTCCGCGACAGGAAGAGCTGCAGGCCGACCACCATGACCATCGAGACCAGGAAGGGAACCAGCAGGCGCAACGGCAGGTCGAACAGGCCCAGATTCAGGCTGGGTCCGATGTAGGGCGCCTGCACCGTCCGGTAGTCGACGCCGAAGATCAGCACGAGGGTGACTTCGGTGATGAACAGCACGCCGAAGAAGAACGACAGGCCGCGCAGCGACTGGTCGTCGCGGCGCTCGAACGCCACGTAGTAGACCTGATAGAGCGCCATGCCGAGCAGGTAGAAGGCCGGCAACATGATCGCCGCGGCCAGGATCGGATCGATGCCGAACACCGTATTGCCGATGAAGGCCACGTAGGAGCCGAGCAGGATGAAGGCCGGATGGGCGATGTTGACGACGTCGAGCAGGCCGAATGAGATCGCCACGCCGACCGACACGGCGGCATAGAACCCGCCCAGCAGCAGGCCGGAAATCACCGCATTCATCAGGAGATCGAGCGAGACCGCCATGGCGGATCAGCTCACTCGCATAGCGAACCGGCTAAAAGCCCGCTCTGGCATCGATGTTCCTCCCCCTTGATGTGGCGATATTTCGCCTACGTCCGCCAGTCTGCGCCGGAGCACCGAGGGTTGCCTAGTGTCTTTTTCTCGGACGTCCTTATGATCGCGGCAGCTCAAAGGGACGGAACATGCAGTTTGGACTGTTCGACGGGGCGCGAACCAAGCGCGCCAGCGCCGCCGTCGCCGAATGAAGGATCGGCTGTCGGGCGTACGCGTCGTCGAGATCGACGGCTTGCCGGCGGGCGCCTATGCGGCGCGCCTGTTCGCCGACTTCGGCGCCGAGGTCATCAAGGTCGAGCCGCCTGGCGGCGATCCCAACCGTTCCTTTCCCCCGCTGATCGACGGCGGCAGTGGCTGGTTCGCCTATCTCAACTACGGCAAGAAAAGCGTCATAGCGGACAAGATCGATCTCGATGCGCTGTTGCGCGGCGCCGACGTGCTGATTGATTCGACCGGCACCGACCACGTTGGATATCCGCATCTCGTCGTCGTCGATCTCTCCTGGTTCGGCAGATCCGGCCCCTACCGCGACTTCAAGGCCAGCGATGCCGTCTGCCGCGCGCTCGCGGGTTTCGTGCAGTTGATCGGCCCGCAAGAAGGCCCGCCGCTCACCTTGCCCGATTACCAGTCGGCCATCATGGGCGGGCTTGCCGCCTTCATCCCGGCCATGGCCGCGCTGCTCGGCCGGCAAAGCCTGCGCTACGAGGTGAGCGTGCACGAAGCCACCATCGCGCTCGCCGAGTACCAGGCCATCGAGGCCTGGGCGACCGGCACACCGCAGAAGCGCTGGGGTTTCAACCGCTTCACGCCGACCTACCCGATGGGCGTCTATCGCTGCAAGCAGGGCTGGATCGGTGTCACCATCGTGACCCCGGCGCAGTGGAAATCGTTCTGCGAGCTTTTGGGCATGCCCGATCTCGGCCGCCATCCGCAGCATGTCATGGGACCGGAGCGGCTGGTCCACGCCGACGCGCTGGAGGCGCGTTTCGTGCCGCGCTTCCTCGACCGCACGGCCGAGGAATGGTTTGCCGCCGG
>DASZJU010000304.1:0-11166 GCA_035947815.1 Reyranella sp.
CGTAGCGAAGGACCTCATCGCCGCTTGCCGCCGGCATGAGATCTTTCGCTTCGCTCAAGATGACGGAGGAATTTGACCTTGTGAATGTTTCCCTACACACTGTGTACGGAAACCATGCCGCGTTATCTCACCGATCAGGACATCGCCGACTTCCGCGCCGAACTGTGCCGCGTCGCGACCGAGCGCTTTGCCCGCTTCGGCTATGAAGGCGTCACCATGCGCCAACTCGCCGAGGCGCTGGGCTGCAGCCCCAAGACGCCCTATCGCTATTTCAAGGACAAGGCCGACATCCTGGCGACAGTGCGCGCCCAGGCCTTCGGCAAGTTCGCCGACGCGCTCGAGGCGGCCGCCACTACCGCCCCGCCCGGCAACCCGGTCGAACGGGCGCGCCGGGTCGGCGAGGCCTATCACCAGTTTGCGCTCAAGAACTGGCATGCCTACCGCATCATGTTCGACATCGATGCGCCGCTCGATGAAAGCCATCCCGATCTTGGCCGGCAGGCGCATCGCGCGGCGCTGTACATCACCCGGCAGGCCGAGGAGCTCGCCAAGGCAGGCCTGATTGACGTCGATCCGACGCTGTTCGGCTGGTCGATGTGGGCGGCGGCGCACGGGCTGGTGATGTTGCAGCAGTCCGGCCTGCTGGAACATGCTCCTGATTACCGGACCCTGGCGACTTTCCACGGCGCCCTGATGTTGAAGGGCGCCGCCGGCAACGGTCCGCCAAAGAAGGCAGGAAAGAAACGATGACGGCGGGCGTGACGGCGGGCGAGCGTTTCCGAAGCTGGGCCGACATCCAGGCCAATGCTGCGCGCGGGGCGGGCGGGCTCGCAGGCCTGGGCGTGCGCGAGGACGACAGCGTGGCGCTGATGCTGCGCAACGATTTCGCGACCTTCGAGGTCAACATGGCGGTGGGCCAGCTCGGCGCCTATGCCGTGCCGATCAACTGGCATTTCACGCCGGAGGAGGCGGGCTACATCCTGGCCGACTGCGCCGCCAAGGTGCTGGTGGCGCACAGCGATCTTTTGGCCCAGATCGCCTCCGGCCTCCCGCCGGGCGTGAAGGTGCTGGTGGTGCCGACGCCCGCGGAGATCGCCGCGGCCTACAGCGTGCCGCCCGAGAAAAGTCGCGCGCCGGCGGGCGTCGAGACATGGGACGCCTTCGTGGCGCGCAGCAAGCCCAACACCCAGCCGCCAAAAGCGGCACGCGGCAGCATGATCTACACATCGGGCACGACCGGCCGGCCCAAGGGCGTGCGCCGCCAGCCCTCATCGCCCGAGATGCAGGCGGCCTCCGCGCAGGAAGTGGCGCGCTATTGGGGACTTTCGGCCGATCCCTCGATCGTCGTGCTGATGAACGGCCCGATGTACCATTCCGCGCCGGCGGCCTACGGCATGGCCAGCGCGCGGCTCGGCCTGCACGTCGTCCTGCAGCCGCGCTTCGATGCCGCCGACATGCTGCGGCTGATCGACAAACACCGGGTCAGCCACATGCACATCGTGCCGACCATGCTGGTGCGCCTGCTGCGCCTGCCCGACGCGGTGAAGCGATGCCACGACCTCTCGTCGCTGCGCTGGATCACGCATGGCGCGGCGCCGTGTGCACCCGCCGTGAAGCGCCAGATGATCGAATGGTGGGGGCCGGTCATCAACGAATACTACGGCGCCACCGAGACCGGCATCGTGGTCTGGCACGATTCCGAGGAAGCGCTGCGCAAGCCGGGCACCGTGGGACATGTCGTCCCTGGCGCTTTGCTGCGCATCGTCGACGAGGAAGGCCGCGACGTGAAGCCGGGCGAGGTGGGCGAGATCTACCTCAAGGGTCCGCACCTCTCGGAATTCACCTACAACAACGACGACGCCAAGCGCCGTGAGGTCGGACTGGGCGATCTCGTGACGGTGGGCGACGTGGGCTACCAGGATGCCGACGGCTATATCTTCCTGTGCGACCGCAAGCGCGACATGATCATCTCGGGCGGTGTCAACATCTACCCGGCCGAAATCGAATCGGTGCTGATCCAGATGCCGGGCGTGCGCGATTGCGCGGTGTTCGGCATTCCCGACGAGGAATTCGGCGAGCAGATCTGCGCCCATGTCGAGCCGCAGGCCGGAGCCCGGCTGCAGGCCTCCGACGTCCGCGCCTATCTCGGCGGGCATCTGGCGCGCTACAAGGTGCCGAAAGTGGTCGAGTTCAGTGGCGCGCTGCCGCGCGAGGACTCGGGCAAGATCTTCAAACGCAAGCTGCGCGCGCCATATTGGGAGAAGATGGGCCGCTCGATTTAGTTTCCTCCCCAGCGCGGGTTCCGCGCTGGGGAGGTGCCCGCGTAGCGGGCGGAGGGGTCATGACTTTGCGACCGCAAAACATGACCCCTCCGTCGCCGTAAGACGGCGACACCTCCCCTTGGCGGATCCCGCCAAGGGGAGGGAAGACTTCAGCTTATGAGGCAAGGCTTATGTCCGGCGACGACGTCACCCTGTTCGGCAAGCTCAAGAACAAGCTTATAGACAGCAAGCAGAAGTGGGCCGAGGCCGGCCGCCTGCTGACCGGCAAGACGGCCGCCCATTCTGAGCGCCTGCCGCCGGGGCAGCGCCAGGTCGAAACCTGGCCGGTGCTCGATCTCGGCATCCAGCCCGAGATCCCGACCCACGCCTGGCGGCTGTTCGTCGACGGCGAGGTCGAGAACCCCGTGACCTTAAAGTGGGGCGAGTTCACTGACCTGCCCAAGACGGCGCTCACCACAGACATCCACTGCGTCACCGCCTGGTCGCGCTACGACAACAAGTGGGAGGGCGTAAGCGCGCGCGAACTGCTGGCGATCGTGAAGCCCAAGGCGGAAGCCAAGCACGTGATCTTCCATTCCTACGACACCTACACGACCAATGTGCCGCTGGCCGATTTCTCGGCCGACGACGTGCTGCTGGCGTGGAGCTGGAACGGCGAGCCGATCAGCCGGGAACATGGCGGCCCCTTGCGCGTGGTGATTCCCAGGCTCTATTTCTGGAAGAGCGCCAAGTGGATCAAGCGCGTCGAGTTCTCGGTGTTCGACAAGCCGGGCTTCTGGGAACTGCGCGGCTATCACAATTACGGCGATCCATGGCTCGAGCAACGTTATGACGAGGAGACCTGACAATGGCGTCGGCGCACGATTTCACCTTCACGACCATCGACAACAAGCCGCTCGACATGAAGGATTTTGCCGGCAAGCCGGTGCTGCTGGTCAACGTCGCGTCGTACTGCGGATTCACGCCGCAATACACCGACCTGGAGAAGTTGCACGAGACCTATGGCCCGAAGGGGCTGGTGGTGCTGGGCGTGCCGTCCAACGATTTCGGCGCACAGGAGCCCAGGACGGAGCCGGAGATCGCCAAGTTCTGCGAGACCATGTACGGCGTCAAATTCCCGCTGACCGCCAAGCAGAAGGTCGTCGGGACGGATGCGCACGGCCTCTATCAATGGATTTCCGGCGAGGCGGGCGAGGCTGCGGCGCCCAAGTGGAACTTCCACAAGTACCTGATCGGCAAGGACGGTAGCCTGAAGGGCGCCTGGCCGAGCCGCGTGCGGCCGGGCTCCAGCGAGATCACCAGCGCGATCGAAGCCGAGCTTTAGGCGCCTCATGTCATCCTGAGCGCAGCGAAGGATCTCATCGCCGTTTGCAAGGGCATGAGATCCTTCGCTGCGCTCAGGATGACAGGTGCTTGTTGCCGTCGGCTTACTTTGTAAGGGCGTCACGCACGCCAGCAAACACCGCGTGGAACATCTCCGTCGTCAGCCGGCCGGTGTTCGTGTTGTAGCGCGAGCAATGATAGCTGTCGGCCAGCGCCAGGCCGGTCGGCAACGCGTGCAGCCTGTTGTGGATGAAGGGGTAGGCGCCGGCCGGACGGACGGTCAGGGCGCGCAGGACCTGGTCATGGGCGCCCTTGCCCAGAGCCACGATGATCCGGAGATTGGGCATCACTGCCAGCTCGGCCTGCAGGAACGGCCGGCAATTGGTGAACTCGACGGGCAGCGGCTTGTTCTCGGGCGGCAGGCAGCGTACGGCGTTGGCGATGCGGCAATCGACGAGATGCAGCCCGTCGTTGGGATCGGCGCGATAGGTGCCCTGGGCGAAGCCGAACTTCAGAAGGGTCGAATAGAGCAGGTCGCCGGCATAGTCGCCGGTGAAGGGCCGGCCGGTGCGGTTGGCGCCGCGCATGCCGGGCGCCAGCCCGACGATCAGCACGCGTGCGTCGAGATCGCCGAACGAGCGGACCGGCGCGTTCTTCCAATCGGGATATTGGCCCGTGAGCTCGTGCCGGAACGCGACGAGCCTTGGGCAGCGCGGACAGTCGAGCGATGGCTCTTCGAAACGCTGCGCAGCCACTGGAGCGGTGGGACTAGGCCGACCGCATCAGCGCTTCGGATGGCGCATCGTCGAGCTCGCCGTCCTGGTCGCGCTGGGCGAATTGCGCGGCCACGGCCGGGCGCGGCGTGCGCTCCGACGGGCTGCGCGCGATCAGCGGCGCCAGCTCGGCAAGCTCGATGAAGTCGTCGGCCTGGCGGCGCAGCTCGTCGGCTACCATCGGCGGCGAGGACTTGATGGTGCTGACGACCGAGACGCGCAGTCCGCGGCGCTGCACGGCCTCGACCAGGCGGCGGAAATCGCCGTCGCCAGAGAACAGGATCACGTGGTCGAGGTGCTCGGCCATCTCGAGCACGTCGATGGCAAGCTCGATGTCCATGTTGCCCTTGATCTTGCGGCGGCCCATGGCGTCGGTGAATTCCTTGGTCGGCTTGGTGACCATGGTGTAGCCGTTGTAGTCCAGCCAATCGATCAGCGGGCGGATCGGCGAGTATTCCTGATCCTCGACCAGCGCCGTGTAGTAGTAGGCGCGGACCAGCCGGCCTTTCTCCCGAAAGACCTTGAGCAGGCGGCGGTAGTCGATATCAAAGCCCAACGCGCGGGCCGCGGAATAGAGGTTGGCGCCGTCGATGAAGAGAGCCACACGCTCGTTTTCGTAAAAATTGCCTTTCATGGCGGTTATCCTTTTAGAGAATATGCGCAGAGGGAGCGAAAAAAAATATGTAACCGCGGAAGCAAGGTAACCCACACCCTTCCTACCACGCGTTAAGTCTAGGCCATTATCTCATTGATCACAAGGGGTTGGAGGTATTTGCTGGTGGAAAACGCTGGGCAAGGCTCAATTTTCATCGGTGCGGGCGCGAATTTATCCCATCCGATCCATGGCAGCCCCCGCGCCACGCTTGAGGCTGCCTTCACGGAATTGGGTCGCCGGGGCGTTTCGGTCGTGCGGGTCTCGCCGTGGTACCGCACGGCCCCGGTGCCCGCCTCCGATCAGCCATGGTACGTCAACGCCGTGGCCGAGGTTGTGACAAAGCTGCCGGCCGACCGGCTGCTGTTGGTGCTTCACGAGGTCGAGCAGGCCTTTGGGCGGGTTCGGACCGTCGCCAACGCCGCCCGCATGATCGACCTGGATTTACTGGATTTTCGTGGGGAAACCGCGGCTGGCGGGCCGGGGCAGGCCATTCTGCCGCACCCTCGAATGACGGCCCGAGCCTTCGTGTTGCGGCCGCTGGCAGACCTGGCGCCGGCATGGCGCCATCCGGTCAGCGGCACGCCGATCCAGACTCTTTTGGCGGCGCTGCCCGCCGACCAGAGCATCGAGCGCGCCTAGGGCTCGATCGGGCCCTGACGGCTGGCGTTTTAGGCCCTTGTCTTTTGAACAGGGGCGCGTATAACCGCCCGCTCCCGGGAAATCAGAGGTCGCCATGGCGCGCGTCACCGTCGAAGACTGCATCTTGCAGGTGCCCAACCGTTTCGAGCTCGTCATGTTCGCCGCCCAGCGCGCGCGCGATGTGTCGGCCGGTGCCCAGATCACCGTCGATCGCGACCGCGACAAGAACCCGGTCGTGGCGCTGCGCGAGATCGCCGAGACCAAGCTCGATCAGGCCGTGCTCAAGGATTCGCTGATCTCCGGCATGCAGAAGCACGCCGACATCGACAAGCCAGAGGAGGTCAACGAGATGGCCGAGCTCGAGCAGGAGCTGGCCGCGGCGCTGGCCCAGGGTGGCGCCGAAGCCGCCCAGCCCAAGGCCCTGCCGATGGCCGAGGAAGACGACGTCACCGAGTAGTCGAGACGTCCGGCATTAGCGGGGCTTGGCCCAGCTATTTGCGCAAACAGCGTGGAGTGAGCGCAATCGTCCCCATATAATGGACGATTGCCATGATTCGTCAGTTTGAACTCGTCGAGCGCGTGCAGTCCTACGATCCCGATGCGGACGAGGAGATGCTGAACCGCGCCTATGTCTACGGGCTGAAGAAGCACGGCACCCAGCTGCGCGCCTCGGGTGACCCCTATTTCTCCCACCCTGTCGAGGTCGCCGGCATCCTGGCCGAGATGCGGCTCGACACTTCCTCGATCGTCACCGGCCTCTTACACGACACGCTCGAGGATACCGACGCCACGCGCGACGAGATCGCCCGGCTATTCGGCGAGAATATCGCCCGCCTGGTCGACGGCGTGACCAAGCTGAGCCGCCTGGAAGTCCAATCGGAGAGCACCAAGGAAGCCGAGAACCTGCGCAAGCTGGTGCTGGCGATGTCGTCGGACATCCGCGTGCTGCTGGTGAAGCTCGCCGACCGCCTGCACAACATGCGGACCCTGCATCACATCAAGGATCCGGCGCGGCGCAAGCGCATCGCCCGCGAGACCATGGATCTCTATGCCCCGCTCGCCTCGCGCATCGGCATGGAGAAGGTCAAGCGCGAGCTCGAGGAACTGGCTTTCGCCGAGCTCAATCCCGACGGCCGCGCCTCGGTGCTGGCGCGCCAGGACTATCTGCGCGAGCGCGGCGAGCGCCTGGTGCCTGAGATCGAGGCCGAGCTGATCAAGACGCTCAAGGACGGCGGTCTGGAAGCGCAGGTCTCGGGGCGCGAGAAGACGCCCTATTCGATCTGGCGCAAGATGCAGACCAAGAACGTCTCGTTCGAGCAGCTGGCCGACATCATGGCCTTCCGCATCATTGTCGCCGACGTCGCCCAGTGCTACCAGGCGCTCGGGCTGCTGCACGGCCGCTACCAGGTACTGCCGCAGCGCTTCAAGGACTACATCTCGGTGCCCAAGCCGAACGGCTATCGCTCGCTGCACACCGGCGTGATCGGCCCGCTCGGCCAGCGCATCGAAATCCAGATCCGTACCGAGGAGATGCAGGACCAGGCCGACCGGGGCGTCGCCGCGCACTGGATTTACAAGCAGGGCGGGCCGTCGACCGATGCGCCGCAATACGCCTGGCTGCGCAGCCTGATCGAAATCCTCGACAAGGCGCCCAACGCCGAGGAGTTCCTCGAGCACACCAAGCTCGAGATGTTCCAGGACCAGGTGTTCTGCTTCACGCCCAAGGGCAAGCTTATAGCCCTGCCGCGCGGCGCCACACCGATCGATTTCGCCTATGCGGTGCACAGCCAGGTCGGTGACACCTGCGTCGGCTCCAAGATCAACGGCCGCATGCTGCCGCTGCGCACGCAGCTCGCCAACGGCGACCAGGTCGAGATCATCACCTCGAAGGCGCAGACGCCGTCGCCGACCTGGGAACGCTTCGTCGTCACCGGCAAGGCCAAGGCCGCGATCCGCCGCTTCATCCGCACGCGCCAGCGCGAACAGTACATCCAGCTCGGCCGCTCGCTCTTGGACAAGACCTTCCACGAGGAGGGCTACACCGTCACCGACAAGGGCCTCGACGGCGTGCGCGCCAACTTCAAGCAGGCGAGCACCGACGATCTCGTGGCCGCCGTCGGCGCGGGCCTGGTGGGCGCGCGCGAGGTGCTGACGGCGGTCTATCCGGGCCTCAAGCAGCCGCGCAAGAGCGGCGGCGCCGACGTCGTGCCGATCTCGCGGGCACGCAACAAGGCGGCAAAGGCGGCCGACGGAGGCCGCGGCAAGAAGGACGGCGGGCAGATCGCCATCCGCGGCCTGATCCCCGGCATGGCGGTGCATTTCGCGCGCTGTTGCCATCCGCTGCCGGGCGACCGCATCGTCGGCATCATCACGACCGGCAAGGGCGTCACCATCCACACCATCGACTGCGCCACGCTCGAGAGCTTCTCCGAGGCGCCGGAGCGCTGGATCGATGTCGGCTGGGACTCGGTGAGCGAGGGCGCGGCCGGTGTCTATACCGGGCGGCTGAAGATCACGGTGTCCAACCAGCCGGGCAGCCTGTCGAGCCTGTCGACGGTGATCGCCCGTCACGAGGGCAACATCTCGAACCTGCGCATCGTCAACCGCTCGATGGATTTCTTCGACATGGTGATCGATGTCGAGGTGGCCGACGTCAAGCACCTGGCCGACATCACCGCGGCGCTGCGCGCCACACCCGCCATCAACGCCGTCGAACGCGCCCGCAATTGACAGTCTTCACGCATATGGCTCCTCCCCAGCTTCGCTGGGGAGGTGTCCGCGAAGCGGACGGAGGGGTCATGCTCTTCCGGCCCGCGGTCCCTTGACCCCTCCGGCCCGTTCGGGCCACCTCCCCACTTTCGTGGGGAGGAGAAGAGAGTGAGTAACATGCCTGCGCCCCATCCTCTGCGTCTTGGCGTGAACATCGATCACGTGGCGACGGTGCGCAACGCGCGCGGTGGCAAGCTGCCCGATCCGCTGCGAGCCGCGCGCATCGCCGAGGCCGCGGGCGCCGACGGCATCACCGCCCATCTGCGCGAGGACCGCCGACACATCGTCGACGACGACATCGAGGGCCTGATGCGCGAGCTCAAGGTGCCGCTCAATTTCGAGATGGCCGCGACCCCGGAGATGGTCGATATCGCGCTGCGCCACCGCCCGCATGCCGCCTGCATCGTGCCCGAGAAGCGCGAGGAGCGGACGACCGAGGGCGGGCTCGACGCGGCCGGCCAGCACAACCACCTGAAGCCGATGGTCGCCCGCCTGCGCGATGCCGGCATCCGCGTCTCGCTGTTCATCGAGGCCGATCCGCGCCAGCTCGAGGCCGCGGTCGCGCTGGGCGCCCCGGTCGTCGAGCTGCACACCGGCCGGTATTGCGAGCTCGAGGGCGAGCCGCAGCGCGCCGAGCTCGTGCGCCTTCGCAAGGGAGCGGCACTCTGTGCCAGGCTCGGCCTCGAATGCCATGCGGGCCATGGCCTGAGCTACGCCGATGTCGGCCCGGTGGCGGCGATCCCCGAGGTGCGCGAACTCAACATCGGCCATTTCCTGGTCGGCGAGGCGATCTTCGTCGGGCTGGAGCAGGCGATCCGCGAGATGCGCCGCGTCATGGACGCCGCGCGCGCTGCGGGAGCGGCGGCGTGATCCTAGGCATCGGCAACGATTTGATCGACATCAGGCGGATCGAGAAGTCGCTGGAACGCTTCGGCGATCGCTTCGTGCAACGGATCTTCACTGAGACTGAACAGAAGCGCTCCGAGGGCAGGGCGACGCGCGCGGCGAGCTACGCCAAGCGTTTTGCCGCCAAGGAAGCCTGCTCCAAGGCGCTGGGCACGGGCCTCCGCCGCGGCGTCTTCTGGCGCGACATGGGCGTGATCAACCAGCGCGGGGGGCGACCCACCATGGCCTTGACCGGCGGGGCTTTGTCGCGGCTGGAAGAGCTCACCCCGGCCGGAATGTCGCCGCAAATCGACCTGAGCCTGACCGACGAATACCCAATGGCGCAGGCGATCGTGATCATTTCTGCCGTACCCCGTTCATGAGCCGAGATATGCATGGCGGGGCTCCCTGCATTTTGCAGTGCTCCCATGCCGCGGTCGGGGCGGGAGACAGCAGCTTTGGGCCCTGCTATAGGCGCGGCTTGTTTAAACTGGTACGGCGATGACGGACGTGGCTGAACGTCGTAAGCGTGGACAAGACAAGGCTGGCGGCTGGGGCGAAACCATCCGCACGGTGGTCTATGCCGTATTGATCGCACTGGTTGTGCGCACATTCGCCATCGAGCCGTTCAATATTCCCAGCGGCTCGATGATCCCGACCCTGCTCGTCGGCGACTACCTCTTCGTGTCGAAATACTCGTACGGCTACAGCAAGCATTCCTTCCCTTTTTCGATGGGTCTCTTCCCGGGCCGCATCTTCAGCCAGCCGCCCGAGCGCGGTGACGTCGCGGTGTTCAAATATCCCGGCGACCAGGGCCAGGGCGTCAACCGGACGGACTACATCAAGCGCATCGTCGGCTTGCCGGGCGATCGCATCCAGGTGACGAACGGCGTGCTGCACATCAACGGCACGCCGGTCGAGCGCCTGCGCATCGGCGACTACGTGAAGGGCAACAACGGCCATTACCAGAAGGGCGTGCTCTACAGCGAGACGCTGCCCAACGGCCGGCGCTACACGGTGCTCGAGTACAGCGACGACGGCCCGGCCGACAACACGCCGGAGTTCCTCGTTCCGGCCGGCAATTACTTCGTCATGGGCGACAACCGCGATGATTCGCTGGACAGCCGAACGCGCCTGATGTTGCGCGATTTCTCCGGATCGACGCGCGATCGCGACCAGCTCGGCTGGTATGTCCCCGCCGAGAATCTCGTCGGCCGCGCCGAATTCATCTTCTTCTCGCACGATCCGTCGGCTGCCGGCTGGCTGGAGCCGTGGAAATGGCCGCAGGCCATCCGATGGAGTCGATTCTTCACGGCCATCCACTGAAGCCGAGCGACGTCGATCTGGCGGCGCTGGCCGGCAAGGTTGGACACGTCTTCACGCGTGTCGAACTGGCGGTCGAGGCGCTCACGCACCGCGGCACGCTCGACCGCCGTCCCGACCTCAAGGCGGCCTTTCCGCACGGCAACGAGCGGCTGGAGTTCCTCGGCGACCGCGTGCTGTCGCTCGCCATGGCCGATCTGTTGCTGCGGCGTTTTCCGCAGGAACGCGAAGGCCAGCTCGCGCGGCGCCATGCCGCCCTGGTGAGTGCCCGCACCCTGGGCGAGATCGCCCAGGCGATCGGCCTGCGCGATCACCTGATCGGCTATCGCGGCGCGCCGCCGGCGACCAAGGCCATCCTTTCCGACATGCTGGAAGCGCTGCTCGGCGCCATCTTCCTCGATGCCGGCTTCGAGGCGGCGGCGCAGGCGATCGAGCATCTGTGGGACGAACGGCTGGGCAGCCACAATCCCGCGCCGCGGCCGCCCAAGACGCAGCTCCAGGAATGGGCGCAGGCGCG
>DASZJU010000305.1:0-2171 GCA_035947815.1 Reyranella sp.
CTTCGTTGCAGAAAAGGCGCGCCATTCCCGGGAGAAATCAAATCATGGCCGCAGCGCGGATCAAAGGTGTTCTTTCGCCGGTCGTCACGCCCTTCAAGCGCGACCTCTCGCCCGACGTCGGCCGTTTCATCGCCCACTGCAAGTGGCTGCTCAGCCAGGACTGCGGGCTGGCGGTATTCGGCACCAATTCCGAGGCCAATTCGATGTCGGCCGACGAGCGCCTGAGCCTCCTCGAGTCCATCGTCTCGGCCGGGGTGCCGACCGATCGCATGATGCCGGGCACCGGCGCCTGCTCGATCAACGAGGCGGCCAAGGTGAGCGCGCACGCCACCAAGCTCGGCGTGGCGGGCGTGCTGATGCTGCCGCCCTTCTACTACAAGGGCGTTCCGGAGGAGGGGTTGTTCCGTTTCTTCTCGGAGGTCGTGCAGCGGGTCGGCGACGACCGCCTGCGCGTCTATCTTTATCACATCCCGCCGGTGTCGGCCGTGCCGATCACGCACAAGTTGGTCGAGCGGCTGATGAAGGCCTATCCCAAGCAGATCGCCGGCATGAAGGATTCGTCGGACGACTGGCCGCACACCAAGAGCATGATCGACGCCTTCGCCAAGGACGGCTTCGACGTCTTCTCGGGCAACGAGAAGCCCTTGATCGACAATATCAAGTCGGGCGGCGCGGGCTGCATCAGCGCCACGGCCAACATCAACCCGGGCAAGATCGCCGAGACCTATCACAAGTACACGACGCCCGAGGGCGAGAAGCTGCAGACCTGGATCAACGACGTGCGCGGCGTCATGCAGGGCTATGTGATGATCCCGGCGCTGAAATACTGCATCGCTCACTACGGCAGCGACTCGGCGTGGACGCCGGTGCGGCCGCCGCTGGTCGAGACCGAGGAAAAGGCCGGCAAGGACATGATCGCCAAGCTCGACAAGCTCGGCTTCACCATGCCGGGGCTCAAGCAGGCGATGGCCGTCGCCGCCGAATGATCGGATGTCCTCTCCGCCCGCGGAGCGGCTGTTGGATATCGAGATCATTCGCTCAGGGTCCTCTCCGCCGCGTCGGCGCCTTCACAGGCGCCCGAGGGGGAGAGGAACATGAGTGACGCGCGCGCGAATTGACATCGTGCGCTCCGTAACCACATAGGCGTCATGTCCAAGCCTACACTGGTGCTTGCCTCCGTAGCGGGAATCCTTGTCTATGTCGGCCTCGCCATTGTGGGCTGGGGTGGCTTCGGCCCTTTCTTCTCCAATCCGGCGCGGATCGCGCTGGTGGTCGCGACCGTGGCGATGGTCGTCGTTGGTTTGTCCAGCTCCGTGAACCTGAGCAGCGGTGAGCGCGAGGACCGCTCCAACCGCTGGGTCATTGGCGCGCTGGGCCTGATTGGAATTCTATCCGCCTGGCTGCCGGCCTTCACCGACCGCAAGGAGTTCTGGGTCCTCGATGGTGATGCCGTCCGCTGGCTGGGCGTTGCCTTGTACGTCGTCGGCGGCGCCCTGCGGATGTGGCCGGTCTTCGTGCTCGGCCGTCGGTTCAGCGGATTGGTCGCCATCCAGCCCGGCCATGCGCTGGTCACCGACGGTATCTACAGCGTCATCCGCAATCCAAGCTATGTCGGGCTGCTTGTCCTGTCGTTGGGTTGGGCTCTCGCCTTCCGTTCGGGTGTCGGTGTGCTGCTTGCGGCGCTTAATATTCCGCCGATCGTTGCGCGCATACGTTCGGAGGAGAAGCTGCTGCGCGCGCATTTCGGTGAAGAGTACGAGGCTTATCGCGCACGCACCTGGCGGCTGATTCCCGGGCTCTATTAGGACGGGCGGGTGATGTTTGCGCCGCAGACCGCAAGTTTCTCCGCCATGCGATCGTAGCCTCGCTCGAGGTGATCGAGGCCGGCGAGCACTGTCTCGCCGGAAGCTGCCAGCCCGGCGATGACAAGGGCGGCGGCCGCGCGGACGTCGGTGCAGGTCACGGACGCCCCCTGCAGCCGGTCGACGCCGCGGATCAGCGCAGTTCGTCCGCGGACCGAGATGTTCGCACCCATCTTGCGCAGCTCATCGACGTGCCGGAAGCGCTGCTCGAAAATAGTCTCTGTGATGGTGCTGGCGCCCGTCGCTGTCGCCAGCAGTGCCATCGCCGGCGCTTGCAAGTCGGTCGCGAACGTGGGGTAGGGCCCGGTC
>DASZJU010000306.1:0-5570 GCA_035947815.1 Reyranella sp.
ATAGATCGGGCGAATGGTGCAGCCGTGGCGCTCGACGAACAGCGCGCCCACCTCGCGCAGCATCTCCTCGGCGTTGAGCTTGCCGTTTTCCAGGATGCCGATCCGCAGGCCCTCCAGGCTGGCGAGGGCCGGCGCGCGGAACGATTTGCGTTTCGGTCCGGAGGAGGTGGGGGCGTAGAGCTGCATCTGGATTGACTCCTCGGTTTCACGCGCCGATGGCGCTGTGCTGCAGGATCGAGCCGCGGCCGCGGCTCCATGACGGGATAAAGCACGAGTGGCCGCCGGCATCGCCGCCGCCCATCGTGATCAATATATCGCCGGGCGAGAGCCCGCGATGCACGAAACCCTGCTCGGCGAGCGCGTGGGCGCTGCCGCCGTGCTGCGTGTCGTACTCGCGGTCGCGGTATTTGCCGACGTTCTTCATGCCCTCGACCGAGCGCTTGGCATGGGTGAAGAGGAAGTTCTGCGCGTCCTCGCGCGTCCAGCCGGTGCCGGCGACAATGCGCATATGCTCGGGCGCCAGGATCACCACGCTCTGGCCCAGCGTGATGCAGCCATAGTTCGCCATGGCATCCGCAACCGAGCCCAGCACCTGCTCCGGCGTGTTGCCGCCGTGGTTCTCGACATTGCAGAAGCCGCCCCCGGCGAAGGCGGTGACGCTCGACACGCCCGGGGCATAGCCCTGCGTCGCGCAGAGCAGGGGCCACGGATTGCCGCGCGCGCGCTCGGCGATGCAGAAGCTGTATTTGCCTGGATTGCCTTGCGTCGACTTGTCCGAGATCCCGGGAATCATCTGGAAGACGTTGCGCAGGATCAGCCGCACCGCCCGGCCGATGGTGGCGTTCGCGCGATTGCCGGGGCCGAACAGGTTGACGTCGGCATTCATGGCGATGTCGTCGGCGTAGGCCCCGCTCACGATCAGCAGCGGCGCCGACCCGCCGGTGCTGGCGGTCGAGCCATGGAAATTGAAGTCCGGTCTGTCCATCGCCTCGAACGCCGCGACGACCACCGGAAAATGCTCCGGCAGGCAGCCGGCCATGACGGCATTCACCGCGGCGGCATGCAGCGACAGTTCCAGCCCGGTCGCGGGATGGGTCGCGATCACGGTCTCCGCCGGCCGGCCTTGGCGGGCCAGCATGGCATCGACCCGATCGACGACCGGCGGGACGACCGGCAGCCCGTCGGTCCAGCCTTGCTCGTAACAGTAATCGATGGCGGCGAGCAGGTCGTCCGGAACCTCGTGGATGCGGGGGGAAACTCGGGCCATTGCGCAGGTTCCAGTTTCGTCATTCTTCATTCGGAACAATCACGGCAAGTCTAAGGCCGCCGAAATGCAAGCGCAAACATCCACCGCGCGTGGTGCGCGGCAACCCCCTCGGCCGGCCCATCGTTACTGTCGGAACATCGGGTGATCGTCATGCACAGGCCAAGACGATGGGGCTATCACGCCTCGACAATATTCCTCGCAGCTCTCGCCCCTATGGTAGTGGCGACCGATGCGGCCAGCGCAGCGGGCTGTCTCGAGGAGGCGCGAAGCCTCGCCCAGCGCTACCATCTCTCGAGCGATCCGCCGACGGTGCCCGTCGACAAGGCGCCGACGACGGTGCGGCCCGCAGATCTCGCGCGCTCGGGCGGCGTGATCGAGCCGCCGCCCTCGCCCGACCGGGCCGTCATCACCCCGCCGCGCAGTGCGCACGATGCCATGCCGACGATGCCGGTTGTGAAGGATGCACCGCCGAAAAGCGCGCCCGCAGATGCCGGCAAGCTCGGTGCCGCGGAGACGACCGCGCTGCAAGCCATCCTCGTCGCCGCGCGGGCCCAGGCCGAGCGCGGCGCGGAAGCCGAATGCCGGGATCGGCTGCGTGAGGCACGGGAACTCGTCGAGCGCGCCCAAAAATAACGGGCGGCCGATCGTCCGCCTTCAGGGCGGCGGAGGCGACGATCCAAGTTCGCCCAGCCGCACCTTTGCCAGCGCCGCGAAGGCGCCCTCCGGGTAGCGCTCGAGGTAGGCTTCGTACATCGCCGGGTTGTCGCTGTCCTTGACGGTGTCCCAGAAGGCCAGTTCGACGGTAACGACATCGGAGTCGGCCGGTGCCGGTTCCGCCGCCGCTTCAGGTTGCAGCAGGGTCTGCCGTCGCGCTTCGGCCAGGGCGATGAAGGCGCCCGCCGGATATTGCTCCAGGTAGGCGGCGAATTCGCCCGGATCCTCGCTTTCCTTGATGGACTCCCAAAAGGCGAGCTCGAACTCGACGGGGTCTGCGGCATGCTGCTCGGCCGGACCTGACGGCTGAGCCGCGGCGGGCGTGTCGGTGCTCGCCGCCGGCGGCACGTCGCCGGCGTCGCGGACCCGAAAGGCGCGGATCGGCTGGGCGATGTTCTTGACGCTCTGCTCGCCCAGGTCCTCGAAGACGTAGCGGCCCATCTTGCGAACGTGGTCGCGCACGCCGCGCGAGACGCAGATCCCGCCGGCCTCGGCCAGCGATTCGAGGCGGGCGGCAATGTTGACGCCATCGCCGAAGATGTCGCCGTCCTTCACCATGACATCGCCGACATTGATGCCGATGCGGAACAGCAGCCGCTGCTCGACGGGCTGGCTTTCGCTCGCCACGGCGAGGGCGGCTTGCATCTTCACGGCACAATCAACCGCATCGACCACGCTGTTGAATTCCGCCAGCACGCTGTCGCCGGCGGTGCCGGTGATCCGGCCGCTATGGGAGGCAATCAGCTCGTCGACGATCAGACGATGGCTGGACAGGGTCGCAAGCGTTGCCGCCTCGTCGCGCTCCATATGCCGGCTATAACCTTCGACATCGGCGGCGAGGATAGCGATCAGCTTGCGTTCCAGTCGGGGCGCTTCCAACCCGCCTCCTTTGACCCTTCGCGCCGATCCTGTCGGCTCCCTTGTTCTTGCCACAGAAGCAGAACGCAAACCGGCCGGATGGGGTTCCTCGATGGCCACGACGTCCTTGCGGGAGCGATGGCGTCACGCCAGCCCTTGCGCTGGACACGCAATTTCTCCCGGACCACCATCGACTGTGGCCGTTTTGGGAGCGCGCATAGATGCCTATGTCGACCATCTTGGCGAATGCCGGAAAAATAGCGCGCCGCGTTTACGCCGGTGCGGCGATGGTCTTGCTGCTGGTTTGCGCAAACGGCACCGTCCAGGCGGGCGATGGCGCGATCTTCGTGACCTCGCCCGGCCAGCCGCTGAATGTCGGCGACGCGATGCTTGCAGCGACCGCCTACCACGATTCGGGCGCCTATGATCGCGACGTCGCTCTGGTGGCGCGGCAAGCCGGCCAGTGGATCGCCGAGCGGGCACCGTCGGCCCGCCGGCCGGCCCTCGTGCTCGACGTCGACGACACCGCACTGTCGAATTGGGAGGTGATCGTGCGCGACGATTTTGGCCGGCCCATTGGGGGGCCATGCGACACGGCCCTCGACGCTCCTTGCGGATGGGCCGCCTGGGATCAGCTCGGCCGCGATCCTGCCATCGTTCCCACCTTGCAGGTCTTCCAGAAGGCCCGGGCGCTGGGCGTTACCGTCTTCTTCATTACGGGTCGTCCCGAGAGCCAGCGTCAGGCGACGGAACGTAATCTCGCCGCCGTGGGCTATGCCGGTTACGAAAAGCTCTATGCCGTTCCCGAGGGCGCGCGTTTCTCGTCCGTCACCGACTTCAAGGCGCCGGTACGGGCGGAGATCGAGCAGGCGGGATTCACCATCATCGCCAACATGGGCGATCAACCCTCGGACCTTTTAGGGGGCCACGCGGAACGGATGTTTCTCTTGCCCAATCCGTTCTACCGCGTGCCGTAGACAGGCGTATTGTTCGCCAACGGGAGGGTCTTCGCATGCGTTGGTTGGTCATGCCCGCCGTGGGCTCGTGTCAGTCGTTGCCCGTGCTGTCGTCCGGCTTCAGCGGGCCGGTCGCGATCAACGCGCCGGTCGGTCGCGGACCGCTCGCCCGCAATCAGTCCGACGACGTCCGCACCATCCAGGACGCCCTGAACCAGGTGACGCTGGCCGGCGCCGCCGGCGGCCCGATACCGTTCCTGGCGGTCGACGGCATCTGCGGGCCGAAAACCAACACCGCGATCAGCCGCTTCCAGCAGGTCCAGCTGCAGATCTTCGACGGCGTGATCGAGCCCAACAAGAACACGATCGTCCGGCTGAACGAGATCATCGACCCGGTGTCCGACGACGATCTCAGGGTCAAGGTTCGCCAGGCCCTGCCGATCGTGGGCCTGGCACTCACGGCGGCCGTCCGCAACCTGCAGGCGGTCATCACCAGCGGGCCCGCGCCGACCGGGCTGGCGGCCACGGCGGCCGACCGGCTCAACCGGCATTTCGGGCTGGCGACGCTGTCGGCGCCGGAGCAGAGCGCGGCCCATGTCGACCTGTTCGGCTCCTACACCCGCTTCAGCACGGTCATCATGAATCCGGAGCTGTTCAACATCGACACCGTCGATGAGTTCGACCTCGACCGCCACAATCCCCGGATTGCCCTGACGCAGCCGCAGGGCTTCTTCGAGGAGGGCCGCGAGGACGAGGACACACACCGGCGGCTGGACCGCATTCACCTCGGGCTTGGTTTCTTCGCCCCGTCCGTCGGTGCCGAATTCGCCGCCTTCATCATCCTTCACGAGCTGTCGCACTTCGTCGGCCGCTCGAACCGCCAGAACATCGGCGACTTCGGGCGCGGCTGGTTCGACGATCGGTTCATGCGGCCGCTCTCGGCCAACCAGCGCCTGACCAACGCCGACAGCTACGCTGGTTTTGCCCACGAGTGCCGGACCGGCAGCCCGGCCAAGCCGCCCTTCGTCAGGACGGCGCCCGGCGGCCTGGGCGGCGCGCGCTAGCTTGCCGGGCCGGCCGCGCCGCCTGTAGGCTCGACGCGGCGTCGCAGCAGGCGTGAGGGAGGTGGCAATGGAAGTCAGGGCCATGACCGACCATACCGGCGCCGAGGTTCGCGGCATCGATCTCGCGCGTCCGGTCAGTGACGAGGCCAAAGCCGTCCTCAATCGCGCCTTCGTCACGCACAGCGTGCTGGCCATCCGCGAGCAGTCGCTCTCTCCGCAACAGGTGGTGGGCGCGGTCGAGTTGTTCGGTCGGATATTCCCGCAGCACAACACGCGCTTCGCACTGCCTGAGTGCCCGCAGATTCATTACCTCTCCAACCAGGATCGCTTTCCCGACGGTCGTCGTTACATCCCCGGCGAAGGCTGGCATACCGACCATTCCAACGACGCCCGTCCGCCCAAGGCCACGGCCCTGCACGCCGTCACCTTGCCGGACAGCGGCGGCGATACGCAGTTCGCGAACATGGCGGCAGCCTATGCCGCGCTGTCCGCGCCGATGCGGGATCGGATCGCCGGCCTGGTGGCGATCCACGTCTACCAAAGCAGTCACAGCGCGCGAAAACTGATGACTCTGTCGGAGGCGAACAAGGAGCGCGTGCCGAACGCCGTCCTCCACCCCGTCGTTCGCGCGCATCCGGAGAGCGGCCGCAAGTCGATCTACATCAACCCGATCCGGATCGAGGGCATCCTCGGCATGGATCACAAGGAGGC
>DASZJU010000307.1:0-7480 GCA_035947815.1 Reyranella sp.
GTCCAGGCCCTGTTCGTCACCAGCTGCGACTGGAAGATCAGCGATCTCGGCTGGATGTACACTCTGTTCTTCGTGTTCCTGGGTTCGGCTGCCGCCATCTGGGGCGGCTGGCTGGAACGCGCCGGCCCGCGCAAGGCGGGCTTTGTCTCGGCGCTCTGTTGGTGCGGCGGGCTCTTCATCTCGGCGATCGGCGTCTACACCCACCAGCTCTGGCTGATGTGGCTGGGCTCCGGCGTGATCGGCGGCATCGGGCTGGGCCTGGGCTACATCTCGCCGGTCTCGACCCTGATCAAATGGTTCCCCGACCGCCGCGGCATGGCGACCGGCATGGCCATCATGGGCTTCGGCGGCGGCGCCATGATCGGCGCGCCGCTCGCCGACATCCTGATGAACGTCTTCCGCACGCCCACCTCGGTCGGCGTATGGCAGACCTTCGTGGCCATGGGCGTGATCTACTTCGTCTTCATGCTGGGCGGCGCCTTCGGCTATCGCCTGCCGCCGCCCAACTGGCGGCCCGACGGCTGGACCCCGCCGCCGGAGAACGCCAAGTCGATGATCACCAAGCATCAGGTCCATCTCAGGGACGCGCACAAGACGCCGCAATTCTGGCTGGTGTGGTTCGTGCTCATGCTGAACGTCAGCGCCGGCATCGGCGTGATCGGCATGGCCTCGCCCATGCTGCAGGAGATCTTTGCCGGCTCGCTGTTCGGCCAGCCCGACATCAAGTTCGGCCAGCTCAACGACCAGCAGCGGCAACTAGTGGCGGCCATCGCGGCCGGCTTCACCGGGCTGCTGTCGCTGTTCAACATCGGCGGCCGGTTCTTCTGGGCGTCGCTGTCGGACAAGATCGGGCGCAAGATGACGTACTATACCTTCTTCGCGCTGGGCATCGCCCTCTATGCCGCGGCGCCTGCGCTCGCCCATATGGGCAGCCAGGCGCTGTTCGTTTTGGCCTTCGGCATCATCCTGTCGATGTATGGCGGCGGCTTCGCCACCGTGCCGGCGTACCTCGCTGACCTGTTTGGCACGCAGTTCGTGGGCGCCATCCACGGCCGGCTGCTGACCGCCTGGTCGACGGCGGGCATCGTCGGCCCAGTGGTGGTGAACTATATCCGCGAGTTCCAGATCAATGCCGGCGTGCCGCGCGCGCAGGTCTACGACTTCACCATGTACATCCTGGCCGGCATGCTGGTCGTGGGCTTCATCTGCAACCTGATGATCAAGCCCGTCGACCCGCGCTGGTACATGAAGGAAGAGGAAGTGCTGGCGCTGCAGGCCAGGACGACCTCGACGGCGACGGCAGCCGGCGGCTCGTACGGCATCGACAGGGGCGGCCTCGACGGCGCCGCGGTCGCAGCCTGGCTGATCGTCGGGATCCCGATCGCCTGGGGCGTGTGGATCACGCTGTCCAAGGCGTGGGTGTTGTTCGGCTGATCCTCGCGCGTCCGCAGACATCTCTGGAGGCGCCTGCATCACTGCAGGCGCCTTCAGTCTGTCTAGGCGCCGACTTCCGCCACCATGCGCTTCAGCATCGCGGCATCGGGGTAGGTACCGAGGCCCGCCTGTACGTTGTCCTTCATGTGCTCGGGTTTGCCGGTGCCGGGGATGACGCAGGTGACGGCCGGATTGGCCAGCACGAACTTCAGCAGGATCTGCGCCCAGCTCGTGCAGCCGATCTCGCCCGCCCAGTCCGGCAGTTTGCGGCCTGAAAGCTTGCGCAGCAGGCCACCGCCGCCGAACGGCTGGTTCACGATCACCGCCGTGCCGCGTTCGGCCGCAGCCGGCAGCAGGCGGCGCTCGACGGCGCGATCGTCGATCGCGTAGTTGATCTGCACGAAATCCCACTTCTCCGCGCGCAGCACCGCTTCGAGCTCTTCGTGGGCGCTCTGGGTATAGTGCGTGATGCCGAGATAGCGGATGCGGCCCTCGGTCTTCCAGGCGCGCAAGGTCGGCAGGTGCGCCCGCCAGTCGACCAGATTGTGGATCTGCATCAGGTCGAGGCGGTCGGTCTTCAACAGCGCCATCGACTTCTTCATCTGGGCGATGCCGTTGTCGCGACCCGAGGTCCAGACCTTGGTGGCGATGAAGGCCTTGTCGCGCGTGCCGGCAGCTGCCAGCAGGTCGCCGACCACGCCCTCGGCCGCGCCATACATCGGCGAGGAGTCGATCACCGAGCCGCCGCGCTCGAACATCACCTCGAGAACCTCGGCGAGCGGCGCGCGGTCTGCGGGCTTGCCGCCGACATCGAAGGTCCGCCAGGTGCCGCAGCCGACGACGGGCAGCATCTCGCCGGAGGAGGGAATCTTGCGCTGGTGCATGCGGCTCCCCGCGGTTGGTTGAGCAGCCGCCGGCCGGCCGAGCAGGGCGGCGCCGGCCAGGCCGAGAAAGGTCGAGCGCTTCAGGTCCATGACCATAAGACCACGTTGGCGGATAGGAGGCGGGATGTCACCGGCTCGATGAAACGTTCTGTCGTCTCCGATGTTGTGCCATCCCTGCACAAGAACTGAGGAGTGGTCATCCCCTCGTCATGTTGTTCGCAATGCTCTCAATGTCAGTGCAGAAGAATTCATCGCCACATTGACGCCGCATGAGGGGTCTTTGCTTCGTGTCAGGGCAACTTCGGCAATCTCAGCCATTGTCGAATCGCCGGATCGAGACCATGTCGAGAGTGACCAGGAGATCCAGCCATGACCGAACCCTTCGTCGTCGAAGTTTGGGGCAAGCCCGCCGGTATCGTCGTCAGGGAAGGCAACGCTTTCCGCTTCTATGCGATGGCCCGTCCCTTCTTCGAGCTCCATGGTGCGCAGTTCACCACGCCAGGCCATGCCAGGCTGGCGGCGGCGCGGCTCGGCTCATTCGATCGCCCAACCTCGCCATACGACCCCGAGGAGGGTCACAGCGGCGTCACCGGCCGATCCTTGGGCAGCGCCAGCCATTCCGCCAGCTTCTGTCCATTGTGATCCTGGAAGCGCTGCGCCAGCACGCGTGACGCCGCGATCCGCTCGACGCGGAAATTCCTGAAATCTTTCCTGAGCTCGCACCAGGCGCCGACCAAGGTCACGTCGACGTAATAGGCCATGGCGAGCGGCCAGATCGTGCGCCGCGTGCGCTTGCTCTTTTCGTCGACATAGGAGATGCGCATCTTGCGCCGGTCGCGGATGGCGCTGCGCACCTGCGCCACATCGACGCCACGCGGCGTGACGGCGTCGCCCCTCGACACGTAGAACGGCGCGGCCGCGACGTGTGAGCGCAGGCTCTCCGGCAACACGACCGTCACCTTGTCGAGCACCCGTTTGGCCGCCTGCTGCAGCTCCGAATCGCGCAGGCGCTGCACCAGCCGGGCGCCGACCGTGATGGCCTCGACCTCGTCGATCGTGAACATCAGCGGCGGCAAGTCGAAACCCTTGCGCAGCACGTAGCCGACCCCGGGCGCGCCCTCGATCGGCACGCGGCGGGCCTGCAGTGTCGCCACGTCGCGATAGATCGTGCGCACGGTGACCTCCAGCTCCTCGGCCAGCTGAGCGGCGGTGACCGGCTTCCTGGCGGAACGCAGGACCTGGATGACGTCAAACAGCCGATCGGCCCGCATGTAATCGATCTCCGGGAGGAACCACACTCCTGACATAACGTTGTCAGGAGGTGGGGGCTAGTGTCCTCACCATGATAAATGACAGGAACCAGAGCTGGCGGGGCGTGACCCTGGTGGTGCTATCGGCGTTCGCCTTCAGCACCGCCGGCTTCTTCACGCGTCTGATCGATACAGACGTCTGGACGATGCTGTTCTGGCGCGGACTTTTCGGCGGACTTTTCATCGCCGGCTACATCCTGTGGCGGCACGGCGCCGGGACCGCCAAAGCCTTTCGCGGGATCGGCCGGGCGGGCCTGGTGGTGGCCGGCTGCTCGACGGCGGCCACCATCTGTTTCATCAACGCGTTGCGCGAGACCACGGTGACCGACGTCCTGGTCATCAACGCGACGGCGCCGTTCCTGACCGCGGCGCTGGCCTGGGCATGGACCGGCCATCGGGAACGCTGGACCACTCTGGCGGCCAGCGTGGTCGCGCTGATCGGTGTGGTCGTCACGGTCGATGCGGCGCTCGCCTCCGGCCACCTGTTCGGCAACTTCCTGGCGCTCCTCATGACGATCCTGATCTCGGCCATGATGGTGGTGATCCGCCACCATCGCGCCGTCAGCATGCTGCCGGCCGCCTGCCTGTCGGCTTTCCTGTGCGCGCTGGTCGTCTGGCCGTGGGCCGATCCCGCAAGCGCCGTGGGCTGGAATTTCGTCAATCTTGCTCTGTTCGGCACAACGCAGTTCGGACTCGGCATGCTTCTGCTCACGATCGGCACGCGGCTGATCTCGGCCACGCGCTCGGCTCTGATCGGCGCGCTCGAGACGCCGCTCGCCCCGGCCCTGGTCTGGCTGGCGTTCGCCGAAGTGCCACCGCGGATGACTTGCGTCGGCGGCGCCATCGTCCTTGCCGCCGTTCTGGCAGATCTGCTGACCACCCGGTCGAACGCGCGCCCTCGACAGGGGCTGCTACAGGGGGTGCAAGCATGAACGCCGAGCAAAAAGTGAAGGATCTCGGCATCGATTTGCCGCCGCCGCCCAAGGCCGCCGGCAACTACGTTCCGGGCGTACAGGTCGGCAACCTGCTGTTTCTCTCGGGATGCGGCCCGCAGCGCGCCGACGGCAGCTATGTCGTCGGCAAGGCCGGCGCCGATTTGAGCGTGGAACAGGCCTATGCGGCGGCGCGCGTGGCGGGCCTGGCCATGCTGGCGCGCATCCGCCTGGTCGCGGGGTCGCTCGATCGCGTGGCGCGCGTTGTCAAGGTGCTGGGCATGGTCAACGCCGCGCCGGATTTCCGCGAGCAGCCCAAGGTCATCAACGGCTTCTCCGACCTCATGGTCGAGGTCTTCGGCGACGCCGGCCGCGGGTCGCGTGCCGCGGTCGGCATGGCGGCGCTGACCGGCCAGATGGCGGTCGAGATCGAGATGGTGATCGAGTTGAAGGAGAGACCGACGATGACTGAGAACACCGACGCCCAGATCCGCCAGGTCTATGAACGGTGGCACGAATCGATCGTGGCGCGCGATGCCGACGGCCTGACGGCACTCTACGCCGAGGACGCCGTCTTCGAGACCCCCTTTATCCTGGCGATCCTGAAGGACAAGGCCGAGGGCATCCTGAAAGGAAGACGCGACATCAGAGCGTTCTTCGAGGCCGGATTTCGCAATCCTCAAAGCGGTCTTGGCCGCTGGTATCGCACCGGAACGTTCTTCGCCAACGGCCGGCAGCTCGTCTGGGAGTATCCGCGCGAAACACCGCAAGGCGATCAGGTCGACCTGGTCGAAGTGATGGACATCGCGAACGGCCTTATCGCCCATCATCGCGTCTATTGGGGCTGGGTCGGTTTCAAGGCGCTCGCCGGCGCCCTGAACAAGCCGACTGAGGAGAAACCGTCGTGACGCTGCAAGACTGGCTGATATTCGTCGCGTTTTGGACGGCGGCAAGCATTCCCCTCGGTCCGAATGCGATGAACTGCATCGTCATTTCGATGTCGGACGGTTTTAGGCGGGGATTGTGGGCAATGGCCGGCATCGTGATGGCAGCCGCTTGCCACATGGCGGCATCCGCCTTCGGGCTGTCGGCAATTCTGCTGGCAAATGCCAGCCTGTTCCACGCCATCAAGTGGCTCGGCGTGGCCTACCTCGCCTGGTTGGGCGTGGCCATGCTCCTGAAAATGACCGACGCGGTCGAGATCAAAAGCCGCCCATCGACGACGCCTTTGGCGGCGATCAGGCGCGGTTTCACCACGTCGATCACCAATCCCAAGGCAATCCTGGTCTACGTCGCGGTGTTTCCTCAGTTCATCAAGCCCGAAGGCGCGTTGGCGGCACAGCTCCTGGTTCTCGTTCCGACGGCCCTCGTCATCGCCGTGGTGGTCTATACCGGCTATTGCGCGTTCGGGACCGGCATCGCCCAGCTGCTTTCAACGGCACGGCGACGGCTCGCCTTCAATGTCGCAGCGGGCGGCTTCTATCTCTTCAGCGCGTTCGGTTTGTCGTGGCTGCGGCAGCAAAGGTCATGAACTTCCCAGCCCTTGGCAGCCTGCTAGACTGGCGGCCTGTTGCCGAGGGAGGAAACACGGTGATCAAGCGCAAGCAGCGCATTCCCATGCGCGATCTGTCGACTATGGCGGCGGAGGATCGCACGACCGTCGAGAAGAACGCCATGAACGGGCAGATCTTCAACATCTTCAAGGTGCTGGCCCACCATCCGTCGCTGGTGAAACGCTGGACGCCGTTCGCCGGCCATATCCTCAGCAAACAGACCCTGCCGTTCCGCGACCGCGAGCTTCTGATCCTGCGCATCGGCTGGCTGAACCAGGCTGAGTACGAATTCGCCCAGCACGAGCTGATCGCCAGGAAGGGCGGCGTCTCCGACGCCGACATCGACCGGCTGAAGCAGGGGCCGAAGGCGGAAGGCTGGAGCGAGCACGAGGCGGCGCTGCTGCAGGTCGCCGACGATCTCTATGAAAACTCGGTGGTTTCCGATGCGACCTGGGCCGTGCTGTCGAAGAAGTATTCGACCGAGCAGCTGATGGACGCGGTCTTCACCGTCGGCCAGTACAATCTCGTGTCGTGGGCGCTCAACAGCTTCGGCGTGCCGCTCGACGATTTCCTGCCCGGCGCCCAAAAGTAGGGTCTTTGCCCGCCCTTGCGCCCGGACGCGCGCCGTCGGATCATCCGCCGACCGGAAGTTCCGGAGCCCGTGGGAGAAAGCCATGAACGTCGCGACCCCGCCGCTGAAGCCGACGTTGCCGGAGAGCACGCCGCCGCGCCTGACCGAGCTGGCGCGCTTCGCCGGCTGCGCGGCCAAGATCAGCCAGGTCGATCTCCAAGCCGCCCTGGGCGGCCTGCCCGTCGCCAGCGATCCGCGCGTGCTGGTCGGCCACGACACGTCCGACGATGCCGCCGTCATCCGCTTGCGCGACGATCTTGCGCTGGTCGAGACGGTCGACATCTTTCCGCCGATCGTCGACGACCCGTTTGACTACGGCCGCATCGCCGCCGCCAATGCGCTCTCCGACATCTACGCCATGGGCGCCACGCCGCTCAATGCGCTGAGCTTCGTCGCCTGGCCGGTCGACCGGCTGGGCACCGCGCCGCTGCGCCAGGTGCTCGACGGTGCGGCCGCGATCTGCGCCGAGGCCGGCATCGCGATTTCGGGCGGCCATTCGATCGTCGACGAGGAACCGAAATTCGGCCTGTTCGTCACCGGCACGATCCATCCCGACCGCATCGTGTCCAACGCCGGCGCCCGTCCCGGCGACGCACTGGTGCTGACCAAGCCGATCGGCACCGGCGTGCTCACCACGGCGGTGAAGCGCAACGCCGCGCCTGAGAGCGTGCTGCAGGCCGCCATCCGCTCGATGACGACGCTGAACCGCCATGCCGCCGAGGCGATGGTCGCCGCG
>DASZJU010000308.1:0-6095 GCA_035947815.1 Reyranella sp.
TTCAGCGGCACTCGCCGCGAATGGCATCGACGTCAGGCGCGGCGAGGACTCCACGGTCTTCGGCAACTGCGTGCCGAGCCTTTTGGTCGAGAACAAGTCGGCGGAGACCATCGACTATCTGCAGGTCGATGTCGCCGTGGCCCTGGGCAATGGCCAGGAGCGCACCGTCGAACTGATGTCGGCCTACCGCGAGGGTGTGCTCTATCCGATTGCGCCGGGAGGCAAAGCGACCTTGAAGCAGCATCTCGATACCTCGATGGCGTTAGGCGTCGCCTGCGGCGAGGTCAAGGCGCGCCGGGTCGTGCGGACGATCTGCGAAGCGGCGGGCGGCAAGCAATGCGCGTCTTCGGTGTCGGTCCAGCCGTGATCGCTCATGCTCAAGCGGACCGCGGGCCTCTGGCCCGCATCATGATCATGAGCGGGCCGGAGGCCCGCGGTCCGGAAGATCATGAGCGCCACTTAAGCGCGGAGGTTACTTCGCGCGCAGTGGCGCGCTCCCAGCGATGAGCTATTCCGCCGCCTTCGGGATCGGTTCGAAGCGGGCGTCGAAGTCGCGGATGGATTTTTCGACGGTGTCGGCGATCTGCTTGAGCTTGTCCTGGTGGACGACTTTCAGGCCGAACAGGTCCTTGACGTAGAAGACGTCGACGGCGCGTTCGCCGTAGGTCGTGATGTGCGCCGAGGCGATCTGCAGGTTGAGCCGGGTCAGCGCGCGCGTGACGACGTGCAGGAAGCCCGGGCGGTCGCGGCCGTTGACCTCGATCACCGTGAAGGTGTCGGAGGCAATATTGTCGATCAGCACCCGCGGCTCGACGGTGAAGACGCGGTCGCGCTTGGGCCACGACGCGCGCTGGCTGTCGAGCTCGCGCTGGATGTCGAGGCGGTTGGAGAGCGCCAGCTCGACCCGGGCGGCGAGGCGGGCCAGCCGCTGCGGGCCGTCGAACGGCTTGCCCGCGAGGTCCTGGATCCAGAACGTGTCGAGCGCCATGCCGTTGGCCAGGGTGAAGATCTTGGCATCGACGATGTTGGCGCCGCTGATCGCCATGGCGCCAGCCAGCCGCGCGAACAGGCCGTGCGTGTCGAGCGTGTAGATCGTGACCTCGGTGACCGAGCGCTCGCCGTCGATCCTGTGCTCGATGGCGAGCGGCTGGCGATCGCGCTCGGCGCGGCGCACCAGCTCGGCCTGGCGGACCAGAGTCTCGGTCGGGAAGGACAGCCAATAGGGCGCGTAGCCGCGCGCGAAATGCTCCTCCTTGTCCTGCTCGCTCCAGCCGATCAGCCGCTCGGCGACCTCGGCCTGGATGGCCTTGATGCGCTCGGCGCGGCCGCCGGCCAGGGTGCCGCCCGACAGGACCCGCTCGGTGGCGTTGTAGAGCTGGCGCAAAAGGGCCGCCTTCCAGCCGTTCCACACATTGGGCCCGACGGCGCGGATGTCGCACACCGTCAATACCAGCAAGAGCCGCAGCCGCTCGGGCGACTGCACCAGGGCGGCGAAGGTCTCGATGGTCTTGGGGTCCATCAGGTCGCGCTGGAAAGCAGTGTTGGACATCGCGAGGTGATAGCGCACCAGCCAGGCCACGGTCTCGGTTTCGGCGGCGCTCAGCCCGAGCCGCGGCCCCAGGTACATCGCGACGTCGGCGCCCAGCACCGAGTGATCGCCGCCGCGGCCCTTGGCGATGTCGTGCAGCAGGATCGCGAGATAGAGCACCGGCCGCGACAGGATCTTGTGCACCACCTCGGCCGACAACGGATGGTCTTCCTTGAGCGTGCCGTTCTCGATCTTGGCCAGGACGCCGATGGCGCGGATCGTGTGCTCGTCGACCGTGTAGGTGTGATACATGTCGTGCTGCGTCTGCGCCACGACACGGCCGAAGTCGGGCACGAAGCGGCCGAACACGCCGGCCTCGTTGAGACGCCGGAGCGTCGTCTCCGGATCGTGCGGCGACGTCATCATCTCCATGAAGAGACGGTTGGCCTCTTGATTGGTCCTGAGGCGGTCGACCAGGCGGATGTTCTGGGTGATCAGCCGCAGGCTCGCCGGATGGATGTCGAGGTCGTTCTCCTGTGCCACATGGAACAGGCGCAGGATCGCCACCGGATCCTTGGTGAAGGCGTCGGGCGAGGCGACGGCCAGGCGCTCGCCGTCGAGACGGAAACCTTCGAGCTCGCGCGGCCGCAGCGTCTGCCACAGGGCGGCCAGCTTGGGCTTGCGCCGGCGGCTGTCCTCGAGAGCGGCGACGAAGATGCGCGTGAGATCGCCCACCGTCTTGGCATGCAGGTAATAGTGCTTGGTGAAGCGCTCGACGCCGCGGCTGCCCGGCCGGTCCTGGTAGCCCAGCCGCGCGGCGATCTCGCGCTGCAGGTCGAACGACAGGCGGTCGTCGGCGCGGCCGGTGAGATAATGGATATGGCAGCGCACCGTGGAGAAGAAACGCTCGGCGCGCTCGAAATGGCGCGCCTCCTCCTGGGTGAGCACGCCCTTGGCCACCAGTTCGCCCGGCTCGCTCACGCGATAGAGATATTCGGCGATCCAGAACAGCAGGTGCAGGTCGCGCAGGCCGCCCTTGCCCTCCTTGACGTTGGGCTCCACGACGTAGCGCGAATCGCCCATGCGCTGGTGGCGCTGGTCGCGCTCGGCGAGCTTGGCCTCGACGAAATCGCGTCCGTCGCCGGTCAGGAACTTTTGGGTGAAGCCCTTGATCAACTGGTCGAACAGCTCGCGGTCGCCCCACACGTAACGCGCTTCCAGGAGCGCGGTGCGGATGGTCTGGTCGCGGTCGGCGTAACGCAGGCTTTCGTCGACGGTGCGGGTGGCGTGGCCGACCTTCAGCCCCATGTCCCACAAGAGATAAAGCATGAACTCGACGATCTGCTCGCCGCGCGGCGTCTGCTTGTAGGGACGCAGGAAGAGGAGATCGATGTCGGAAAGCGGTGCCAGCTCGCCGCGGCCGTAGCCGCCGGTGGCCACGACGCCGAGCCGCTCGGCCGCGCTGGGATTGGCGGCGGCATAGATGCGCTGGTCGGCGAAGTCGAAGATCACCCGGATGAGCTGGTCCATCAGGAACGACGTGGACGCCAGCACCATGTCGCCGTTGTTGCGCAGCGGCCCCGGCTCCTCGAAGCGGCGGCGGATCTCGGCCCGCCCCTTGGCCAGCGCCTGGCGCAGCAGCGCCAGCACCGCCGGGCGCGGCGGCTCGCCGCCCGTCGGCAGGTCCTCGACCAGCTTGGCCAAAGCCTCCTCGAGCGCGCGGCGACGCACGATGGCGCGGCGGTCGTGAATCTGATCGTAGGGCTTGGCCATTGGGGGCGAGATACTACAGGGTGAGGGGGACCCAAGGTACCGGGACCTCGGTTCGCGCAATTTCCGCAATTTCCGCAAGCGATACGCCAATCAGGGCGCGCCAACACGCAATAACATTGCGCGTGCGCGACCGCCGGCGACCGGGAATTCTTGCGTACCGTATAGGGGCCGGAAGGGTTTCCGACCTTTCCGCCCTTTCCGCCCTGCCCTCGATTTGGAGTGCACCCCGTGGGTGAGACAGCAAAACTGCGGACAGATCTCGCGCAGCATCATCTTCGTTTTTGTGGAGCGAGGGACGTCTGGGACCAGTCATGGGGGCGATGCTCCTGGGGATGGAGCAGACATAAGTATCACTTGATCGTCTGTCAAGTATCTCTAATAGACACTTAAGCCAAGCCATCGAATTTTCGGGCGCCATGCCGACCGAAAAATGCCGTTCCGGCGAACCCCCACAGTGCCCGGTCACACGGCCCGAGGGAACGCGCCGACATGAGCGCGCTGGAAGCGCGCGGTTCGCGAGAGCATGAAAGACACAGGATGCCGACCTCGTTCGCAAGAGTCGGTAGAGCCAGAATGAGGAAACATGGCCCGTCCCGTCACGCTCGCCGTCTTCACCAAGAACCGGGTCAATCCGGCCTATGCGGCGGCTCGCCTTGCCGCCGACCGGGTGGCAGCCGAAGCCGGCGCGCGGACGGTGCACTATGTTCCGGAGACGCCCGACGATGTCGGGCAGCAGAAGGTGCTGGTCGGCGAAGCCTTGGCCAACCGGCCGGACGCGGTGGTGTTCGTCCCGACGGACGATGCAGCGATGGTCGAGGATGTGCGGCGGTTCGAGGCGGCCGGCATCCCGGTCGTCAACTGCATCAATCGCATGGCGGGGCGCTTCGTCAGCTTCGTCGGCTCGGACGACGTGGCCGTGGGCTTGACCGCGGCCCGCGCTTTGATCGAGGGCCTGGGCAGCAAAGGCGACATCGTCGTGATCGAGGGCTCGCCGGGCGCGCCGACGGCCCGCGACCGCACCGTGGGTTTACGCCGGGCCCTCGACGAGTCGCCGGCGATCCGTGTGCTGGGCTCGGGCAACGGCGCTTTCCAGGAACAGCCGGCGCGGCTGGCGATGGCGCGGCTGCTGGTGCAGCATCCGCGCATCGACGGCGTGTGGACCGGCAACGACCTCATGGCCTTCGGTGTGCTGCACGCGCTGGCCGAAGCCGGCCGAAGCGCGAAGGTGGTGGGCATCAACGGGTTGCCCGGCGCCATCGAGCGCATCGAGCAGGGCACCATGCTGGCCAGCGTCGATTTCAGCGCCTTCAACATCGCGGCCATCGCCGCCCGCGCCGCCCTGCGCCATCTCGTTGGCGAGCCCGTGCCATCGCAGATCATGATTCCCGCGATGCTGATCGACCGCACGAACTTCAGCGCCTGGCAGGTGCCTTTCGCGGCGCGGCCGCTGATGGCGTGGGAAGACGTCGCCGATGGGTGTAGCGTAGCGGACAAATGAAACGTCTCGCCCTGCTGATCGGACTCCTGCTCGCGCTTGGCGCACCCTCCGCTCTTGCCCAATCGCGCGCGGCGGCTCCGGCCTCCAGCCTGATCGACCTCAACAGCGCCAGCCGCGACGATCTGATGAGCCTCGACGGCATCGGCGAAGTGCGCGCCGACGCCATCATCCGGGCGCGGCCGTTCAGGGCCAAGACCGAGCTGGTCGAGCGCCGGCTGATCCCCGAGGCGCTGTACGACAAGATCGCCGACAAGGTGATGGCGCGGCCCATTCCGGGCACGGCGCCGACGCCGGCGACTCGGCCGCCGGCAAAGCGGTCTTAGGCAATGCCTGTCCGGTCGAGACGACGGGAGATATGACCGAAGCTTCAACCATCTACGCGCTCGGCACCCCCACGCCCTCGCGAGCGCATCCCGGGGCGATCTCGGTCATTCGGCTGAGCGGCCCGCGGGCGGCCGATGCCTTGATCTTCCTTACCGAGCCGCGCGCCTTCGAGCGCGGCCACTCGGCGCGCGATCCGGCGCTGCCCGAGCCGCGGCGCATGGCGCTGCGCACCGTCCGCGATCCGAAGAGCGGCGAGGCGATCGATCGCGGCCTGGTCGTATGGTTCGAGGCGCCCAACACCGAGACCGGCGAGACCATGGCCGAGCTGCACCTGCATGGCGGCCGTGCCGTGGTCGGCGGCGCCCTGGAGGCGATCCGGAAACTGGGCTTCTGCCGGCTGGCCGAGCCTGGCGAGTTCACCCGCCGCGCTTTCGAGCACGGCAAGCTCGACCTCACCGAGGCCGAGGCCATCGCCGACCTGGTCGCCGCCGAAACCGACCAGCAGCGCAAGCTCGCATTGCAGCAGATGGACGGCGCGCTGCATCGCCTCTACGAGGATTGGCGCACGCTGGGCCTGCACACGCTGGCCCATCTCGAGGCGGCGATCGATTTCCCCGACGAGGACCTGCCAACCGGCATCGCCGACCAGGTGCGCGCCGGCATCACGCAACTGCAGGCCGAGATCGCGACCCATCTCGACGACCGCCGCGGCGAGCGCCTGCGCCAGGGTCTTTCGATCGCCATCATCGGTCCGCCCAACGCCGGTAAGTCCTCGCTGCTCAATCTTTTAGCGCGTCGCGAGGCGGCCATCGTGTCGGAGATCGCCGGAACGACGCGCGACGTCATCGAAGTCCATATCGATCTCGGCGGTTGGCCGGTGGTGCTGGCCGACACCGCAGGCCTGCGCCTCTCCGGCGATGCCATCGAGCAGGAGGGCGTGCGCCGCGCCAAGGCGCGCGCTGCGTCGGCCGA
>DASZJU010000309.1:0-2562 GCA_035947815.1 Reyranella sp.
CCATTGCCGTTCGATCCGTCGCTCGATCAGCCCAGCCAGCTCGAGGACCTGCAAGTGGCGCGAGATCGCCGACGGGGTGACGGCAAACGGCGCCGCGACATCGCCGACATTGAGCTCACCCTCGGCGAGCAGCCGCTCGACGATGGCACGCCGCGTCTGATCGGCGAGTGCCGAGAAGACGTTGTCGAGCTGCAGCGCATGCACGGCCGGCATGGCAGGAAACCTACGTCATTTCACCAACTCGTTAATTAACAAAACATTGATTTGAGGTCAATGGCGTCGGTCACGGGGGGCTCGGCCGGAGAGTCACTTCCCAGCCGCGAGGCCTGCCGCCGCTTTCCGCGCGCGGGCGCCCCCCTCGCGCGCCATGTCGGCGCACAGCCCGGTATAGGCGGTGGGGTCGAGCAGCTTCCCGATCGCCTTCTTGTCCATGTGCGCGGTCAGCCGCGTGTCCGCCGCCAGAAGGTCGGAGAACGACTTGCCTTCGACGAAGGCGGCCTGCGCCGCGTCATAGACGACATCGTGCGCATGCTGGCGGCCGATCGCGGCGCCGAGGTCCAGCATCACCGCTTCGGCCATGATCAGACCGCCGCCCAGGTCGAGGTTTTCACGCATCCGCTTGGGATCGACGCGCAAGCCGCGCATGATCTCGCCCAGCCGGCTCAAGATGTCCCCCGTGGCGATGCAGGCGCGCGACTCGGCGCTGTCCATCATCAGGCTGGTAGTGCGATCGGCCTCGTGCTCGGTCGTCATGGCTTCCAGCGCCAACGGCACCAGGGCGCGCACCTCCGCCGCGGCGGCGATGATGTCCTGGCAGAGTTTCGGGTTGCGCTTCTGCGGCATAGTCGAGCTGCCGACGGTGCCAGGCGGCACGGGCTCCTCGACCTCGCCGAACTCGGTCTTCATCAGCGTGTAGACCTCGCGCCCGATCTTGCCGCTTGTGGCGGCGAGCAGGCCCAGGATGCAGATGTTCTCCGCCAGATGGTCGCCGATGGCGCGCGACGGCACGGTCATGGACCCGAAGCCCAGCAGCCGCCCGATCGCCTGCTGCACCGGCGGCCCCTGCTTGCCCAGCGAGGCATAGGTGCCGGCGCCGCCGCCCAGCATGGCGATGAACAGGCGAGGGGCCGCCTGGCGCAGGCGCTCGACATGACGCAGCAGCTCGTCGATCCAGACCGCGACCTTGTAGCCGAAGGTGGCGGGCACCGCGTGCTGGCCGTGCGTGCGTCCGGCCATCGGCATGTCCGCTGTGCGTTCCGCCAGATCGGCCATGGCGCCCAAAACCTCGCCGATCTGGCGCAGGAAGATCGCGTGGGCCTGGCGCAGCACCAGCAGGTCACCGGTCTGGGTGATGTTCTGCGTCGTGGCGCCCCAATGCACCCAGCCGCCATGCGGTTCGCCCACGATGCGGCCGAGTTCCCAGACCAGCGGGACGATCGTGTGGCCGGTGCGCGCGAAGCCTTCGTCGATCCGCGCCCGGTCCATCAGCTCGAGCCGTGCCTTAGCGGCGATGGCCTTTGCTGCGTCGGCCGGAATGATACCGAGCTCGGCCTGGGCGCGGGCCAGCGCGGCCTCGACGTCGAGCCACGCCTGCCATCGGTTCTCCAGCCGATATAAAGCGCGGATGCCGGGGTCCGATACGCGGGTCGCGGTCGGGAGAGTGTCGCTGGTGGCGGCCATGCTGGGCGGCTCCATCGTTGAGGCGCGCTATCGAAGCAATACTTAACGTTCGGCAGGCGCCCGGGCTTTCCAAAGATTACATATTTGGGTCGTATGGTACCCAATTATTCGGGTCTCCGACATTCCTCACTATATTGTCTTGTTAAGTTTCACTAGAAAATACTTGACTTTCACTCAAGTACGGATCATCCTCCCCCGCATCACCTGGAGGATCGATCATGGACGGACGGACTTGCAGGGTCGTACGCGGCGGATTCTGCGTTAGGCCTTCACCTGCTCGCCCAGCCAGTCGATCGCCGCCTGGGCGCCGCCCTTGCCGTGCGGGACATCAAGAGCCTGGAGCCCGACCTCGATCACGCTCAGCGTGCCCAGCACCATCGGCGCGTTGACGTGGCCCATATGAGCGATGCGAACAGCCTTGCCGGAGAGCTCGCCGATGCCCTGGCCGAGGACGACTCCGCATTTTTGGTTGCAGAAGGCGCGCAGCGCCTCCGGATTGTAGCCGCCGTTCATCAACACCGCGGTGACCGTGTTGGAGCGCTCGGCCGGCTCGATGATGTTGAAGCCGATCGCCTGGCCTTCCGCCCAGATGCCGACGGCGCGACGCACCGCTTCCGCCAGCAGCATGTGTCGCCGGAAGACGTTGTCGAGGCCTTCCTCGAACAGCATGTCGAGCGCCTGGCGCAGGCCGAACAGCAGGTGCTCGGGCGGCGTGCCGGCGTATTTCTGGTAGTGCTGGTCGCCCTCGCGGTCGGTCCAGTCCCAATAGGGCGTGCGCAGCCCGGCCGTCTTGTGGACCTCGCGGGCGCGATCGTTGGCCACGACGAACCCCAGCCCCGGCGGCGTCATCATGCCCTTCTGCGAACCCGACATCGCCACGTC
>DASZJU010000310.1:0-3697 GCA_035947815.1 Reyranella sp.
GCGTCGGATGGAACAGCGGGTCGGGCGTTGAAAGGTCGGCCTGGTAACGTGGCGCGAGATTGACGCAGCCCGGATACATGCCGAGCAGCTGGGCTGCTCCGCTTTCACGCGAACGCTGATCGTTGTCGGCCCAGGCCGCGACTGTGCCGGCCGGCGGGCAATCGTCGGTTTGGGTGAGCCCCCGCCCGCCCTGGAGCGCGCGATAGTAGCTACCCATCAGCCGCATCAGTTCCGCGCCACGCGGCGTCAGGAAGCCGGGCGGGACCGGCCAGACCGGCCACGGTGTGACGACGTGCTTGTTCAATTCTTCATTGGTTTGCGTTGGCGCATGCACGCCGTCGCGGGTCAGCGCCACCACGCGCTCGGCCTGCCAGCCCGGCGGGATCGGGATCTGGGCAGCGGCAGGCACGACGGCCGCCAGCAAGGCTGCGACACAGGCGAAAACGAGAACGCGTAGGCTCATGGAACTCCCCCGGCGGCGCACTATGCCGTGACCCGGTCCCACCAGTCACGCGTCCTGTACCAGGCGCCGACCATGGGCAGGAACCACGGGTTGCCGGAATAGAGCGGCACCGTCGGAAATTCCTGGCCGTCGAAGGCGTTGATCGGCGCGTTCGAGCCGCCGGCGATCTTGCGCGCCGTCTGGTAGCCGAGATAGGACATCATCGCCACGCCCGAGCCGTTGCAGGCCATGAGATAGTGCATGCCCTGCTCCATGCCCATGTGCGGCAGGAAGTCGAAGGCGAAGGCCACGTTGCCCGTCCAGGCGTGCGTCACCTTGGTGCCCTTGAGCTGCGGCCAGCGCTCCAGCATGTAGCCATGCAGCACCGGCGCGCTCACCTCGGGCGAGACCTGGGTGAAGCGGGCGCGGCCACCGAAGATCACGCGCTTGTTGTCGGGCGACTGCCGGTAATAGCACAGCACCCGCTTGGTATCGCTGACCACACGGCCTTTGGGGATCAGGCTTTTGACCAAGTCCTCGGGCAGTTCCTCGGTGGCGATGATGTGGCTTGCCACCGGGATCAGCCGCCGCTTGAGCGTGGGCGTCACATCGCCGGTATAGCCGTTGGTCGCGATCACGACCTCGCGCGCCTCGATGGGGCCTTTGCTGGTCAGTACCGAAAAGCCGCCCGGCTTGCGCTCGATCTTCTCGGCATCGCATTGGGCGCAGAGTTTCGCGCCGGCGCGGTGCGCTGCCTTCAGCAGGCCGCCATAGTAGAGCGCGGGATGGAGCTGGCCGGTGCGCTCCACCACCATGCCGCCGTAGTAGTAATCGGAGGCGATCTCTTCGCGCTGCTGCTCGCGCGGAATCATGTAGGTGCCGAGACCGGCGCTGGCATTATAGGTGCCGACCTTGGCGGCCTGCTCGGCATAGTGGCGCGGCGTGAAAGCGCCGCTGAAGCGGCCGCTCATGCGCCAGTGGCATTCGATGCCCTCGCGCTCGATCACCGTCTGCACCTGGGCGAGCGAATCGGCGGCGTCGGCCAGCATGCGCGCCATGATCTTCTTCCATTCCTCGGGATCGCTCTTCACGCCCTTGCCCGAGAAGCCCTTGCCGAGGGTCGTGCCGCCGCTGACGCCGCCGCCGTTGCGCGTCGAAGCGCCGACGCCGAATTCGCCGCGCTCCAGCACCGTGACCTCGACGCCCGAGCGCGCCAGCTCGAGCGCCGTCGACAGGCCGCCATAGCCCGCGCCCACCACCAGCACGTCGGTCTTGCGCGGCGGGTCCTGCGACAGTTCGTTGGTGGGATGCCACCATTCCCACCACCACGGCATCGCCTTGAAGTCTTTGTGGAACACCGACTCGGCCATTTTACCCCTCTTAACGCGCGCTGCCTCTGAGACCCTGGCCGAAGCGGCCGATCAGGATCATGACCAGCGTTACCAGCAGGATCTGCATCACCGACACGGCGGCGATGGTTGGATCGATTTCCATCATGATGTTGTCGAACATCTTCTTGGGCAGCGTCATGTTCGGGCCCGCCAGGAACAGCGCCACCACCAGCTCGTCGAACGAGCTGATGAAAGCCAGGAGTCCCGCCGAGACGAGGCTCGGCCGCAACAGCGGCAGGGTGATGCGCAGGAGCGTGCTGGTGCGGCTCGCCCCCAGCCCCGCCGCGGCCTGCTCCAGACCGCGATCGAAGTCGCGCAGGCCAGCCGTCATCACCAGCACCACAAAGGGCAGCGCCAGCACGGTGTGCGCCACGACCAGCCCGTACCAGGCGCCGATCAGCTTCAGCTTGGCGAACAGGCCGTAGACCGCGACCGAGAGGATGATGGTCGGCACGATGATGGGCGCCAAGGCCAGCCGATCGACCAGCGCGCGGCCCAGGAACTTGCCGCGCGCCAGGCTGAAAGCCAGAGGAACACCCAGCGCCAGGGCCAGCACCGCGGTCGCGCCGCCGATATACAAGGAACGCCAGGTCGCATCGATCCATTGCGGATCGTCGAGGTAGCGCTCGTACCATTGCCAGGAGAGACCCGGCGGCGGGAACTGCATATAGGGTGCCGAGCTGAGCGAGAGCGGAAACACGACCAGCAACGGCAGCATCAGGAAAAAATAGATCAGGCCGCAGGCCGCGGCGAGCAGGCGGCGACTCATGCGTTTCCCTCCAACCGCGTGAAGCGCTGGGCGAGCGCATAGACCGCGAAGGTGAAGGCGAGCAGCACGAAGGAGAGCGCCGCGGCAAACGGCCAGTTCAGAGTCTCGCGCACCTGCTGCTCGATCAGCACGGCGATCATCATGACCCGGCCGCCGCCCAGCAAAGCGGGCGTGATGAAGAAGCCGAGCGACAGCACGAAGACCAGCACTGAGCCGGCAAAGATGCCGTTCAGCGTGAGCGGGACGTAGATGCGCCAGAAGATGCGCCAGTTCGAGGCGCCGAGCCCTTGGGCCGCGGCGGCGATGGCGGGATCGAGCCGGCGCACCGCGCCGTAGATCGGCAGCACCATGTAGGGCAGCAGCACATGCACCATGCCGATCAGCACGCCGGTGAAATTGTGCAACAGCGGCAGCGGGTCGCTGATGATCCCGGCATCGAGCAGCCAGCGATTGAATATGCCGTTGCGGCCCAAAAGCACCATCCAGGCGTAGGTGCGCACCAGGACGGAGGTCCACAGCGGCAGCAGGACGAAGATGAAGCCCAGGGTCGCCCACGTGGGCGTCGTGGTGGCGATCAGGAAGCCCAGCGGATAGCCCAGCAGCAGGCAGAAGCCGGTCACCAGCAGCGCGATCTCGAAGGTGTTCCAGAACACCTGGAGATAGAGCCCCTCGCCCAGCGCCTTGGCGTACCAGTCGAGCGTGCCCGCCTCGACACTGAAGCCCAGCATGCGCACGACCGGGAAGAGGAAGAAGGCGAGGAGCAGGATGAGGGCGGGCAGCGCCGGGAAGAAACCACGGATGCTCATGGCGCTGAACTCGCGACAGTCCGCATTCTCGTGTCATCCTGAGCGCAGCGAAGGATCTCATCGCCGCTTGCCACGGGCATGAGATCCTTCGCTGCGCTCAGGATGACAGCGGTGGGAGCTCGGTCCGCATGACTAGAAGACATGAATGGCGTCCGGGTCGATGCCGACCTCGATCGTCTGGCCGGCGGCCGGCAGAAGGCCGCGCGCGGGCTGGCGGACGAGCAGCTCCAGACCATCGGCGCAGGCCAGGCGGAGCTTGAACGAGGCGCCGAGATAGACCGCCTCCAGC
>DASZJU010000311.1:0-2062 GCA_035947815.1 Reyranella sp.
TTCCGGCTCGGGCCGCAGCCGCGCGCCGGCGTCGGCCGGAACGTCGGGCGACAGCACCGACCTTTTGAGCAATTGCGAGTAGGGATGCTGCGGATTGTCGAGCACGCTGCGCGCATCGCCGCTTTCGACGGCACTGCCCTGGCGCATGATCAGGATGCGGTCGCTGATGTAATAGGCCGTGGCGAGATCGTGCGTGATGTAGATGATCGACACGCCCAGGCGATCGCGCAGGTCGCGCAACAGATTGACGATCGAGGCGCGCAGCGACGCGTCGATCATCGAGACCGGCTCGTCGGCAACCAGCAGCGCCGGCTTCGAGATCAGCGCCCGCGCGATCGCCACCCTCTGCAGCTGGCCGCCCGACAGTTCGTGCGGAAAGCGGCCGCGGATTTCCGCCAGCGACAGGCCGACGCTTTTAAGCGCGCGGTCGGTGGCCTGGGCGATCTCGGTGTCGCCTAAAAGACCCGCCATGCGCCGGGCGGTGACGAACAGGTAGCGGTCGACCCGCTTCATCGGATTGAAGGCTTCGAACGGATTCTGGAAGATCGGCTGAACCTGCTTCATGAAGGCAAGCCGCGCGCGCCTGCCACGGATGGTCGCGAGGTCGGTGCCCTGGAAGCGGATCGTGCCGGCGCTGGGCGCCACCATGCCCAGGATCATGCGCGCCAACGTGGTCTTGCCGCTGCCCGACTCGCCCACGATGGTGAAGATCTCGGCCCGTCCCGCGTCGAGGCGGAGGCTGACGCCGGCGACGGCGGTCGTCCTGCGTCGCGAAAAGGCGCCACCGCTGGCATAGGTCCGCACCACCTCGGAGACTTCTAGAAGCGGCGCGCTCATGTCGTCGCCCCCGACGCGGGATGGAAGCAGGCGGCGCGATGGCCTTCCGCCAGCCAGGTTATCGGTGGCGTCTCACGGCGGCAGATCTCGGTGGCGCGCGGACAGCGCGGGTGGAAGCGGCAGCCCGGCGGCGGGCTGGCGAGGTTGGGCGGCGCGCCCTCCAGTCCCTTCTTGGGCGCCGAATCGCCCAGGCGCGGCAGGCTGGCGATGAGATGGGCCGTGTAGGGGTGCCGCGGCGAGCGGAAGACGTCGGCGGTGCGGCCTTCCTCGACCAGGCGGCCGGCGTACATGATGCCCAGGCGATCGGCGAGGTTGGCGTGCACCGACATGTCGTGGGTCACGAACAGAATCGACGAGCCCAGCTCGCGCTGGATTTCGTGGATCATCGCCAAAACGCCCTTCTGGACGACGACGTCGAGCGCCGTGGTCGGCTCATCGGCGATGATGAATTCCGGCCGGCAGACGGTGGCGAGTGCGATGGTGACCCGCTGGCGCATGCCACCTGACAGCTGATGCGGAAAGGCGTCGAGCACGTCCGGTGCGAGATGCAGGCGCTGCAGATGCCCGCGCACGACCTCGAGGAACGCCGGCATCGGCTGGCCGATGTGACGGAAGGCGAAATCGACGAAGGAGTGCCTGACCCGGCGAACCGGGTTCAGCACGTTCATCGAGCCCTGCATGATGTAGGAGAGGTGCTTCCAGCGGATCGCCGACAATTCTCGCGGTACAACGTCGTGGATGTCGACGGATCGATCGCGGAAATTGAACACCACCGAGCCCGCCAGCACTTCCAGCGGCGGCTGGATCGCGTTGGCGATGGTCTTGATCAGGGTGGTCTTGCCGCTGCTCGATTCGCCGGCGAGGCCATAGATCTCGTTGGCCGCGACGCTGAGGCTGATATCGTCGACGGCGCGGACTTCGCGCTCGACCCCGAACGCGGACGTCCGGTAGTAGGCACGCAGGCCCGACACGGTGAGGACAGGTTCCGTCATCCGCCGGTCCTGCCGAGGCGGCTGCGCGGATCGATGTACTCGTTCATCGACACGGCGAGCAGGAAAAGCCCGATGAAAGTCATCACCACCAACAGCACCGGGAAGAAGATCCACCACCAGATGCCGGCGACCAGGGCGGTGTGCTGGTTGGCCCAGTAGATCAGCACGCCGATGGTCGGCGTATTGATGTCGGTGAAGCCCAGTACCGACAGGGTCACTTCGAGTCCGATCGA
>DASZJU010000312.1:0-14568 GCA_035947815.1 Reyranella sp.
ACCGCTCCGGCGCGACGCACCGCAAGCAGCGGCCAATGCCAGTTGAAATCGGCCGATGCCGTGTGCTCCGCCAGCAGATGCTCGACACAGACCTTCCAGTTGCAGGCGATCTCCGTCGTGAGCGTACCGCCATAGGCCGGCGGCGACCCGCCGAGGTCGGGCGGCTGGGCGGGCGCGGCAAGACTGAAGAAGACGATTCCCGACACGATGCTGGTGGCCAGTGAGCCCAGGTGAAGCTCGGGCGACTTCGGATCCTTGGGCGCGACCGGCGGCGGTGCGCCTAAAAACCGTCCCTGCAGGTCATAGGTCCAGCCATGGAAGCGGCAGCGGAAGGTCTCGCAATTGCCCGAAGACGTGCCCACCACCTGCATGTTCTGGTGCCGACAGGCGTTGCGCAGGACCCGCACGGTCCCTTCGCGGTTGCGCACGCCGAAGACGCCCCAGCCGCCGACCGTGGCCGAGAGGAAATCACCGGGTTGGGCGATCTGGCCTTCGGCACAAAGCGGCAGCCATTCCGTCGAGAAAAGCGTGCGCTTCTCGGCCTGAAAGGCGTCGCCTTGGACGTAATCCTCGGATTTCATGGCATTTGTATACGGAATGGCAATTTCTAAGCACCAGAAGGCCGGTTAATTTGACAAATTCGGAACAGATTGTATACAATTTATACGTTTCAACCAAGGAGGCTCGCCATGGCCAAAAGTGCGTTCCGTCTGGCTCTCGAGGAAGCGATCGAACAGCGTCATTCGGCCGTGCATCCGTGGAGCGAGGCCTGGACCTCGGGCAAGCTCGACCGCCGCCTGCTGGGCGAGTGGGTGAAGCAGCACTTCCACTATGTCAGTCACTTCTCGGAATGGCTGGGCGCGGTCTACGCGACTTGCCCGCATTGGGACGTGCAGCATTTTCTGCTGGAGAACATCACCGAGGAGGAAGGCTTCGTGGGCTCGGGCGATTTCGCGCCGGTTCGCCACTCCGAGCTGCTGCTCGACTTCGCCGAGACCTGCGGCATGAAGCGCGCCGAGATCCTGGGCGCCCAGGTGAACGGCGAGCTTTTGCCCGAGACGCTCGGCCTGCAGAGCTGGTGCGCCGTGCAGTCGACCAAGCCTTTCGTCGAAGCGCTGTCGGGCCTGCTGATCGGGCTGGAAAGCCAGGTGCCGCGCATCTACAGCAAGACCACGCCGCCGCTCCTCGAGAAGTACGGCTTCGCCGAGGACGAGGTCACCTTCTTCACGCTCCATATCGTCGCCGACGCCGAGCATGGCGAGAAGGGTTTCGAAATCGTCGAGAAATACGCCACCACTGACGAGCAGCGCGCGGCCTGCGTGCGGCTCGTGAAGGAAGCGACGATGATGCGCCGGCTCTATCTCGACGGCGTCTATCGCACGTTCATCGCCGCGCCGCAGGCCGAAGGAAAGAAGCTCGCGGCCTAGACGTGCACACCTACAAGACCCTGACGCTCGGCGAGGCGCATACCATCCTCGACGCGGCGCAAAAGAAGGCAGAGGAGATCGGCGTTCCCGAGGTCCTCTGCGTCGCCGACAATGCCGGTTACCCGATCGCGCTCAGGCGCCTGGACGGCGGCAAGGTCACCAGCGTACAGATCGCCATGAACAAGGCCTTCACCGCGGCCGGCCATCGCAAGCCCACGCACAACTACAAGAACGCCCTGCCCGGCGAAGAAGCCTTCGGCATCTTCACCCAGCATGAGGGCCGCTTCACGGTGTTCGTCGGCGGCTTCCCGATCTTCGTCGACGGCCAGTGCGTCGGCTCGGTTGCGGCCTCGGGCGGCAACGGCGAGCAGGACATTGCCTGCTGCGAGGCCGGGATCGCCGCCTTCATGGCCGGCTTGAAGAAGTAGCGCCGTGGCTACAGATCGCGCTTCCCTCAGCAAGGTCGTGAGCGACCAGATCCGCGGCCAGATCCTCGACGGCACGCTCAGGCCCGGCGAGCGGCTGGTCGAGGACAGGCTGTCGCTCGAGCTCGGCGTATCGCGCGTGCCGGTGCGCGAGGCCCTGCTCGGCCTTTCCATGGAAGGGCTGGTGCGGCTCGAGCCGCGTCGGGGCGCCACCGTCACCGCCATCACGCCCGAGCTGGTGGCCGAGCTGGTCGAGGTGCGCACGCTCCTGGAGGCGCTGAATGCCCGTCTCGCCGCGCGCCGCCACGACCCCAGGATCGTGGCCCTGCTGCAGGACACGCTGCGGCGCGGCAACGCGGCGTCGCAGTCGGGCACATCGGAGCAACTCGCCCATCTCAATGCCGAGTTCCATGAGCGCCTGGCCGAGGCCAGCCGCAACTCGGTGCTGTCTGACATCATGCGTTCGCTGCGCGAGCGCACCAGCCTCGCCTTCGCCGCCAACGGTCGCGACCGGGCGCGCGAGGACTGGAAGGAGCATGCCGGCATCCTGGCCGCCGTGATCGATGGCGACGAGGAGATCGCGGCGCTGCTCGCCTCCCGCCACGTGCAGAACGCCGCGGCGGCATTCGCGCGGGCGCAGAACGAGGCGGATCAGGCAGCCGACTAGCGCGCGCGACAAAAAAACGGGACGCCCGAAATCCCGGACATCCCGCTATCGGGTGTCAGTCTAGGCAAAAAGAAACAGTCTGGCAATGCCAGGCGTATCGCAATAGATGAGTTCCCCTTGCGCATGAAGGGGAACGCGGATGATCGCCTGCGGATTGGATTTCGGTACCTCGAATTCGGCCATCGGGGTCGCTCGCGAGAGGGCGACCGCGCTCGCCCCGCTCGAAGGCAGCAACACGCTGATGCCGAGTGCGGTGTTCTTCGATTACGAAACGAAGGGCCGGGTGTTGTTCGGCAGCGATGCCATCTCGGCCTATGTCGGCCAGACCGAGGGCCGCCTGATGCGGGCGTTGAAGTCGATCCTGGGCTCCTCCCTGATCGACGAAATGACCAGCCTGGGAGACCGCAAGGTGCCGCTGGCGGACGTCGTCGAGGCTTTCGTGCGGCATCTGAAGGACAAGGCGGAAGCATTCGCCGGACAGGAGATCACGTCCGTCGTGCACGGCCGGCCGGTGCGCTTCGTGGACGGCGACGATCGGGCCGATGCAAGGGCGCAGGAAGTGCTCGAGGCAATCGCCCGACGGGCGGGCTTCCGCGACATCGCGTTCGTCTACGAGCCGATCGCGGCCGCCTATCACTATGAACGAACGGTGGAGGCCGAAGAGCTGGTGCTGATCGCCGACATCGGCGGTGGCACGAGCGATTTCTCCGTTGTCCGCATCGGGCCGCAGCGCCGCGAGCGTGCGGAGCGCGCCCACGATGTGCTCGCGAACGCCGGGGTGCGCCTGGGCGGCACCGATTTCGACAGTGCCCTCAACCTCGCGACCGTGATGCCGCTGCTTGGCCTCGGCACGCACCTGGTCGCAAAGAACTTGCCGATGCCGAATGCGCTCTATCACGAGCTTGCGACTTGGGCGACGATCAACTTCGCCTACACCCGCAGGAACGAGCGCGACGTCGCCACGATGGTTTCAGATGCGCGCGAGCCCGAAAAGGTCGGACGTCTCCTGAAGGTCATCCGCCAACGCCTGGGCCATCGCCTGGCATTCGCGGTGGAGGAGGCCAAGATTGCGCTCAGCGGCACCGACCGTGCGGCCATGTCTCTCGCCTTTGTCGACAACGGCCTTGCGGCCATGGCCGACCGTGCCGACTTCGAGCGGGCGATCGAAGCCAGGACCGACCGGCTGTACGCGACGGCAAGCGATTGCATCAAGGCGGCTGGCCTCGGCGCCGCCGCGCTCGACACGATCTTTCTCACCGGTGGCTCGAGTCGCGTCCCGGCCGTGCGCACGGCGATCGCGCACGCGGCGCCATCCGCCCGCATGGCGGCCGGCTCGGACTTCCTGTCCGTCGCGCTGGGACTGACGCAGATGGCGGCGCTCAGGACGTGAGGCTGTACCCACTCGAGCCGAACTGATACTTATCAATAGTTGCATGATGGCTTACATTTATTGCCGATAGCCGATCGCTAAAGTCGGTGAGACCATTGCCGCATCGGAAAAGTTCAGGGGATCGAAAAATGACTCTCACACCGGCCCGCCGCCAACTGGGCAATGCCGCGACGGGACTTCTGGTGTGGATGCTGGCTGTCTCAGCCGCAGCGCAGGCTCAGCAAGTACCGCCGGGCGGCGATCCGACGCTGGCCTGCAAGCAAACTCCCGACGGTCGCGCCTATTGGACCGAATACGGCTTCTGCGATCTCGCGGTAAAGGGGCCGGCACAGGCCAAGGGCCTGGTGCTGTGGAGCCACGGCGTCAGCGGCGACAAGGAGCAGTTCCACACGCCGCCGCCGCCGGTCGTGCGACGATTGGCGACAGCCGGCTGGGACGTCGTCCGGATCAACCGCAACAACCTCTACGAAAGGGGATGGGTGACGTCGGGCCCGCGCCATCGCGACGATGCGATCGAACGCAGCCGCGCCGCCAAGGCGCAGGGCTACAAGCACGTCGTGCTGGCCGGGCAGTCCTACGGCGCCATGATCTCGCTCGAAGCCAACGCAAAATCGGCGGACATCGACGGCGTGCTCGCCTTCTCGCCAGGCCACGGCAGCGATGCCGGGCAGGCCGCCGGGAGAGACAACTATCGCAATCTCAACCGCTACCTGCTGGAAGCGGTGGCGGCCCAGAAAGGCGGCCGCGTCGTCGTACTGATCGCTGACGGCGACCTCCTGCATCCCGACCGCGGCGCCGGCAGCGGCTTCGGCGCACAGCTCCGCACTGCGCTTGCCGCCACAGGCCGACCTTATGTCGTGTTCGATGAAACCAGCCCGATTCATGGACACACTGCCGGGACGACGAACCAGTTCAATGATTGGTTTGGCGCCTGTGTTGGTCGCTTCCTTGATTTCAGCAGGTCCGTCGCCGCCGGCGAGTCAATGTGCCCCCCGCCAAATCCAGTTCCACGCTACATCATACCCGTGGATCTCAAGCGCGCGACGCCTGGGACGACTGGCCCGGTGCGTTGGCTTGGACCATGGGAAGGCACATTTGGTGATGATCAACGCGAGGTACTGATCGCCGTCGAGACAGCAACTGCCGACATCGCCACGATTGTCTACATGCCGGGCGCGGGACCCAAGCGCGATTTGCAGATGGGATTCGATCGATATTCCAAAGCGCATGTTCAGGGTGACACGATCATGGCCGACAGGGGCGGCGGCCGGACAATCGTTTTGACTCTGTCCGGCGATGGCCAAAGCATGACCTTCGAGCACAGAACTGCCGGCGGGCCGACCTTGGCAGGCAAGCTTGCTCGATCGAATTGGGAGGGGAAAGGCCCGTCGCCGCAGTGACGCGGGCCCTGCAGACTAACGCGCCTTCATCGGCAGGCTGGCGAGGTGCATGCCGGCATCGACGATCAGGAACTCGCCGGTGATGTTGCTGGCGCTGGTCAGGAAGAACAGCGCTGCCTCGGCCATCTGAGCCGTCGTGCCGGCCTGGCGGAGCGGCGTGGTCTGTTCCTGCATGTCCTTCATCTTGTTGTAGTTCTCCACGCCCATGCCGCCCAGCAGCCAGCGCGTCTGGATGAAGCCCGGGCACACCGTGTTGACCCGCACCGCCGGCGACAGCCAGCGCGCCAGGGTGAGCGTCAGCGTGTTCAGCGCGCCCTTGGAGCAGGCGTAGGGAATCGAACTGCCGACGCCCATGACGCCGGCGATCGAGGAGATGTTGACGATCGAGCCGCGCTCCTGCTTGTCCTCCCACTGCTTCTTCATCGCCGGGAAGACGGCGCGGCTCATCATGTAGGGACCGGTGACGTTGACCCGCAGGATCTTGTCGAAATCCTCGGGCGTCACCCCGTCGAGGTCGCCCTGGTTCTGGAACTTGGTGGTGCCGGCGTTGTTGATGAGGCCGTCGATGCGGCCCCACTTCTTCATCGTCTCGTCTATAAGCTTCTTGCAGTCGGCATCCTGGCCGACATCGGCCTGCACCAGGATGGCCTCGGCGCCCTTGGCCTTCACGGCGGCAAAGGTCTCGTCGGCTTCCTTCTTGCTCTTGGTGTAGTTGATGACGAGGTGCCAGCCGCGTCCCGCCAGATCGACCGCGCACTCCGCGCCCAGCCCCGTTGCCGAGCCGGTCACGATCGCCACTTTGCCCGATTTCGCCATCTTGTTTCTCCCCGATATCTCGTGCCGCCTTTCATAGGCTAGGATCACCCCCCAAGGCAAAACAGGGGAGGATATGGCCGATCTGTTTTCGATGAAGAACCGCGTGGTGCTGCTGACCGGCGCGTCGCGCGGGCTGGGCCGCGACATGGCGCTGACCCTGGCCGCGGCCGGTGCCACCGTGCTCTGCGCCGGCCGCACCGTAAAGGAACTGGAGACCACCGCGCGGGCCATCACGCGCAAGGGCGGCAAGGCCCATGTCGTGCCGCTCGACATCACCGACGAGGCCGCGGTGCGCGAGCAGGTCGCGACCCTCATCCGCCGACATCGCCGCCTTGACGTGCTGGTCAACAACGCCGGCATCATCTACCGCGAGGCAATCGTCGACACGTCGACTGCCACTTTCCGCTCCGCGATCGAGACCGACCTCGTCTCGCAGTTCATGCTGGCGCGCGAGGTCGGCCGCCACATGCTGGCGCGCAAGTACGGCCGCATCGTCAACATCTCCTCGATCATGGGAATCGTGGGCCGCGCCTCGGTGGCGGGCTATGTCGCGGCCAAGCATGGCCTGATCGGCCTCACCAAGAACCTGGCGGCCGAATACGGCCCGCACGTCACGGCCAACGCCATCGCACCGGGCTACATCCGCACCGAGCTCAACATCCCGCTGCAGCAGAACAAAGACTTCAACGCCATGCTCGAGCGGCGCACGGCCGCGCACCGCTGGGGCAAGCCCGAGGACCTGCGCGGCCCGCTGCTGCTGCTGGCCTCCGACGCCGGCGCCTATATGACCGGCCACACGCTGGTGGTCGATGGTGGCATGACGACGATCCTGGCGTAGGTATGTTCCCAAGCGCACGAATCTCTTCCCTCCCCAACGAAGTTGGGGAGGTGCCCGCGCGGCGGGCGGAGGGGTCATGGTCTCCAGCGTCCAACGCATGACCCCTCCGGCCCTGCGGGCCACCTCCCCACTACATGGGGAGGAGTAGCGAAGCATGACTGGGATTCCGCGTTGGCTGATCATGCTTATGGGCGTCGGTCTGCTGGCGGTCGGCGTCGCGTCGTACGTGGGCTGGCTGCGCGATCCGACCTTGGCGCGCAGCGACTATATCGGCGCCGTCGAGGTCTCGGCCGACGATGCCAAGCTCTATCGCGCCGTGCCCTTCGAATGGCGTATCAGCAGCGCCGCCGGCTCCTTCAAGGGCAACGACACGGCCTTCGTCCGCATCAATGATTCCGGCGAGCGCACGGTCCTCTGCGGCTGGCTGCGCCTCGATAGGGGCAGCACCTCTATCCGCGCCACGCGATGGCTGAGCGAGGCGCGGCTCAACGTCGGCGATCTCAAGGTGACGGCGTTGTTCATCGCTCCGGTGGAGAAGACACCGGGCGACGGGCTCCATGCCGGCTGCCTGCGCCTCGACGAAGGGGGTAAGCCCGCGCAAGATGCGCCGCTCAGTTTCGAAGGTTCACCGGTACGCGAGTAGCCTAATGCCGACGTTTCAGCAATCCCGCGAGTTCCTGCTGGCCAACCGGACCAATTACGACAGGGCCGTGGCCGGCTTCCAGTGGCCGGAGCCCGTCCCGTTCAACTGGGCGCTCGAATGGTTCGATGCCGAGCTGGCGCGCGCCGCCGACAGCAAGGACCGCTGTGCGCTCTGGATCGTCGACGTGGCCACAGGCCAGGAGACCAAGCTCACCTTCGCCCAATTGGCCGCACGCTCGAACCAGGTCGCAAACTACCTGCGCCAGCTGGGGCTGAAGCGCGGCGACCATCTTCTGCTCGTCCTCAACAACGTGGCGCCGCTGTGGGAGATCATGCTGGCCGCCATGAAGCTCGGCGTCGTCGTGATCCCGGCGACGACGCTGCTCACCGGCGAGGAGCTGGCCGATCGGGTCGAGCGCGGCCGCGCGCGCATGATCGTGGTCGACCAGGAGCAGGTCGCCAAATGCGCCGGCCTGTCGCGCGACGGCGTGGTGTTCGTGACGACCAGCGCCGCGAAAATCGACGGCTGGGAGCCGCTCGGCGATGCCTACAAGTGTTCGGCCGACTTCAAGCCGGACGGCCCGACCAACGCCCATGACCCTCTCCTGCTCTATTTCACGTCGGGCACGACCGCCAAGCCCAAGCTCGTGCGACACAGCCATCGCAGCTACCCGGTGGGCGCCCTGTCGACGATGTACTGGCTGGGGCTAAAACCCGGCGACGTGCATCTCAACATCTCCTCGCCCGGCTGGGCGAAGCATGCCTGGAGCACCTTCTTCGCGCCGTGGAACGCCGGGGCCACGGTGCTGATCGTCAACCAGGCACCGTTCAATGCCAAGGTGCTGCTGGGTGTGCTCGAGCGTTGCGCCGTCACCACCTTCTGCGCGCCGCCGACGGTATGGCGCCTGCTCATCCAGGAAGATCTGGCGGCGTGCAAGGTCGCCCTGCGCGAGGTCTGCGGCGCTGGCGAGCCGCTCAATCCGGAGGTCATCAACAAGGTCCACGAGGCGTGGCGCCTCACCATCCGCGACGGCTACGGCCAGACCGAGACCACCGCCATCGTCGCCAATTCGCCCGGCCAGAAAGTCAAGCCGGGCGCCATGGGCCGTCCCCTGCCGGGCTATTGCGTACTGATCCTCGACGCCGACGGCATGCCGCGCAGCGAAGGCGAGATCTGCCTCGACCTGAACGGCGAGCGTCCCGCTGGCCTCATGCAGGGCTACGCCGATGCGTCGGGCACGCTGTCAGGCGCGAACGACCAGGTCTATCGCACCGGCGACGTCGCCAGCCTCGACGAGGACGGCTATCTGACTTTCGTCGGGCGCGCCGACGACGTGTTCAAATCCTCGGACTACCGCATCAGCCCGTTCGAGCTCGAAAGCGTGCTGATCGAGCACGAGGCCGTCGCCGAAGCAGCGATCGTGCCCTCGCCAGACGAGATCCGCTTGAGCGTTCCCAAGGCCTACATCCTGCTGATCGCCTCGGCGCCGCCCAGCCGCGAGACCGCCCAGTCGATCCTGAAATACACCAACCAGCGGCTGGCGCCGTTCAAGCGCATCCGGCGGCTGGAGTTCGTCACCGAACTGCCCAAGACGATCTCCGGCAAGATCCGGCGGGCCCAGCTTCGCCGGGTCGAATACGAAGGCTCGGCGAGCGACGTGACGCGCGGCGTGGAGTTCCACGAGAAGGACGTGCTGTCAGGGCGCACGGAGTAAGCTCCTGATGCCGAAGGGCGGTGAATCCCGCCGGCGCCTCGCCGCTAGCGAATGAAAAGGAGGCTGTCGCCGCTTCCGGCCGGATCGATGCCGAATATCTTCTGCGACAAGTGGATCGCCTGTGCGGCGTGTGCTGTCGCAGCGCGCTGTGGATGGTGAGCCGAAAACTGCTCCAGGTTGTCCTTGAGCTGCCCGGGTTGGTAGACGAGAAACTCCTTGGGATCCTTGTCTTGAACATAGCTCCCCTTGTGCAGCGACATCCCGAGGAACTCCATCACGCGCTGCTGCGCGTTGCCGACACCGGAGTTCATCGCGTACCGCGCCAATACGTACTGGCGCTCGACCGGGAGGCGGTCGAAGCTCCCACCCATGCTGGTCATGATCCGTCTGACCTGCAATTCCGAGTGTTTCAGGTAGGCCGCGCTCGCCAGGACCGCCTGTTCGGCCGGAAACACCGGAACCTCGGGAATGACCCGGCCCTGTTCATTTGTGTGCGACTCGTAACGGATGGGCTTCAGCGCCTTGGCGGCCGGTATTTTCGCCTCGATGTCGGCTTTGCGCTCCTTGTAGTCGTCGGTGCCGATATCCCATCCCTTCACTTCTTCTCCCTTCGGCTTGGTGTACGACTCCACCTTGAACTCGGCAAACAGGCTTGCCGCCAACAAGCCGGGATTGAGGCCCACTTGCCTCGCCGCGTCGGCGATTCGCGTCTTGAGCAAGGCGCCCGCCTTGCCGTGAAAGTAGCCATCATACATCTGCACGGTCGCGGGGTTCGTCCCGAGGTCGGGTGTATATTCGCTGTCGCTGTCGTCGTCTGCCATGTTTCCCTCGATGGGCTAAGCTTTGGCGTCAATCGCAGCAGTGCCGGGACAGAGGCACAACGACACCCCGCGCCGGCGAACCTCGCCTCGGCTGGCGACTTCGCCGACGGGTAAATTGGTGACCTGGCGTCCTCCGTGCTATCGGGATTTCTCCCTATTTTTGGTCAACACAACACGTGCAAGGGGGGATGGACGACCACCGCCGCCCTGCAGGAGGAAATCATGCTCGCCAGACCAGGCGTGACGCCGACGCTCGCCCGCTTCATCGTCGACACGACGTGGCAGGACATCCCGGAGACCGCACGCCACGAGGCCAAGCGCGCGCTGTTGAACTTCTTCGCCGTGGCGATCGCCGGCTGCCGCACCGAACCGGTCGAGCTCGCTCTCACGACGCTCGCCGAGTTCTCCGGCGGCAAGCAGGCGACGATCGTCGGCCGCACCGAGCGGATCGATGCCCTCGGCGCCGCCTTCCTGAATGCGGCGGGCGCCAACGTCTTCGACTATTGCGACACGCACTTGCCGACCGTCGTCCATCCGACGGCGCCGCTCGCGCCGGCGCTGCTGTCGCTCGCCGAGCTCCGGCGCGTGACCGGGCCGGACCTGTTGCTGGCCTTCGTGCTCGGCTTTGAAATCGAATGCCGGGTCGGCGGCGCGGTGTCGCCCGGCCATTACCCCAGGGGCTGGCACATCACCTCGACCTGTGGCGTCTTCGGTGCGGCGGCGGGTGCGGCGAAGCTGCTGGGATTGAACGAGAGCCAGGTCGTGTGGAGCTTGGGCAATGCGGCCACGCAGTCGGCCGGCCTGTGCGAATGTCTGGGCTGGCCGGCCAAGAGCGTCAGCGTCGGCAACGCCGCGCGCAACGGCCTGTTCTCGGCGCTGCTGGCGGAAAAAGGCTTCTCGGGACCGGCGGAGCCGATCGCCGGCGCGCAGGGCTTTCTCGCCGCCATGGGCGAGCCACCGAACTGGGCGGCGCTGACCGCGGGCCTGGGCAAGAGCTGGCAAGTGAACGACAACTCGCTAAAGCCCTATCCCGCGGGCTTCGTGATCCACCCCCTGCTCGATTGCGCGCTCGACTGGCGGCGTCAGCATCCCGGTGCAGCGGTCGAAAGGATCGCGGTGCGCGGCAATCCGCTGCTGCTGCAACGGACCGACCGCCCTGAGGTCGCGACAGGCCGCGAATCGCAAGTGAGCCTGCAGCATGCCGTCGCCGCGGCAGTCGTGCTGGGCAAGGCAGGGCTCGATCAGTTCACCGACGCCTGCGTCGACGACCCCGTCGTCAAGGAAATGCGGCGCAAAGTCGAAGTTGCCAGCGATCCAGCGATCTCGACGATCGCCGTCGAGATGGATTTCTGGACCACGGATGGCAAGAAGCACAGCGTCTCGACGGAGGCCGCGCGCGGCAGCTCGGCGAACCCGCTGAAGGACTCGGACATCGAGCAAAAGCTTTTGGACGAAGCCAGGAGCTGGCGGCCGGCCCACGACATCAAGCCGTTGATCGACGCGGTGTGGACGCTCGACAAGAGCGGCGATGTTTCCTCTCTCGCGGCACTGACGGTGCCGCGCTAACGATCAGGCGGACCGCGGGCCTCCAGGCCCGCATCATGATTCATGAGCGGGCCTGGAGGCCCGCGGTCCGCTTGAGTTATTCCGCCGCCACCTTCGTCGACGCGGCCGCCTTGATGTTGGACCGCTTGATGCGGTCGAGGTTGGCGCCCTCGATGCGCACCAGCTTGGTCAGGCCGTCGCGCTTTGGGGAGTGAACGGCGCCCACGTCATACAAATGCGCGTCGCCCGACTTCATGACGTACGACTTCGCCGGCTCGACCAGCGTTGGGGCCTCGCCGTCGCCCTTCTTGACGATGCGCCAGTCGGTCATCTCGGTGTCGCCGACGGCCACACCATAGATCGCCCAGCTCGAGCCGTGATCGTGCGGTCCACCGTGCGCCGCCGTCTCGTAGACATGACCGCAGACGCAGAAGCCCAGTTCCGGATCCTCGAACAGCACCTTGCGCGGGCGGCACTGGTCGGCGGTCAGGTGCTTGGCAACGAAGTCCTTGTCGAGCAGGACCTTCGACACCAGCCCGCACACCGCCTGCTTGCCGGCGGTCCCGGGATCCGCCTTCAAAGCCTTGCGGATGTCAGCACTCAATTGCTCAAGCGTATACGCCATTTGTTCCCTCCAGCCGCTGTAGCGTACTCGTTTATCAGATTTTCGAACTCAGCGCCGCATTAGACAAACGACATGCCGCCGCTTAGCGCAATCGTCTGGCCCGTCATGTAAGCATTGCCGATCACCATCAGCACCGCCTGCGCGCATTCCTCGGGCGTGCCGAACCGTCCCAGCGGAATCCGCGCCGGCGAGGAGGCAAGACCGGAGCGGACCATGTCGGTCTCGATCAGCGATGGCGCCACGGCGTTCACCGTGATGCCGTCCTTGACCAGCCGCGCGGCGTAGCCACGGGTCATGCCCTCCATGCCGGCCTTGGAGGCGTTGTAGTGCGGCCCCACACCGCCGGCGCCGCGCGCGGCGCCCGAGGAGATATTGACGATCCTTCCCCACTTGCGCGCCCGCATGCCGGGCACCACGGCCTGGGTGCAGAGGAACACCGATTTCAGGTTCACCGCGATGGTGCGGTCGAAGTCGTCTTCGGTCAGGTCGTCGACGGTGCGGACCAGTCCGATGCCGGCATTGTTTACAAGCACGTCGACCGGTCCCAAGTCGCGTTCAACGGCCGCCATCATCCCGGCCACCTCGGCCGCCTGCGACACGTCGGCGCCGACCGCCATCGCCCGCCCGCCGGCTCGGCGGATCGTTTCGGCGACATTCCGCGCCTCGGCTGCTTTCTCGCGGTAATTCACAGCGACGGCGGCTCCGGCCTCGGCCAGCGAAACGGCGATCGCCTGCCCGATTCCCCGCGAGCCTCCCGTCACCAACGCAACCCGGTTGTTCAACGACGCCATTGCTCCCGCTCCGTATCGAATCGACCCGACGGCGCTGCCATGTTAGGCGTCTTTGTCATCCCGAGCGAAGCGAAGGATCTCGTTCCCATGGCAAGCGGCGATGAGGTCGCTTCGGCGAGCTCAGCGCAGGCCTTCGCTGCGCTCAGGATGACAGAATAGGAGTTTCTGTCATGCCGCGACTTGGTTTTGGCGCCTTTCTCGCCCCCCATCATCCGATCGGCGAAAACCCGACCCTGCAGTTCCGCCGGGATCTGAAATTCGTCGAGCATCTCGACGAGCTCGGCTACGACGAATTCTGGTGCGGCGAGCACCATTCCAGCGGCTGGGAGATGATCGCCTCGCCGGAGATGTTCCTCGCCGCCGCCGGCGAGCGCACCAAGCGCATCAAGCTCGGCACCGGCGTGATCTCGCTGCCCTACCACCATCCCTACAATGTCGCGCAGCGCATGGTGCAGCTCGACCACATGACCGGCGGCCGGGCGATTTTCGGCTCCGGCCCGGGCGCGTTGCCGTCGGACGCCCATACGCTCGGCATCGATCCCATGGTTCAGCGCGACCGCCAGGACGATGCGATCGAAGTCATCCGCCGCCTGTTCAAGGGCGAGCGGGTCACCAAGAAGACCGACTGGTACACCTTGCAGGATGCAGCCCTGCAACTGCTGCCGCTGCAGGAGGACATGCCGTTCGCCGTCGCCTCGCAGATCAGCCCCTCGGGCATGACGCTGGCCGGCAAGTACGGCATCGGAATCATCTCGCTGGGCTCGATGTCGGACCAGGGGCTGTTGTCGTTGCCGACGCAATGGGGCTTCGCCGAGGCCGCGGCCAAGAAGCACGGCACGAAGGTCGACCGCAAGAACTGGCGCGTGCTCCTGAGCTGGCACGTCGCCGAGACGCGCGAGAAGGCGCGCGAGGAGGCCAAGCACGGCCTGCTGCGCTGGCACAACGAATACATCACCGGCACCCTGCAGCGTCCGGGCTCCACGCCGTTCAACTCGCCCGACGAGGCGGTCGACAAGACGGCGTTCATGGACGGTGCCGCCTCGACCATCGGCACGCCGGACGATCTGGTGAAGATGATCAAGTCGGTCTACGACAAGAGCGGCGGCTTCGGCACCGTGGTCGGCTTCGTGCACGACTGGGCCAATCCCGAGAACACGATGCGCAGCTGGGACATGGTGGCGCGCTACGTCATTCCCGAGATCAACGGCTACGTTATGAAACTGCGCGAGTCGCAAAAATTCCTGATCGAGAACCGCGGCGTCTTCGACCGCGCCGGCCAGGCGATCATGGCCAAGATCATGGAGAACAAGGACGCCGCCGAGGCGCTCAAGGTCACCGAATCGCCGCGCTTCGCCGCGGCATCGGCGTCGGTGCCGAAGATGCCGGGCAAGCAGGCGGCGGAGTAGTCATCGCCGGCGGCGCGCCACTCCAGTGGCGCGTCTTTGTTCGCACCAAGAGAAGATCGC
>DASZJU010000313.1:0-6038 GCA_035947815.1 Reyranella sp.
CACCTGCGGCTCCTCGCCGATCAGGGCGACCAGCACCGCATTGAGTTCGATGGTGACGGGACGGGATCCGGCGGCGGGCGGCATGTCGGGCACATTATGCCTGTTCTTTCCCGCCCATGCGCGGTCTACAGTCCAAGCCGACCAACGGGGGCAGGAGACCAGCGCAATGATGACAAGAGTATTTTGTTCCGCCGTCTTCCTCGTGGCGAGCTGTCTGTCGGCGCTCGCGCAGACGCCGGCACCGACGGCGCCGAATGCAGGACCCAGTGCCCCCTTCCCCATGCCGCCGGCAGACTGGCTGCTGGTGCAAACGGCAACATCGGTCAGCTACGACGGCAAGATCCTCACCCTGAAGGGCGTCTCGCCCGGAACGATCATGTTCTCCGACCGTCCCCAGCGCATGACGGGCAACGTTGCGACGAAGGCCCTGATCGACGAGTGGAACAAGGGTCAGCGCAATTTCGAAAAAGATCCGCCCAACGCCAACCTTTCCATGCTGGTGGACGGCAAGGAGCACAACACGATCGTCGAGTTGACCAACCCGAAGCTCAATGGCGACACGCTCGTGTACGACGCCCGGATGCTCGATGGCGAGGTCCCCAAGACCAGTGGTCCCGCCACCTTGTTCATCGACTGGTGGGAGGGACCGAATGGCGGGGTTTGCCGACACTACGGGCCCTGGCATACCGTGCATTGCGAGCCGAGCTACGGGCGTTATCCACAGAGGCCACCCAACTGACGATGTGGGATAGCGGCCGAAACGGGCTACGGCTTGTCCGGCCGCTGCCCGCCCTCCCGCGACCGGCGCGCTTCGTAAGCCTTCAAATGCGCATAGGCGATGCCCAGCATCGGGTAGCCGCCGGGCCTGTCGCCGCCGCGCTTCAGCAGATCGCCCAGCATGTGGTCTGCCTCGAGCGGACGGCCACCCTCGACGTCGCGCAGCATCGAGGCGGTGAAGGGTGAGCCGGCCTGCGTCAGCATGGTGCGCCCCCGCTCCGCCGCGGCCAGCCGCGGCGCGAAGCCCTGGTTGGCGGCGATGGCTGCGATCTCGTCGAACAACGCCAGGGTGAGGTCGGTTGCGCCGGCGGCCACGATATCGCCGACGGCGGCGCGCATCAGGCAGGTGATGCCGGCGGCCGTGGCGATGAACACCCACTTCTCCCACATCTCCTGCAGGATCGACTCGCTCAAGCCGCCATCGAAGCCGGCATTGGCAAAGTCGGCCGCAATCGCGCCGGCGCGGGCCGAGCGCGTGCCGTCGAGCTCACCGAAGGTGAGCACATGAAGGTCGTTGAGATGGAGCACGCGGCCCTCGCCGTCGAGCACGGTGGAGATGGCGCACTGGCCGCCCAGCACCGCTTCTTTGCCGAAGCGCGCCGCGAGCGCATCGAGATGGCCCATGCCGTTCAGCAGCGGCAGGATCGCCGTCGACGGCCCGACCGCAGGAGCGAAGGACTCCATCGCCGCCGCAAGGTCGAACGCCTTGCAGCTCACCAGCACCAGGTCGAACGGCGCCTCGATGGCGTCGGCCGCCACGGTGGATGGCGGCGGCAAGGCGAGATCGCCCTTCCTGCTTTTGACCACCAGGCCCGTCTTCGCGAGCTCGGCGGCGCGGCGCGGTCGCACCAGGAAGGTGACGTCGCGTCCGGCGGCAAGCAGCCGCGCGCCGAAGTAGCCGCCGATCGCGCCGGCGCCGACCACGAGAATACGCATGTCCTGTCCTTTCGACTCACTCGGAGTCCCGAGATGGCCACGCTCCGAGTGAAGTCAAAATAGATTTCTGCCGACACGCACGACGAAACCTCGGCCGGTGGACGACCAGCTCAATCGAGGCCGTTGCCGCCGTAGAGCCATTCCAGGGTGTCGAGCCATTCGGCCTGGCTCTTGGCGGTCATGATGGCGTTGCGCAGCGCGGCGTGCGGTCCGGCCGGGTGATAGACATGATCGCCCATGGCGCGGGACATCAGCTGTAGCCGCGCCGTGCGCAACACGCGACGGTCGCGATAGCGCGCGAGGCCTGATTCGAGCGTGTCGGTACGGCTGAGCGAATCCGCCAGGCACACCGCGTCCTCCATCGCCATGCAGGCGCCCTGCGCCATGTATTGCAGCATCGGGTGCGCGGCGTCGCCCAGCAGCGCCACCTTTCCGTCGAGCCATTTGTCGACCGGGTCGCGATCGCACAGCACCCACATGTGCCAATCCTTGCCATGGCGGATGATGCTTTGAGCGCGCTCGCAGATATGGGTGAAGCCACGGCACACCTCCTCGACCGGCACCGGCTTGCCGGCGACCGGCTCGGGCGCATCGTTGTGGTAGGTGACGACGAGGTTGAACACCTTCCAGCCCGACAGCGGGTAATGGACGATGTGGCACTTCGGTCCCGCCCACAGCGTGGCGGCGTTCCAGCGCAGATCCTCCGGCATCTGCTCGGTCGGGATCACCGAGCGGTAGGTCGTATGGCCCGACACCCTGGGATTGCCATCGCCCGTAACCTGACGGCGCACGTTCGACCACAGGCCGTCGGCGCCAATCAGCGCCGCGCCCGGCACCGTCTCGCCGTTCGCGAGCCTCGCTGCGACGCCGGTTGCGTCCTGGTCGTAGCCCGTCACATCGGCGCTGGTCCGGAGCTCGATCAACGCGTGGTCTCGGCAGGCCTTCAACAGCACGCCATGGAGGTCGCCGCGATGGACCACGGCGTAGGGATTGCCGAAGCGGGCGCGGAACGTCTCGCCCAGATCGATATGGGTGATTTCGCCGTCAGCCATGGCGTCCATCAGGCGCAGCGTGTCGATATAGACCGCCATGCCGCGCGCCGCTTCGCCGACGCCCAGGCGATCGAAGCAGTGGAAGGCGTTGGGCCCGAGCTGGATGCCGGCGCCGATCTCGCCCAGTTGGTTGGCCTTCTCCAGCACCAGCGAACCGATGCCCTTCTGGGCCAGCGCCAAGGCGGCGGCCAGCCCGCCGATGCCGCCGCCGGCGATGAGAATTTTACCTTGGTCCACCCACGACCTTCTCGTCATGCAGCCGGGCGATCTCGCGATCCGGCAGGCCGAGAATAGCCGACAGGATCTCGTCCGTATGCTGGCCCAGCACCGGCGCCGTCGTGGGCGGCTGGCGCGGGACCGCGCCGAACTGCAGCGGCGAGGCGGCGACCGGATAGCGGCCGATGCCGGGCTGATCGAGGATGGCGAACAGGGGATTGTCGAGCACGTTGGCCTTGTCGATCGCGAGCTCGCGGAAGCTCTGGTAGGGCGCCCACAGTGCGCCAGCTTTCTTCAGGGCCTCACCGACGTCGGCAGCCGTCCGGGCCGCGACCCACGGCTCGATGATCGCGCACAACTCGGCGCGGGCCAGCCAGCGGCCGGCATCGGTCTTGAGATCGACTCCTTGGGCGGCTTCGATCTTCTTGAACGAATCGGCGAATCCCCCGGCGCTGGCCAGGGCGTCGACATGGCGGTCGGAGAAGATGCAGATCATGACGAAGCGGCCGTCCTTCGTTTTGAAGTCGCGGCCGAAGGTGCCGAAGATCTCGTTGCCGAAGCGCGGCCGGTCGACCTGGTTGACCACGGCTTCGCCGATGTAGCCCAAGGCAGAGGTCGCGGCGAGCGCCATGTCCTGCAGCGGCAGCACGATCCTTTGTCCCTGTCCCGTCAAGCGCCGATGCCGTTCGGCGGCGAGGATCGCCATGGCCCCGGCATAGGCCGTGGCAAGATCCCACGGCGGGGCCACGGCGTTCACCGGCCCGTCATGGCCCACCGGACCCGTCACCATCGAAAAGCCCGTGATGGCGTTCACCGTGTAGTCGACGTGGGCCGAGCCATCGCGCGCGCCCACGATGTTGAGGGCAATCAGGTCGGCCCGCTTCTTCGACAACTCTTCGTAGGCGAGCCAGCCGCGCGCCGGCATATTGGTGGTGAAGATGCCCGCACCTTCGCCCGGCGAGGTGATGAGCGCGGTGAGAAGCTCACGGCCGCGCGGGCTGCGCAGATCGACGGCGATCGAGCGCTTGCCCTTGTTCAGGCCGGCCCAATAGATCGAGCGGCCGTCCTTGGTGATCGGCCAGCGGTCGTTGTCGAGCCCACCCTTGATGTCGTCGAAGCGGATCACGTCGGCGCCCAACTGGGCGAGCGTCATGCCGCCCAAGGGGGCGGCGATGAACGCCGAGCCTTCGACGATGCGAAGGCCAGCCAGGATACCTGTCATGGTGCGTTCCCGTTGTCTTACTTTTTGATGTCGACGAGGTTGTTCTTTCGCTTGTCCAGCCACCAGCCGTACTCGGGCGTCCACATCGCGAAGTCGGCGTCGCAGCCCAGCTCCTGCGCCGCATGCAACGCCCAGAAGGGGTCGAACAGCGCCTGGCGGCCGATCGCTATAAGGTCGGCGTCGCCGGCTTGCAGGATCGCCTCGGCCTGCGGCCCGTCGAGGATCAGGCCGACGGCCATAGTGTGGATGCCCGCCTGCCGCTTCACCGCCGCGGCGAACGGCACCTGGAAGCCCAGCGACCGCTTGACCGGCAAGGCCGTCGACAGGCCGGTCAGGCCGCCCGAGGAACAGTCGATCACATCGACGCCCAGCTCCTTCAACGCCTTGGCGAAGACGACCGTGTCCTCGACCTCCCAGCCGCCCGCACCGTCGACCGTCGAGACGCGGATGAACATCGGCTTGCTGACCGGCCAGGCGGCGCGCACGGCGCGTGCCGCCTCGAGCGGGAAGCGCATGCGGCCGGCACGGTCGCCGCCATACTGGTCGTTGCGCGTGTTGCTGATGGGCGACAGGAATTGTGCCAGCAGATAGCCGTGCGCGCCGTGGATCTCGATGACGTCATAGCCCGCCGCATCGGCGCGCTTGGCGGCCTCGCCGAACTTGCGCACCAGCTTTTCGATCTCGTCGACGCCGAGCTGGCGGGGTATCTGCCAGCCTTCGGCCGCCGACAGCTCGGACGGGCCGACCACCTCCCATTTCTGCCAACCAGCGCCCGCCGGGCCGAGCTGGCCGGGCTTGTCGAAGGAGCGCGGCGTGCTGCCCTTGCGGCCGGCATGGGTGATCTGCGTGCCGGCGAGCGCCCCCTCCTGCTTGAGGAACCGCACCAGACGCTTGTGACCCTCGATCTGGCTGTCGTCCCACATGCCGAGATCGCCCTGCGTGACCCGGCCACGCGGCTCGACGGCGCAGTTCTCGGTGAAGACGATGCCGAACTTGCCGAGCGCAAACTTGCCGAGATGGACCAGGTGGTAGTCGTTCACCTGCCCGTCGATGGCGCGGTACTGAACCATGGGGGAGACGACACTGCGATTGGGGGCAGTGACACCGCGCAGGCGAAGCGGCGTGAAGAGAAGCGGTTTCTGCAAGGGTCGGTCTCCCGGACGGGATGGCTTATCGGCGGCGTGAACATAGACCGGCTGGCCAGCCCGGGCCTATCCTCCCGCCATGTTTGACCTCGTCATCCGAAACGGAACCGTTTTAGACGGCTCGGGCGCGCCGCGCCGGATCGCCGATATCGCCGTACAGGACGGAAAAATCGCCGCAGTTGGCCGCAAGCTCGGCACGGGCCGCCGCGAGATCGATGCCGCGGGCCTGATCGTGGCGCCGGGCTTCGTCGACATCCACACCCACTATGACGGCCAGGCGACTTGGGACCCGTTCGTGACGCCCTCGTCCTGGCACGGCGTCACCACCACGGTGTTCGGCAATTGCGGCGTCGGCTTCGCCCCGGTGCGGCCGGGCAAGTCGGCCTACCTGATCAACCTGATGGAAGGCGTCGAGGACATCCCGGGCACGGTGCTGAGCGAGGGCGTGAAGTTCGACTGGGAGTCCTTCCCGCAATATCTCGATGCCCTCGAATCGATGCGCCGCGCGGTCGACGTGGCGGCGCAACTGCCGCACGGCGCACTGCGCTTCTATGTCATGGGCGAACGCGGCGCCGAGCACGAAGAGGCACCGAACGAGCGCGAGATCGAGGAGATGGCGCGCCTCACCGAGGAGGCGCTGCGGGCCGGCGCCATGGGCTTCACGACCTCGCGCACCACCAAGCACAAGGC
>DASZJU010000314.1:0-4584 GCA_035947815.1 Reyranella sp.
GGCATAGCCGCGGGTGAAATCGTTGACGCAGCCATTGCCCTCGGTCTTGCCGACAATGGCCACGATGGTCGCGGGATCGACCTCGCCCGCAGCGATGGCGGCAGCCAGCGGCGCGGTATCCTGCGGACCTCCGGTCGCCAGTCGGAGCACGCGCGCGCGCTGCGTCGTCACGAGGACTGCCCTTGTGCGACGGCATCCGCCACCGCTTGATAGAGAGCCGACGCCTTGGCCACGTGCTCACGAAACCCACGCTTTTCGTCCTCGGCGCCAATATGGTCCGCCAGGGCGGCTACTTTGTCCAAATCGGCTTTCGCCTCTTGAAGCACCTCGCCAATCTCCAACGCATTCGATCTTGCGGCGGGATTCAACGGGCGTGGCTTGGCGTCGTCCCGATCGGGATCCAGATCAGGGAACTGCCGGACGATCGCCATCGTCATATCGAGATACGCAATCATGATCATGGGGATTCGCCTCCGCAATCCCCGCCATTCGTCTCTGGCGCACAGAATGCTCAGGCTCTCGAGGTTGGGCTCTGCCGCCAGAATTTCGTCCATGAGCCTGTTCGCTAGTGCCTCGTCCACCGCTATGCCTCGTCAAAAGCTGCAGCCGCTAGGCGCGACACAATTGCGGACACAAACGCGGCACCAATTTGGTCCCAGTCCACTTCCAGCAGCTCATACTGATCCAATACTAATGTTAAATAGCAAGTCCAGCGACGTGCCGACTTGGCCGACGGAGAAAGGCGAGGAGCGCTGTGGGCGCGGAGCCGCGCTCATGCCGCCTTGCCGGCGTCGCTGCCGTGGCGCTCGCGGCGGCGGCGCAGGCCTACGACCGAGGCCAGCGCCACGCCGATCACCAGGAAGGACACGCCCGTGGTCACCGTGCCCAGCGCATAGAGCACCGGCGTGGTGACGTTGGTGGTCATGCCGTAGATCTCGAGCGGCAGGGTGTTGAAGGTGCCCGACGTGTAGAGGCTGCGGGCGAACTCGTCGTAGCTCAGCGTGAAGCCGAACAGGCCGACGCCGATCAGGCTGGGCAGCAGGATCGGCACAACGATGTAGCGGATGGTCTGCCACGAGGTGGCGCCCAAGTCGCGCGCCGCCTCCTCGTAGCGCCGGTCGAAGCGGTTGAAGACGGCGAACATGATCAGAAGCCCGAACGGCAGGGTCCAGGTCAGGTGCGCGCCAAACGCCGAGCTGTACCAGGCAGGATCCCAACCGATCACGCGAAACAGCAGGCCGATGCCGAGGCTGACCAGCACCGACGGCACGATCAGGCTGGCGATGGCGAGATAGAAGATCAGCGCCGAACCGCGGAAGCGCGTGCGGAAGGCGAGGCCGGCCGAGAACGAGGCGACGACCGTCACCAGCATGGCGGCCACGCCCAGGACCATCGAGCGCTCGAAGGAGCCTGCGAAGTCGCCGACCATCTGCTTCTCGAACAGGTTGCCGAACCAGTGCACCGACACGCCCTGCATCGGGAAGGTGAGCCCGCCCGTCGGGCCCTGGAACGACAGCACGAGGATGGTGAGCGTGGGCCCGTAAAGGAACAACACGAACAGGCCGAAGAAGCCGGCGAGCAGCCAGAAACCGGGACCGCGACGGCCGTGCATCACCTCTAGAGTTCCTTCCTTATGTCGACCATGCGCATCATGGCGGCGACGGTGAACAGAACCAGCAGCAGCAGGACCACGGCATTGGCCGCCGCCGCCGGATACTGCAAGAGCGACATGGCGTTCACCATCATCAGCGAGACCGAGGCGCTCTGGCCGCCGCTCATCATGCGCACCGTCACGAAGTCGCCCATGACGATGGTGACGATGAAGATCGAGCCGATGGCGATGCCGGGCTTGCACAGCGGCACGATGACGAAGCGCAGCGCCTGCCAGCCAGTGGCGCCGGCGTCGCGCGCGGCTTCGAGCAGGCTGCGGTCGATGCGCATCATCGAGTTGAAGATCGGCACCACCATGAACAGCGTGTAGAGGTGGACATAGGCCAGCACGACGGCGAAGTCGGAGAACAGCAGGAACTCGAGCGGCTCCCGGATCAGGCCGAGCTGCAGCAGCGTGGTGTTGGCGAGCCCGTTGCGGCCGAGGAAGGGGATCCACGAGATCATGCGGATGACGTTGGAGGTCCAGAACGGGATGGTGCAGACCAGGAAGAGCACCGTCTGCCAGGTCGCCGAACGGACGTGGAAGGCCAGGAAATAGGCGACGGTGAAGCCGATCAGCAGGGTCAGCACCCAGGTGATGACGGCGAACTCGACGGTCTGCGCGTAGGTCCGCCAGGTGACCGGCGAGAGCAGCAGCTCCTCGTAGTTCTGGACCAGGAAGTCGGGGATGATCTGGGTGGTGTTGTAGTCGAAGAAGCTCACCACGACGATGGTGAGGATCGGCACGACCAGGAACAGCAGGAACACCAGCGCCAGCGGCGCCACCTGCAGATAGGTTATCCAGGCGGAAACGCGTTTCATTCAGGAACGTCCCCTCCCCTGCGCGGACTCCGCGCAGGGGAGGTGTCGGCGCCTCGCGCCGACGGAGGGGTCATGACTCATGACTAAGACTCGTGACCCCTCCGTCGCTTCGCAACACCTCCCCAGCGAAGCTGGGGAGCAAAAGAGCTACGCGGCGATGAACGAATTCCACTTCTGGACCATGTAGCGGTCTTCATCCATCACGGCGTTCCAGCAGGAGACCGAGCCCATGCGCTCGGTGAACGAGCCGCCGTCGCGCACGGCGCCGGCCTTCTCGACCACCTGGCCCTGCGGGTTCTTGATGTCGCCCTGGGCTGGCTTGCCTTCCATCCAGAAGCCCCATTCGTCGGGCGTCATGTTGGCCTTGGCGGTCTCGAGCACCGCCGAGTAGTAGCCCTGGCGGTTGAGGAAGGCGCCGACCCAGCCCGACAGGTACCAGTTGATGTACTCATAGGCCGCGTCGAGCTGCGCGCCCTGCAGGTGCTTGGCGAGCGACAGCCCGCCGCCCCAGGCGCGATAGCCTTCCTTGAGCGGCTGGTAGGTGCAGGGCACGCCCTTGCCGCGCACGGCCGACACGGCCGGCGACCACATCGACTGGATCACGACCTCGCCCGAGGCCATGAGGTTGACCGATTCGTCGAAGGTCTTCCAGAAGGCGCGGAACTGGCCGTCCTTCTTGGTCTTGATCAGGAAATCGATGGTCTTGTCGATCTCCGCCTTGGTCATGTTGCCCTTGTCGACATACTTGGCGACGCCGGCCGATTCGCAGATCATCGCGGCGTCCATGATGCCGATCGAAGGAATGTTCAGGATCGATGTCTTGCCCTTGAACTTGGGATCGAGGATGTCCTTCCAGCTGTCGATCTTGCGGCCGACCAGGTCGGGCCGGATGCCCAAGGTGTCGGCGTTGTAGATCGTCGGCACGATGGTGAACCACTGGGTCTGGCCCTTGGCGAACTTGGTCGAGCCGGCGCCCTCGACGAAGCTCACCGTGTTGGGCGCGGTGCCCTGGGCGATCACGCTGTCGGGCTTCAGCTTGCCGGTGGTGAAGATCGGCACGATCTTGTCGAAGTACTTGATCTTCTTGACGTCCATCGCCTGCAGGTTGTTGGCCGGGAAGACCTTCTTGATCATCCAGTACTCGATATCGCCGATATCGAACGAGTTCGGCTGGGTCACCACCCGTTGCACGACGGCATCGGAGTCGAGCGCCGTCATCTGCAAGGTGATGCCAAGGTCGGCCTTGCACTTCTCGGCGATCTCGTTGATCGCCGACACGCCGGTGCCGCACTGGCGCAGCACGATGTTCTTGTTGTTCTGGGCCCAGATGGTCGGGAAGCCGGTGACCGCGCCGCTACCCAGGGCCGCGCCGGCGATGCCTGCCGCGCCCTTCAGCATCCTGCGGCGCCCGATACTTCCCTTGGGGCCGCCGTTAAACTTACGAGCCATCTCCTGTTCCTCCTTCAGTTAGCGACTTCAATGTCCGAGAACGTGGACGTCCTCGGGTTTCCACGACAGAACCACCGACTGGCCGGGCCGCACGGGCGCGGCGTCGAAGCGCTCCTCGGGCACCACGGCAGACAGGGCGTCGAGGCCGATCACGTCGATGCCGACCTGCACGGTCGAACCGAGATACTCGACCGAGCGCGCGACGCCTGCGATCGACGAGGCGCCGAGCGCGGCGGACGCGCCGGCCTGCACGCTCATGCGGTCGGCACGGATGGCGACGAAGGCCGCCTCGCCGCGCGCCCGGGCGACTGCCGCCGGCAGCACGTTGTGGCCACCGATGAAGCGCGCCACGAAGGCCGACGCCGGCTTGTTGAAGACCTCGCGCGCGGTGGCGGCCTGCTCGATCTTGCCGTGATCCATCACCACCACAAGGTCGGCCAGCGCCATCGCCTCGTCCTGGCTGTGCGTTACGTGGATGAAACTGATGCCGAGCCGCGTCTGCAGGCTCTTCAATTCCTCGCGCATGCGGACGCGCAGGAAGGGATCGAGCGCCGACAATGGCTCGTCGAGCAGCAGGACCTGCGGGTCGGTGATCAGGGCGCGCGCCAGCGCCACCCGCTGCTGCTGACCGCCCGAGAGCTGCGCCGGCAGGCGGCCGGCGAA
>DASZJU010000315.1:0-7510 GCA_035947815.1 Reyranella sp.
GCGGGATAGCGCACGAGGAACGGCGACTTGATGCCCTCTTCGTAGGCGAAGCGGCGCTCGGGCCCCAACCCGTGCTCGCCGAAGAAATAACCGTTGTCGCCCAGGAACACGATGAACGTGTCGTCGAGCTGGCCGGTCTCCTCCAGCGCCTGCCACACCTCGCCCATGCCCTCGTCGACCGAGGCCATCATGGCGGCGCGCAGGCGGATCTCCTCGTCGGTGCCGGCCTGGATGCCGTCGAGCACCTTGCGCGAGGCCTCGTTCACGCGAAGCTGGAACGCCTCCGTCCACGCCGGCTTGTCCTTGACCACGTCCGCCGGCAGCAAGGCATTGGGGCGGCGCGGGAAATGTTCGCCCTCGTAGAGATCGGCATGACGCGGCGCCGGACGATAGCCGCCCTTGCTGAGGTCGATCGTGCCGTCGGCCGCCTGGAAGGCATCGGGATGCACCGCCTTGTGCGCGAAGAACAGCGCGAAGGGCTTGCGCCGCTCCTGGCTCAGGAACGCGACGCCATGCGCGTTCAGAAGGTCGGTGATGTAACCTTCGTGCTGGCGTTCATCGCCGTCGATGTTCAGCACCGGATCGACGATCGAGCCGTGGCCGGGAAAGCTCACCCAGCGGTCGTAGCCGGGCCGCGGCATGCCCGAGTTGCCCATGTGCCACTTGCCGACATGGGCGGTCTCGTAGCCCAGGCGCTGCAGGACTGCGTGGTAGTTGGGCAGGCGGTGGCTGTGGGCGTCGCGTGCCACGTTATCGATGATGCCGTGCCGGCTGGCATACTGGCCGGTGATGATCGAGGCGCGATTGGGCGAGCAGAGCGGCGTCGGATGGAACGCCGCGGTGAACATCGCGCCCTCGTGGCCGATGCGGTCGATGTGCGGCGTCTTCATGTAGGGATGGCCGCAGATGCCGAGCTCGTCGAACCTGAGATCGTCGATCAGCACGACGATGAAATTGGGTTTGCGCTTTCTTGCCACGATGGATTTTCCCCCACTACGCGCGTGAAGCACGCCGCGTGCCGAAACCACGCTAGCGGCCGGTCTTGACGGACGCCAGAGGCCCGCGCCCCATATCGCCGGAAGAGCTTTTCAGGGAACGACAATGACCGAGTCTGGCCTGCCGCTGGCAGGATTGCGCGTGCTGGATATCAGTTCGTTCATTGCAGCGCCCGCCGCCGCGGTCGTGCTGGGCGACTGGGGTGCCGACGTGATCAAGATCGAGGGACCCGACGGCGACGCCAACCGCCGGATCATGCACGACTCGTCCAACTACCCGAAAGGTGAGGTCAACTATCCCTGGCAGATGGACTCGCGCAACAAGCGCTCGCTGGTGCTGGACCTCAAGCAGCCGCCGGCACGCGCCGCGCTCGACCGTCTCATCGCCACCTCCGACGTGCTGGTGTGCAACTTCCCGCCGCCGGTGCGCGACAAGCTCAGGCTCACTTACGATGACGTGAAGCAGGTCAATCCCAAGCTGATCTACGCTTCGCTGACCGGTTATGGCGAAACCGGGCCCGACCGCGACCGGCCGGGTTTCGACGTCACGGCCTACTTCGCGCGCTCGGGCCTTTTGGACGCCCAGCGCTACGAAGGCGGCCCGCCCGGTGTGCCGGTTCCCGCGCAGGGCGACCGGGCGACGGCAATGACCTTGGTGTCGGCCATCCTGATGGCGCTGATCCACCGCATGAAGACCGGCGAAGGTTCATGGGTCGGCACATCGCTGCTGGGCAACGGCCTGTGGTCGTGCGGCGTCATCGCCCAGGCAGCCCTGGTCGGCGCCTACCTGCCGCATCGTCCGCCGCCGGACCGGCCGCGCTCCGCCCTGGGCACCATCTACCGCACATCGGACGATCGCTGGCTGCAACTCACCATCGTGCGCGAGGACAAGATGTGGCCGGGAATTTGCGAGACCATCGGATGCCCCGAGCTTTTGGACGATCCACGCTTCGCCACGGTCGAGGAGCGACGCAAGCGCTCGGGCGAACTGGCCACCATCCTGGGCGAGGCCTTCGCCAGCCGCGACTACGAGCATTGGCGCAAGACGATGTCGGCGCACGGCATCACCTTCGGCGTCATCAGCCGGCCGCAGGATGTGCCCGACGACGCGCAGGCCGTGGCCTGCGGGGCGATCGTCGACACCGCGATCCCCGAGATGCCGCGCACCCTGGCCAATCCGATCCGATTGGGCTTCGCCGAGCAGCAGATCGCCAAGCCGGCGCCGGCGCTCGGCCAGCACAGCGACCAGATCCTGTCCGAGGCCGGCCTGTCGCGCGACGAGATCGCAAGCCTGCGGGCGAGCGGCGCTATTCGATGAGCGAGCAAGCGCTGCCGCTGAGCGGGCTTGTCGTGCTCGACATCAGCTCGTTCATCGCAGCCCCCGCGGCGGCGGTCGCGTTGGCCGATTTCGGCGCCGACGTGATCAAGATCGAGCCGCCCGGCGAGGGCGATCCGCATCGCCACAACTACAAGAATGCGAGCTACCCCCAGAGCGACCGGAACTTCCCCTGGCAGCTCGACGGCAGGCTGAAGCGCTCGATCGCGCTCGACCTCAAGAACGCGAGCGCCCGCGCCGTGCTCGAGCGGCTGATCGGGCGTGCCGACGTCATGATCGTGAACTTCCCGCCGCCGGCGCGCGAACGCCTGAAACTGCGCTGGGAGGATATCGAGCCTATAAATCCGCGCCTGGTCTATTGCTCGCTCACCGGCTACGGCGAGACCGGCCCCGACCGCGACCGTCCGGGCTTCGACATCACGGCCTACTTCGGTCGCTCCGGCATCCTCGACGCGGCGCGCTACGAGGGCGGCCCGCCCGGCCTGTCGCTGCCCGCCCAAGGCGACCGCGCCACGGCGATGACCCTGGTCGCCGCCATCCTGCTCGGCCTGCGCCAGCGCGACCGCACCGGCAAGGGCTGCTGGGTCGGCACGTCGCTCTACGCCAACGGCGTGTGGGCCAACGGCACCTCGGCGGCGGGCGCGCTGATCGGCGCCAAGCTGCCGCCGCGCCAGCCGCCCGACCGGCCGCGCAACGCGCTCACCAACCTCTACCGTACCAGGGACGACCGCTGGCTGCAGCTTTTGGTGGTGCGCGACGATCGCCTGTGGGCGCCGTTCTGCGCCGCCATCGGCCGGCCCGATCTCGCGGCCGACCCGCGCTTCACCGATCGCGGCGAACGCCGCACGCGCGCGCTCGAGCTGGGGCAGGAGCTGGCGCCGGTCTTCGCGGCGAAAAGCTACGCCGAATGGGAAGGCGTCTTTTCCGGCACCGGTATTCCCTTCGGCGTGGTCGGCCGACTGGCCGATGTGATCGACGACGAGCAGGCGGCGCATGCCGGCATCTTCGCCGACACCACGAACCCCGAGGTGCCGCGCACCGTGAACAATCCCATACGGCTGGGCTTCGCCAAGCCGCGCACGTCCGGGCCGCCGCCCGCCGTCGGCCAGCACAGCGAGGAGATCCTGCGCGAACTCAGCTACAGCGACGCCGATATCGCGGCGCTGCGAAAAGCCGGGGCGCTCGGATAGCAGCAGCCAGTCGCGGCGCAACCGTGGGCAGCAGAGCGGACGTTCCGGAAATCGAAAAACGCCGACAGGACGCGATATATCGCCCTCATTGCATGCGGTATGCTGCCATCCGATGGGCGTCAACGGACAAGGCCGCATGTCGACAGAGCTCGAATCGTGGCTCGACCAACTGGGACTAGGCCAGTACGCCGCAACCTTCGCCGCGCATGCAATCGACCTTGATGTCGTGGCCGACCTGACCGACGCCGACCTGGTCGGTCTCGGCATCGCGCCGCTCGGCGATCGCAAGCGCCTGCTGAGCGCGATCGCCGGCGTGCAACGCTCGCGCATCGACAATTTTGTCGTCGGCCTGCTGCCGGCGCCGCCCGCCCCGCGCAGCCGTCCCAAGGCGGAACGCCGCCAAGTGAGCGTGCTGTTCTGCGACCTCGTGGGATCGACGGCGCTCGCCCACCGCCTCGATCCGGAAGAGCTGGCGCCGATCACCGAGCGCTATCACGCCACCGCGTCAGAGACGGTGCAGCAGTTGGGCGGCCATGTCGCGCGGTTCCTGGGCGACGGCATGATGGCCTACTTCGGCTGGCCGACCAGCCATGAGGACGACGCCGAACGGGCGGTGGCGGCCGGCCTGGAGCTGATCGAAACGGTGTCGCGGATCCCGACCCTGGACGGCGAGCGCCTGGCGGTGCGCGTGGGCGTCGCGACCGGCCTCGTCGCGATCGGTTACGGAACCAAGGCCAGCGACGGCGGCATTTCCGGCGAGACCCCCAATGTCGCTGCCCGGCTGCAGGCGGAGGCCGAACCCAACAGCCTGGTCGTGTCGCCGCTCACGGCGCGGCTTGCCGGCCGGTCGTTCCGCTACAAGAGCCTGGGCAAGCGCCCGCTGCGCGGGCTGGCCGATCCGCTGGAAGTCCTGCAGGTCAAGGGGACGCGCTCCTCGCTCAATCGCTTCACGGCGCTGCGCGCCCGCTCGACGGCGCCGCTGGTCGGCCGCAGCGAGGAGGTCGAGCTGTTGCTGAGCCGATGGCGGCGGACAGCCGACGCCGAGGGCCAGGTCGTCCTGCTGTCCGGCGACGCCGGCATCGGCAAGTCGCGCCTCGTCCAATCGACAAGGGACCGCATCGGCGCCGAGGTCGCCGTCCTGCGCTATCAATGCTCGCCCCTGCACCAGGACACGGCGCTGTTCCCGGTCATCCAGCAACTCACGAAATCGATCGGTCTGGTGGGCGAACAAAGCCTCGCGGACAAGCTCGCCAAGGCGCGACAATGGCTGGAGATGGGCGGCCTCGACGTCGCTGAACATCTGCCGCTGGTCTGCCACCTCCTGCAGATCAGGTCGCCGGAGCACCGGTTGCCGGATGCCTCGCCGCACCAGATCCGCGACCGGCTGGTGACGCTGCTGTCGACGCAATTCATGAATCTGACGAAGGTCGGCCCGGTGCTGGCGATCGTCGAGGACGTGCAATGGATCGACCCGACGATGGAAAATCTGCTGATCGACGTTCTCGGCAGCATCGAGCACGCCCAGGCAATGATCCTGGCGACCAACCGCGATGCTTTCTCGCCGCGCTGGCACGTCGCCGGCTATACGACCAACCTTCGTCTCGAGCGGCTGAGCGGCGCCGACAGCCGGCGACTGATCCAGGCGATCGCCGGCAATCGGCTGAGTCAGGACGTGCAGGCCGGCATCGCCACGCGCGCCGAGGGGGTGCCGCTCTATCTCGAGGAATTGACGCTGGCGATGCTCGAGGCCGACCGTTCCGGCGAACTGGGCGCGGTGCCGACGAGCCTTCATGCCTTGCTGGCGGCTCGCCTCGACAAGATGGCCGAGGCCAAGCCGTTGCTGCAGACCGGCGCGGTGCTCGGGCGGCAGTTCACGCTCACCGACCTCCACGCGGTCGCGGCCTGCAGCGCGGACGACCTGCGCTCGATGGTCGACAGGTCGCTGGGTTCGGGGCTGCTGCTGCAGGCCGAACCGGGCAACGATTCGATCCTGATGTTCAAGCATGCGCTGGTGCAGGACGCGGCTTATGCCAGCCTGCTCAACAGCGAAAAGCGGCGCCTGCATGCTGCCGTGCTCGGTCACCTTGAACAGAAGGACCGCTCGGCAACCGACGGCGGAGCGGCCTTGCTGGCTTCGCATGCGGAGCGCGGCGAGGTGTGGGACAAGGCCGCCCATTACCTCATCGGATCCCTGTCGCAGGCGATTCGCAGTTCGGCCAATCACGAGGCGATTGCCCTCTATGACAGGACGCTGAAGGTGCTCGATCGGCTGCCGCCCGACGCCTCGACCACGCTGGCCATCGATGCGCGCGTGCACGCCTACAGTCCGCTGCTGGCGCTGGGCGAGATCGACCGGTTGGTCACCGTCATGAGCGAAGCCGATGCGTTGGCGCGCGCTCTGGGCGACAAGCGCCGGCTGGCGGCGACGACGTGCCAGCTTGCGGGCGCCCTGTGGCTCGCCGGCAAGCATGAAGCGGGTCTGCGATCGGCCGAGCAGGCGATCCGGCTTGCCGACGAACTGGATGATTTCGTGCTGCGCCTGTCCGCCCGCTTCAACCGGGCCAATCTGCTGCACGCCATCGGCGCGCTCCGCGAAGCGACCGATCTCTACGCAGCGATTCTCGGCAGTTTGGGCGGCGAGCTCGAACTCACGCGCTTCGGCTGGCCCGGCATCCCCAGCATCCTCGCCCGCGGACTGCTGACCTGGTCGCTGGTCTCGCTCGGCGAGTTCGAGAGGGCGCGGCAGACCAAGGACCGAGCCATGAAGCTGGTCGACCGCATCCGCGATCCCTACTCGACGATGTACGCGTATATCGGCGAAGGCCTCTATCAATCCGGCGTCGGCCACGCGCCAGGCGCGATCGCGGCGTTCGAAGCGGCGCATCGCATCACCCAGCAGGCCGACATCGTCCTGCCGATCACCACCGCCTGGCTGGGCGCCGCCTACGCGCAGGGCGGGCGCCCGCGCGATGCGCTCGTCCTGCTGATGGAGGCCGAGCGCAAGGGCGCCTACCGATTCGGCGGCCTCTACAACGCGATCCACCACTACATGGCGCTGGCCCGGGCGCATCTCGCCGTCGGCGCCTTGCCGGCGGCGCAAACCGCCATCGGCCGCGCCCAGGAAATCGCCGAGCAGGCCGGCGAGCTTGCCCATCTGGCATCGGTTTTTCAGATCCGCGGCAGCATCGAAGCGGCCGATCCTGGGTCCGGCGCGCGGGCCGCCTGCACCTTCTACCAGCGCGCCATCGACATCGCCCGGCCGCTGGGCTTGCGGCCGTTGATTGCACACAGCCACACCGGCATGGCCGAAGCCTGCGAGACCGCAGGCGACGGAGCCATGGCGGCCAAGCATCGAGAACATGCCCGCATCCTGTTTGACGAGCTCGGGCTGAAGGCGGCGGCGCCTGGCTGAGGATTCGATGGAGGTGTCATGGCAACTCCCTATCGTACCTACGATGAATTCTGGCCGTTCTACTTGCACGAGCACAGCAAGCCGCGGACTCGACTGCTCCATTATGTCGGCTCGATCGCGTCGGTGGTCGTGTTGATCTGGGCGGTGGCCACCGAGAGCTGGTGGTGGCTGCTGGCCGTGCCGGCGTGCGGCTACGCGTTCGCCTGGTTCGCCCATTTCTTCGTCGAGAAGAACAAGCCTGCCACCTTCCAGGCGCCGGTCTGGTCGCTGATCAGTGACTACCGCATGTGCGGCCTGTTCCTGACGGGACGGCTCGGCGGCGAGCTGATGAAGCATCGGGTGCGCGACTGACGACCCCAATCTTCTCCTCCCCCGTCATACGGGGGAGGTGGCCCGCAGGGCCGGAGGGGGAAAGCCCCAGTCGAGATACCTGCAAATTTCAGATCTGAAATTCTAGAAGATCGTCTGTGAGGCCTTCCCCCTCCGCCCTTCGGGGCACCTCCCCCGTAAGACGGGGGAGGTATGACTCAAATCACACCCCCCGTTCCTTGAAGACGTCGCGGGCGGTCTTGAAGGC
>DASZJU010000316.1:0-3756 GCA_035947815.1 Reyranella sp.
TTCCGGACGCTGGCCGCTTTCCTCCGGCGTCGACAATTCGGACTGGAACATGCTGGGCTTCATGCTGCGCGAGCACGAGGACGGACCGCCCGTCGATCAGCGCTTCGCCCTGCTCCATCGTTCCCAGTACGAGATCATCGACAACTGGCATGCCGTGGGGCTGTGCGGCACCGGGTCGAAGGACGTCGCCACCCAAGCGATGTTCGTGCCCGAGCGCCGGACGATCTCGGCCTGGACGTTCAACGGCAAGCCGCATGCCGGCTCGGCGGTGAACACCACGCCGCTGTTCCGCCTGCCGCTGTTTTCGCTCGGTCCCTATGTGCTGACGGGTGTCATGCTGGGTTGCGCCCAGGGCGCCTACGACTCGGTGGTCGGCGCCGCGCGCAAGCGCAACGCCACGACGACCGGCCAGCCGGTCAACGTCAATCCCACGGTGCAGATCAAGGTGGCGGAGGCCAGTGCCCGCATCGACAACGCCGAAGTGGTCATGCGGCGGGCCTGCGAGCATGCCATGGCCGTCGCCCGCTCGGGCCGCGAGGTCGAGCACGCCGACAAGGTGCGCTATCGCCGCGACGCGTTCTTCTCCGTCCGGCTCTGCCTGGAGGCAGTCGACATCCTGATGGGTGTTGCGGGCTCGGGCGGCCTCTATACGACCGGCAGCATGCAGCGGCTGTTCCGCGACGCCCATGCCGCCAATGCCCACGCGATGTTCTCGCCCGACATCCAGGGCGCCATTTTCGGCCAGCATGCGCTCGGCACCGCCGGTCCGCCGCCGCTGATGTAGATCTCCTCCCCTTCGCGGATGCCGCGAAGGGGAGGTGTCCGCGAAGCGGACGGAGGGGTCATAAGCACCATCGCTGATGCTCATGACCCCTCCGTCGCCTCAGCGGCTTGGTTACAAGCCGCCAGACGGCGACACCTCCCCAGCTGCGCTGGGGAGGGTTGGCTATCCCTTACCCGCCGGGCTAGGATCGTCTCAACAAACATACGTCCTGGGAGGACTAGTCATGCCCATCGAGCGTCGTACCTTCAACAAGCTCGCCCTCGCCGGCGCTGCCACGGGCTTCGCCGGCACAGCCGGCGCGCAGGCCAAGCCGCTCACCATCGGCTTCGGCATGGCGCTGACCGGCGGGCTGGCGCCCAACGGCAAGGCGGCGCTGCTGGCAATGCAGATCGCGGAAGAGGACATCAACGCTCGGGGCGGCCTGCTCGGCCGGCCGGTCAAGCTGATCTATTACGACGACCAGTCCAATCCCTCGACCGTTCCGGGCCTCTATACCAAGCTGCTTGACGTCGACAAGGTCGACATCGTGGTGAGCGGTTACGCCACAAACATGGTGGCGCCGGCGATGCCGATCGTGATGCAGAAGGACCGCACCTTCTTCTCCCTGCTCGGGCTGGCGGTGAACTCGGAGTTCCACTACCCGCGCTATTTCTCGATCACGCCGACCGGCGGACCGAAGCCCAAGGAGTCCTTTGCCGAGGGCTTCTTCGCCGTGGCGGCCGAGCAGAATCCCAAGCCGCAAACGCTCGCCATGGTCGGCGCCGATGCGGAATTCCCGCGCAATGCGATGGAGGGCGCGCGCGCCCAAGCCAAGCAGTACGGTCTCAAGATCGTCTACGACAAGACCTATCCGCCGACCACGGCCGACTACACGCCGATCGTGCGCGCGGTGGCCGCGACCAACCCGGACATTTTCCTCGCCTGTTCCTATCCGCCCGATTCGGTCGGCATCATCCGCGCCACGAGCGAAATCGGCTTCAAGCCGAAGCTCTACGGTGGCGGCATGGTCGGGCTGCAGGCCACCGCAATCAAGACGCAGCTCGGACCGCTCCTGAACGACATCGTGGTCTACGACTTCTGGCTGCCGTGGGCAGGCTTTGCCTCCGACGAGGGCCGCGACTTCGTGAAGAGGTACCAGACCAAGTCGGCCGCCGCCGGCGTCGACCTTTTGGGCTACTACCTGCCGCCGTTCGGCTACGCCCTGATGCAGGTCGTCGAGCAGGCGGTGAAGGGAACCGGCGGCACCGACGACGCCAAGCTCGCCGAGTTCGCGCGCAAGAACACCTTCAAGACCGTGGTCGGCGACATCAAGTTCAACGCCGAGGGCGAGTGGGAGACAGCCCAGGTGATGGCGGTGCAGTTCCAGGGCGTCAAAGGCAACGACGTCGATCAGTTCCGCGATCCCAAGACCGAAGTGATCCTGTGGCCAACCAAGTACCGCACCGGCAACATCATCTATCCGTACGATCCGAAGAAATGACAGAGGGCGCGAAGCGCCCGCTGTCATCCTGAGCGCAGCGAAGGATCTCATGCCGTATCAAGCGGCGATGAGATCCTCGCTGCGCTCAGGATGACACTATGCGCCTAAGTAGAACTCGCGGATCAGTTCGTTGTTGTTCAGCGCCTCGGCCGAGTCCCCGGTGAAGGCGATCTTGCCGTGCACGATCACGTAGCCGCGGTCGGCGATGCGGATGGCCTGGGTGAAGTTCTGCTCGGCCATCAGCACGATGAGGTCGTAGCTCTCCTTCAGCTCCTTGATCTTGTCGATCGTCCGGCTGACCAGCAGCGGCGCCAGGCCAACCGAGGGCTCGTCGACCAGCAGGATGCGCGGCGCCGACATCAGCGCGCGCGCCAGCGCCAGCATCTGCTGCTCGCCGCCGCTCATGCTGCCGGCGAGCTGGCGCGAGCGCTCCTTCAGGCGCGGGAAGGTCTCGAAGCAGAAATCGAGGTTGCGGCCGATCACCGAGCGCGCCTTGGACCGAAAGGCGCCGAGCAGCAGGTTCTCGGTCACGGTGAGCTTGGGGAAGAGCCGCCGCCCTTCCGGCACGAAGCCGATGCCGAGATCGACGATCTCCTCCGTCGACCGCCCGATCAGCTCGTGGCTCGTGCCGTCGATCTCCGCCCGGATGCTGCCGGCCGACGGGCGCACCATGCCCATGATGGATTTCATCAGGGTCGATTTGCCGTTGCCGTTGGTGCCGAGCAGCGCCACCGTCTCGCCCGCGCCGACCTGCAGCGACACGTCGTGCAGGATGCGCACCGCGCCGTAGCCGGCCTCGATGTTGGCGATAGTGAGGCTACTCGCCAAGGTACGCCCTCACGACTTCGGGGTCGCGCACCACGTCCTGGGGCGGACCGTCGGCGATCTTGCGGCCCGCCACCAGCACGGCCAACCGCTGGGAGAATTCCATCACCGCCCGCATGATGTGCTCGATCATGATCACGGTCACGCCCTCGGCGTTCAGCCGGATCAGCAGCGCGATGATTTCGTCGACCTCGGCATGCGACAGCCCCGCCATCGCCTCGTCGGCGATCAGCAGCTTGGGCTCGGCGGCCATGGCGCGGGCGAGCTCGAGCTTGCGCATCTCGATCTGCGTCAGGTCGCGCGGCCGCCGCTCCGCCTTCGCGGCCAGCCCGACCTGGCCCAGCAGCTCCAGACAGCGCGCGTCGATCGCCGCGCGGCCCAGCGCGGCCGCCGGGCGGGCATTCACGGTATAGAGGATGGGAATGCGGATGTTCTCGGCCAGCGACAGGCTGGCGAAGGGCCGCGGCAGCTGGAAGCTGCGCGCCAGCCCGCGGCGCGTGCGTTGATGGGCCGACAGACCGTCCAGCGCCTCCTCGGCGAAGCGCACGCTGCCGCTCTCGTTGCGCAGGGTGCCGCAGATGCAATTCACCAGGGTCGACTTGCCCGAGCCGTTCGGCCCGATCAGGCCGAGCCGCTCGCCCTGTTGCACCTCGAGGTCGATCGACTC
>DASZJU010000317.1:0-3881 GCA_035947815.1 Reyranella sp.
TGGATGTGCAGCGGCGCCTTGGCGAGACCGGGGCAGAACGTCCCGACGACCTTCTCCAGCCGCTCGTAGAGCTTCTTCGCCGGCGCGGTGATCTTTTCGCGTCGGGCGCGTGATTCCTCGGCCTTGGCGGCCAGGGCGGCGAGATCGACCGTCAGCAGCTTGTGGTCCTGCACGATCATGCGGCCACCGATCATGACGGAATGGACGGACGTGCCGTCCTCGGTGTGGACCAGCGCGTTCACCGGATCGTTGGTCGGGATCCAGTTGATGTGGTGCAGGTCGAGGAACACGATATCGGCCTTGTAGCCGGGCGCGATCCTTCCGATCTGCTTTTCCAGGCCGAGCGCACGGGCGCTGCCTTCGGTGGCCGCCCGCAGCGTCTCTTCGGTGGTAAGCCAGCGCTGCACGTCCGGTCCCTGGACCTTGGAGCTGAGCGACGCGAGCCGCATCGCCTCATACATGTTGAGATTGTCCGAGCAGTTGGCGCCGTCGGTGCCGACGCCGACATTGACCCGCCGCGCGAGCATGCCACGCACGTCGGCCAGCCCGTTGCCCAGCCGCATGTTGGAGCCCGGATTGTGCGCCACCGAGGCGCCGCGATCGCCCAGCCGCTTCATGTCGTCGTCGTCGAGCCAGACGCCGTGCGCCACCGTGAAGCGCTCGTTCACAAGCCCGAGCCCGTCCATGTGGGCGGCGAGCGACGTGCCGTAGCGGCCGTAGCCCGCCACGACCTGGACCTTGGACTCGGCCACGTGGCTGTGGACGCCGACCTCGTATTCGCGCGCGAGGTTGCGGCAGGCGACCAGGAAATCGTCGCTGCAGTGATGCGGGATGGTGGGCGCCACGGCCAGCATGACCGTCTCGAACGGCCACTTCTGCAGCGCCTTCTTCATCTGCTTGGTGGTGGCCTTCCACGGCGCATAGCGGAAACTCTCGACCTCCTTCTGCAGCGACGGCGAGAGGCGATCCATCAGGCCGGGAATCGCCTCAAAGAAGGTGAGATCGGCCACCATCGGCGCCAACACGGCGCGCATCCCGACCTCTTCGTACGCCTTGGCCATTGCCGACAGGCCGTCGACTGAGGGCAGGGGGAATTCGGCGGCAAGGTCGTAGGCCGCGGTGCAGCCCTTCATCACCATCTCAGCCGCGCCGATCAGGCTCGACAGGTACTTGTCCTCGAGCGTGCGGCCGCCGTTGATCCACGGGCTGGCGGTCAGCAGCAGCTCGAGCGACCAGCGATCGCCCATGCCCTTACCGAGATTGCCCGGCCCATGCGTGTGGGCGTTGATCAGGCCGGGATGCATCAGCCGGTTCCTGGCGTCGATCACCGTGGCGCCTGCCGGAGCGGCAAGGCCCGGCCGGCCGATTTCGGCGATGGTGTCGCCCTTGATCAGGATGTCGGCAGGCGCCGCCTTGCGCTTGGCGATGTCCAGCAGCTTGCCGCCGCGGACGATGGTGAAGGCAGGCTTGGATTTTGTGGCCATGCGGCAGTCTCGCAAACAAAGTGCCATCACAGCCATGGGAAAAGTCGGTATTGTGGGCGGCGACGACAATCGTTGCGGGAGGATGCCATGAAGCTCGAAGGCGGATGCTATTGCGGCAAGGTCAGGTACGTGGCCGAAGGCGAGCCGATGATGAAGGCGCAGTGCCATTGCCGCGAATGCCAGTACATCACGGGCGGCGCGCCCAACATGTTCATCGTCATGCCGCTGGACAGCTTCAAGTACACCAAGGGCGCGGCCAAGCAGTTCACGCGCGGCGATCTCGAGCGTCCGGTGACGCGGGAGTTCTGTCCCGACTGCGGCACCCACCTGGTGACTAGGCCGCAGCGTCCGGTCGTCGTCGTGAAGGTCGGTTCGCTCGACGATCCCAAGCAGTTCGGCGCCCCGCAGATGGCGATCTTCACCATCGACAAGCAGCTGTTTCACCACATCCCTGACGGGCTGCCGGCCTTCGAGCGGATGCCGCAGCGATAAAGGTGAAACAAAAACCCCCGGACAAGCCGGGGGTCGTTCGGTCGGGGAGGGTGAGGGCTAGTAGCCCTCGCGCTCCATGCGCTTGCGCATCAGCTTGCGGGTCCGGCGGATGGCTTCGGCGCGCTCGCGGGCGCGGCGCTCGGAGGGCTTCTCATAGTTACGGCGGAGCTTCATTTCGCGGAAGATCCCTTCGCGCTGCATTTTCTTCTTCAGGACGCGCAGCGCCTGATCGACGTTGTTTTCACGAACGAGAACCTGCACTTCGATCGCTTCCTTCCATGCATGAGAGGGCGCCCCGGAAACAGTCCGGGGGCAATTAGGAGGCGGCGTAGGTATCACAGGGCCGAACCCTTGGGAAGCCCGGGGGAACGCCTATATTGCCCCTTATGAGCGCCGAAAATACCCCAGAAATGCCACAAGCGGGCGACCCCGACGCTCCGCTGCGCGACCGTTTGGCCGACGCCATGGCCGCCGAGGCGGTGTTCGACGGCTGGACCCGGGGAGCCCTGTCGGCTGCCGCGCGCCAGCTCCAGTTGCCGGCAGGCGAGGCCGACCGGCTGTTTCCCGGCGGACCGGTCCAGATACTCAGTCATATCAGCGCGCGCGCCGATCTGCGCACGGTCGAAGACATGGAGAAGGAAGGCGTGGCGGACCTCAAGATGCGTGAGCGCATCAAGGGCGCCGTGCGCATCCGGCTGGAGCGTCATGCCGGCGAGCGCGAAGCGGTGCGCCGCGCGCTGGCGCTCCTGTCGCTGCCGTTCAATGCAGGGTTGGCGCTGAAACTTCTCTATAAGACCGTCGACGCCATGTGGTACGCCGCCGGCGACACCAGCACCGATTTCAACTTTTACACCAAGCGGGCGACCTTGGCGGGCGTCTACTCCTCGACGCTCCTCTACTGGCTGAACGACCGTTCGCCCGGCAGCGAGGCGACCTGGGGCTTCCTCGACCGCCGCATCGACGACGTGATGAAGATCGAGAAGCTGAAATCCCAGGTCAGGTCGTGGACCGGCGGGACGACTAGGACGGCCTCAAGAAGGTGACGTGTCCCATCTTGCGGCCCGGCCGCGGCGAGGTCTTGCCGTAAAGGTGCAGCCGCGCCGTCGGGTCGGCGAGATAGCGCATCCAGTCGTTGGCCTCTTCGCCGATCAGGTTTTCCATGCGCGACGGCGCCAGCACCTCGACCGACCCCAGCGGCAGGCCGCAGATCGCGCGCACCAGCTGCTCGAACTGGCTGGTGGCACAGGCGTCGATCGTCCAATGACCCGAATTGTGCGGCCGTGGCGCCATCTCGTTGGCGAGCACGCGGCCGTCTCTGGTGACGAACATCTCCAGCGCCACCAGCCCGACCAGGTCGAGGCCGCGCGCCAGCTCCGTGCCGAAGCGTTCCGCCATGGCCAGCGTTCCGGCCGGCAGGCCCGACGGCACCGTCGTGGTGCGCAGGATGCCATGGCGATGGTCATTGAGCCCGATCGGGAAGGTGCGGGTCGCGCCATCGAGGCCGCGCGCGACGATCACCGAGATCTCGCACAGGAAATCGACCAGCGCTTCCAGGATGCATTCCCGCCGGCCGAGCTTTTGCCAGGCCGCCGCGAGCGCGGCGCGGTCGGCGACGCGGACCTGGCCCTTGCCGTCATAGCCCTCGGTGCAGGTTTTCAGGATGCCGGGCAGCGCCGTGGCGGCGGCGATATCGGCTTCGCTCGCGATCGGCTGGTAGTCGGCGGTGCCGATGCCGAGCTTGCTGAAGAATTCCTTTTCGCGCCGCCGATGCTGGGCGATGTGGATGGATTTCACGCCCGGCCGCACCGGCTTCAGGCGCTGGCATTCGGTGACGGCCGCCTCGGGCACGTTCTCGAACTCGTAGGTGATCACGTCGACCTGGCCGGCGAAGCGGGCCAGCGCCGC
>DASZJU010000318.1:0-9991 GCA_035947815.1 Reyranella sp.
CAGCGGCTCGCCGGCGTCCAACTGCGTCTTAGACAAGGTCTGCAGGTGACGGAATGCTTTGCGCAGGCGCGGACCGTGCGCCTGACCGCCGCGCTCGAACTCGAGCAGGTACTTGGCGTAGGTCCAGCCCTTGTTCTCCTCACCCACCAGATTCTCGACCGGCACCTGCACGTCGGTGAAGAAGACCTGATTCACCTCATGGCGCATCGGCGTGCGCGTGCCGTCGACCAGGTAGATCGGATCGATCCTGATGCCGGGCGATTTCATGTCGATCAGCAGGAAGGAGATGCCCTCCTGGCGCTTGCCCTCGTTGGAGGTGCGCACGAGGCAGAAGATCCAGTCGGCGTAATGCGCGTTGGTGGTCCAGATCTTCTGGCCGTTGACGATGTAGTGATCGCCTTGGCGGTCCGCCTTGGTGCGCAGGCTTGCGAGGTCGGAGCCCGAGCCCGGCTCGGAATAGCCCTGGCACCACAGCTCCTCGGCGGCGGCGATCTTCGGGAGAAAACGCTGCTTCTGCGCGGCACTGCCGTACTTCATCAGGACCGGCGCCACCATCTTGATGCTGAAGGACGACAGATAAGGCGAGTCGGCGTGGGCCATCTCCATCTCGAAAATGAATTTTTGCGTCGAGTTCCAGCCCGGGCCGCCATATTCCTTGGGCCAGTTGGGGCAGAGCCAGCCTTTGCTTGCGAGCTTCTTCTGCCATTGCAGCAGCCGCTCCTTGGAGACGTGGCTGGTGCGGCTGCGCCGGCTCTCTTCCGCCACTTCCGATGGCATGTTGGCCGCGAGCCAGTCGCGCACTTCGCGCTGGAAGGCCAGTTCCTCGTCGTTGAAGGCAAGACGCATCTCGTTGCTCCGCTCCCGCTGTCATCCTGAGCGCAGCGAAGGATCTCATGCCGTTGCAAGCGGCGATGAGGTCCCTTCGGCTACCCTCAGGGCAGGCCTTCGCTTCGCTCCAGCGCGGGGGTGACCCCGCGCGAGACGACAGATCAGAGTCCCAGCATCACTTTGGACATGATGCCGCGCTGCACCTCCGACGAGCCGCCGTAGATCGTCATCTTGCGGCCGTTGAAGTAGCGCGGCGCCAGGACGTCGACGCCCTCCGGCCCGATCGGCTCGACATTGGCGTTCCAGGCGCGCTGCTCGGGGAACGGCTGGCTGTAGTAGCCGGCGGCCTCGACCGCCGACTCCTGCACCTGCTGCATGACCTCGGTGCCGCGCAGCTTGATCATCGAGGAGAGCGGCCCCGGATTCTGGCCGGACGCCAGCCGCGAATAAAATTCCTGCTCGAACATCTCCAGGCCGGAAATCTCGATGTCCATGCGCGCGAGCTTCTCGCGCCAGGAAACATCGGCCATGATCGACTCCTCGCCGTCCGGCATGGCCTGGGAGAGCCGCTTCAGCCGCTCGAAGGCCGAACGCAGGCGCGGGCTATACGGGTTGCCGCCGCGCTCGAACTCGAGCAGATACTTGGCGTAGGTCCAGCCCTTGTTCTCCTCGCCGACCCGGTTCTCGACCGGCACCCTGACGTCGGTCAGGAACACCGAGTTCACCTCCTGCGTGCCGGCACGGTTGCCGTCGGCGGTGATGATCGGCTCGACCGCGATACCCGGCGTCTTCATGTCGATCAGCAGGAAGGAGATGCCCTCCTGCGGCTTGCCTTCGTTGGAAGTGCGGACCAGGCAGAAGATCCAGTCGGCGGTCTGGGCGAGCGTCGTCCAGGTCTTCTGGCCGTTCACGATGTAATGGTCGCCGTCGCGCACGGCCTTGGTGCGCAAGGATGCGAGATCGGAGCCCGAACCGGGTTCGGAGTAGCCCTGGCACCAGATCAGGTCGGAATTCAGCATCGGCGGCAGGTGCTGCGCCTTTTGCTCGGCCGAGCCGTATTTCATGATCACCGGCGCGCACATCTTGGGACCGAACGGCGAGGTGCCGGGCGCGCCCGCCTTCGCCATCTCCATCTCGAAGATGTACTTCTGCGTCGTGGTGAAACCCGGGCCGCCGAATTCCTTGGGCCAGCCGGTGCACAGCCAGCCCTTCTTCGCCAGCCGCTTCTGCCAGTCGACCAGCCGCTCCTTGGGCATGTAGGCGTTCCGGCCGACCTTCATCTCGCCCACGATCTCGGGCGTCAGGTTCTCCTTCAGCCAGCCGCGCACTTCCTGCTGGAAGGCCAGCTCGTCCTTGCCGAATGTCAGGTCCATTTGGGGCTCCTTCAGGGGCGCGAGGGTACCGCGCCCGGTTCCCGGGCGTAAAGCCGGGTCAGGCGGAGCGACGGAACCTGCGGAGACCGGTTTCGCCTGCAATGCCTGCATGGGACCCCGCTCACGACCCGATGGAGTCCAACCTGAAGACATTGCAGCCCCATGCTCCGAGGTCGATGTAGAGGCCCGGCTCGATCAACCCGTTGCCGTCGCGGATGTAGACTTCGCTGCCCATCATGTCGATCAACCGGTACTGGCTGCCGGCCAACCCGCTGAAGGGCAACTGCAGACGGCATTGCGCCTGATGATCCGAGTAGTTGACGACGACGACGCGGCCGCCGCCGTCCCGCGTGCGCCAGGCATAGGAAATGAAGTCCTGCGACGTCGCATTGCCGGCCCAGGCCGGTTGGGGCGGGATCAACGACCAGACGCCCTCGCGAAACGCGCCGGGTTCGCTCAGCGCCGCCAGCAGCCTGTCGTAGAAGGCGGCGACCTCCGGATCCGGGGCCTCGACCGGACCGCGGCACAAGTGCACCGGCACGTGCACACGTGCGCCCGCCAACTGGCCCTGGTGGAAGAAGCGCAGCCCCGGCGCGAAGTAGGTAACGGTGGCGGCCGCGCGATGCCGCAGCCAGGGAAAGCTCGCCGCCGCGCGCGGCTCGTCGTGGTTCTCGAGGAAGCGCGCCAGCCGATCCTGATAGTCGAGCCCCGCAGCCAGATGGGCGCGCAGGGCGCCGGCATCGGCATTGCGGAGCCGGTCGTAAAGACGCTTGTCGTAGCAGTAGTCGAAGCCCTGCTGCTGCAACTCCCATTCGAGGTCCCAATAGGCCTCGGCCAAAAAGGTGAAGCCGGGATGAGCCCGGCGCACGGCCGCGATCGCCGTCGGCCAGAACGGCGCCGGTGCGCGGCCCCAGGTGCGCTGGAAGATCTCGGGCAGGACGAGCATCGCCATGTCGCAGCGCACGCCATCGCATTGTTCGGCAATCGCCAGCAGTTCCGCCATCTTGGCCGCCTGCAGCACCGGATTGGCATAGTCGAGCTGCAGCGTGTCCGGCCAGCCCGGGAAATTCGGATCGCGCCCATAGGCCAGGATGCGAGCGCCCTGGTCCGTCTCGACCCGGCGGTAGTTCTGCGGCGCCGCCAACAGAGCCTGCTCGCTGCCCTGGACGTAAAAATCAGGATGTGCCCGGACCCAGGGATGATCGAGCGCGGTGTGATTGGGCGCGAAATCGAGCATGAGTCGCAGACCGCGCGCGGCCAGCCGTGCGCGGAACGCGGCCAACACCGCCTTCCCGCCGAGCGCTGGGTCGACCTCATAGGCGGCGATGGCGAAACCCGATCCGCAGATGTCCGTCTCCGTCAGGTCGGGCAGCACCAACCGGAACTCGGCTTGCCAGGCGGGGTTGCTGCGCGACACTGCCCGACTGGCCGCGCCGGTCTGCCACACGCTCAAGAGCCAGATCCAGTCGAAACCCCGGCGGGCAAGATCATCCAGGGTGGCGTCATCGATATCCGCGAGGGTGACCGGCCTGCCGGCCTCCTGCGACAGACGGCGAAGCCAGACCCTCGTGTTGATCTCGTACAGCGAAGGATAGCGCGCGAACCCTTCCCTATTCATGCAGCTCGGCGATCATATTGGCGACCAGAGCACTCCAGCCGGTCTGGTGCGAGGCGCCCAGGCCGCGCCCGTTGTCGCCGTCGTAATACTCGTGGAAGAGGATGTGGTCCCTGAAGTGCGGATCGGTCTGCATCTTCTCATAGGTGCCGAAGACGGGACGTCGTCCCTTTTCGTCGCGCCGGAAGATATTGATCAGGCGGCTGCGCAGCACGTCAGCGATCTCTTTCAGCGACAGCTTCTGGGCGGATCCGACCGGGCATTCCACCCGGAAATCATCGCCGTAGAATTTGTGGAACTTGTTCAGACTTTCGATGATCAGGTAGTTGAGCGGCATCCAGATCGGCCCCCGCCAATTGGAATTTCCGCCGAAGAGATCGCTGTCCGACTCGGCCGGGACATATTTGACCTCGGCGCGAAAGTCGCCGGCCTCGAAAACGTAGGGGTGTTCGAGATGATACCGAGACAAGGCCCGTATGCCGTAGTCCGACAGGAATTCGTTCTTGTCCAAGAGGCGTTCCAGCACCTTCGTCGCGCGGAAGGCGCGCATTATGGCGATCAGGCGCCGATCTTCGGCGCCCGGCGTGTTCCAGCGGGACACCAGGGCCGCAAGCTTTGGCCGGTAGCGCAAATACCAATCCCGCTGCCTGGCGAACGATGGCAGGTTCTCCAGCGAGGCCATGTCTGCGACCTCAACGGCGAACAGCGGAATCAGGCCTACCAGGGAGCGAACGCGCAGAGGGGTTGCCTCGCCATTGCTCATGACCAGCCAATCATAGAAAAAATCGTCGCTGTCGTCCCACAAGCTCAAGCCCTTGCCGCCGAGGTTGGTCATCGCCCCGCCGATCATCAGGAAATGCTCGAAGAACTTGGTCGCGATGTCCTGATAGGCATCGTCCTCCTGCGCCAATTCGATGGCGATGCGCAGCATGTTCAGGCTGAATATCGCCATCCAGGACGTTCCGTCGGACTGCACCTGCATGCCGTCCACCGGCAGCGGCGCGGACCGGTCGAAGACGCCGATATTGTCCATGCCGAGGAAGCCGCCTTCGAAGACGTTCAGGCCGCGCGGGTCCTTGCGGTTCACCCACCAGGTGAAATTGAGCAACAGCTTGGTGAAGACCCGCTCGAGAAACCTCCGGTCGCCTTTGCCCTTGCGCTGCCGCTCCGCATCGTAGAGGCGCAGCGCCGCCCAGGCCTGCACCGGCGGATTGACGTCGCTGAAGTTCCATTCGTAAGCCGGCAGCTGCCCGTTCGGGTGCATGTACCAGGATTGGCCGAGCAGGATCAGTTGATACTTGGCGTCCTCCAGATCGAGATAAGCCAGCGTGGTCAGATGAAAGGCCCAGTCCCAGCCCGCGAACCAGGGAAACTCCCATTTGTCCGGCATCGAAACGACGTCTTCCATGGTGGCATGAACCCACTCGTGGTTGCGTCCGGTGAGGCGGGATTTGGGTGGCTTGGGTTCTGCCGGATCACCATCCAGCCACTCCGTGACGTCGTAGTAGAAATATTGCTTCGACCAAAGGACGCCCGCGAAAGCCTGGCGTTGAATGCGGCGCAGGTCCTCGTCCAGCACCTTGCCCTGCAGTTCGGCATAGAAAGCGTCGGCCTCGGATTTGCGCAGGCCGAAAATCTGCTCGAAATCGGCGAAGGGTGCGGGCTTGGGCGGGCCCGGGCTCAGCCTGACCCGGATGATGGTACTGGCGCCGGCCGCAACGGTCCGCCGGTAGATACCGGCCGCCTTCGTGCCCTTGTGCGAACCGACCGCGTGCTTGCGGCCGCCCACCAGATAATCGTGGAAACCGTCCTTGTACAAATGTCCGGTCTCTTCGCTCCCGTATAGTTTTGCGACATTGGTCTCGTTCTCGCAGAACTTGATCTCGTCCGGCCCGTCGAAGTGGATCGCATAGGCGCCGAGCTTCTCATGCTTGACCACGACATCGTCGCCAGCGCGCTCGAGGGAGGGCTTGGGCTTTTCCGTGCCCCAGCTCCAGCTGTTGCGGAACCAGGCCTGCGGCAGCACATGGATCGCCGCTTCGTCAGGGCCGCGATTATGGATGGTCAGCCGCAGCAGGATGTCTTCGGCGTCCGCCTTGGCATATTCGATATCGACGTCGAAATAGCGGTCGGCGTCGAAGATGCCGGTATCGATGATCTCGAACTCGGGCTGCCGCCTGTCGCGCCGCCCGTTCTCCTGCACGAGCAGGTCGTAGGGAAACTCGGCCTGCGGATATTTGTAGAGCATCCGGGCGTAGCTGTAGGTCGGCAGCGCGTCGAGGTAGTAGTAGAGCTCCTTCACGTCCTCGCCGTGATTGCCCTCGCGGTTGCTCAGGCCGAACATGCGCTCCTTCAGGATCGGATCCTTGCCGTTCCACAGCGCGACGGCGACGCACAAAGTCTGCTTGGCGTCGCAAAACCCGCCGATCCCGTCCTCGCCCCAGCGGTAGGCGCGACTGCGTGCATGGTCATGGGGCAGGTAGTTCCAGGCGTCGCCATCGGCGCTGTAGTCCTCGCGCACCGTGCCCCACTGCCGCTCGCTCACATAGGGCCCCCACTTGCGCCAGGGTTGCCGGCGCGCGTTCGCTTCGTCCAGGCGTTGACGTTCAGGGTCGGTCTTCGCCGGCATCCACGACCTAGCCCTCTCCCGCGGCGGCGCGATCGACGAACCAGATGAGCTGGCCGATCGACCTGACGCGCGCGGCCGGCACCTGGCTGTTGCCGGCGCGGATCGTTTTGAAGATCGGCGCCTTCTCCTTGCCGGTCACCAGAAACGCGACCTGCCGGCTGCTCTCGATCACCGGATAGGTCATGGTGATGCGGACCTCGGGCCGGCCGTGCGACACGGCGGCGACCCAGCGCTTGCGTTCCTCCAGCACCGGTTCGCCCGGCAGCAACGAGGCGGTATGGCCGTCGGGACCGAGCCCGAGCAGGGTGATGTCGAACATTGGCCGCGCCGGATCCAGCACCGCGGCGCCATAGGCCGCCTGCAGGGTCCGTTCATAGCGCGCGGCCGCGTCGTCGGGAGTGCCGTCGGCCGGCACAGGATGAATGTTCGCCGCCGGCACGGGCGCCTTGGACAGCATCGCCTCGCGGGTCATCCGGTAATTGCTCTCCGGATGGTCATAGGGAACGAAGCGCTCGTCGCCCCAATACCAGGAGACGCGCGTCCACGGGAAACGCCCGGTGAACGCGTCGGAAGCCAGCAGCGTGAAGAGAGCCTTGGGAGTCGAGCCGCCGGAAAGCGACACTCGGAATTCGCCCTTCGACGCAAGCGCCGCCGCCGTCATCCATTCGGCCACGTGGTGCGCCAGTGCGGCCGGATCCGGCAACGTTTCGATGCGTCCGTTCATCTCGCTCATGCCGTCACCTCAAGCCAACGAGCCCAGGATGAAGCGTTCCATCGCCTTGGCGAAGCCTTCGTCGTTGTAGGACTCCGTGGTGACGCTGGCCTGCACCTTGACCTGATCGGGAGCATTGCCCATCGCGATGCTGAAGCCCGATTTCTTGAACATGAGCACGTCGTTGGGCTGGTCGCCTATGGTGGCGATTTCCGCCGCCGGCACGGCCAGATGACTCGACAGGTATTCCGCCACCGCGCCCTTGTTGGCGTCCTTGTGCGTGACGTCGAGATAGTAGGGCTGCGAGCGGTTTGCCGAGGCGCGATCTCCGAAGGCCGCCTGTGCGTCGGCCTCGCAGTACTTTACTTTGTCCAGGTCGTCGCTGACGCCGACGATCTTGGCGACCTGGTCCAGCTTTTCGGCGACGTCGGCCACGACCTTCGCCTCGAATTTGACGGTCCAGGCTTCGCGGGCGACGTGCGGCGCATCGGCCTTGGTGATCAGCCAGTCATTGCCGCGATAGACCCAGGCATCGAGGCCGTGGGCGCGGATCAGCTCGATCGACTTGGCGGCGATGTCAGCCGGCAGCGTCTTCTGTGCGATGATCGCGAGGTCCGGCTTGACGAAAAGTCCGCCGTTGAAGCCCGCGATCGGCGTGTCGAGCTTGAGGGCGTCGAACAGCATGGCCATGCCCTTGGGCGGTCGGCCGCTGGTGATGGCGAAGCGGATTCCCGCCTTGCGCAGGCTCTGCACGGCGGCCTGGGCGCGTTCGGTCAGCACCTTCTGTTCGGTGACGAGCGTGCCGTCCACGTCCGCCAGCACCAGGGAGATCTTTCGCTTCTCTGCCATCGGAACCTCTGCAGTGTTCGTTCATTCGAGGGGGCGCCAGGCGCGGCCATCGCGCGCCAGCAATTCGTCCGCCGCGGCCGGGCCGTTGCCGCCCGCAACATAGTTCGGAATATCCTTGGCAGGATTGCTTGCCCAGGCGTCGAGGATGGGTTGCACCGCGCGCCAGCCCGCCTCGATATTGTCGGCGCGCTGGAACAGCGTCGCATCGCCGATCATGCAGTCATAGAGCAGCGTCTCGTAGCCCGTGCTGGGCGCCATGTCGAAATAGCTCTTGTAGGCGAAGTCCATGCAGACGTTGCCAAGCTTCACGGTCGGGCCGGGGCGCTTGGCGGCGAACTCCAGCGCGATGCCCTCGTCAGGCTGGATGCGCAGGATCATCCAGTTGGGATTCATCCGCTCGACATGGGTGCCGCGGAACAGCGTGTAGGGCGCCTGGTGGAAGCGGATGGCGATTTCGGTCCACCGACGCTTCAGATATTTGCCGGTGCGCAGGTAGAAAGGCACGCCGGCCCAGCGCCAGTTGTCGATCATCAGCTTGCAGGCGATATAGGTCTCGGTCGTCGACTCCGGGGCGACGTCGGGCTCATGGCGATAGGCCTGGACCGGCTTGCCCGAGACGGTGCCGGCGTCGTACTGGCCGCGCACGGCGTCCTTCAGCGCCCGCGCTGGGGTGATCGGGCGAATGGCCTCGATAACCTCGGCCTTCTTGGCCCGCACCGCATCGGCATCGAAGGAGATCGGCGGCTCCATGGCGGTGAGCGCCAGCAGCTGGAAGACGTGGTTGGGCACCATGTCGCGCAGCGCGCCGGTCTTTTCATAGAATTTGCCGCGGCGCTCGACGCCGACCGTCTCGGCCGCGGTGATCTGGACGTGGTCGATATGCTGGCGATTCCACAGCGGCTCGAACAGGCCGTTGGCAAAGCGCAGCGCCATGATGTTCTGCACCGTTTCCTTGCCGAGGAAATGGTCGATCCGGTAGATCTGATGCTCCTGCAGCGTCTTCAGGATCTCGGCATTGAGCGCCTTGGCCGAGGGCAGATCATGTCCGAACGGCTTCTCGATCACGACCCGGCGCCATTGCCCGTCTTTTTCCGTCACCAGGCCGGCAGCCCCCAGGCCCGCGACGACCACACTGAAGAAGCGATCGGCGACGGCGAGATAGAAAAGGTGGTTGCCCGCCGTGCCGGCCGTCTTGTCCAGCCCCGCCAGATGCTCGCCGATCCGGGTGAAGGTCGCGGGATCCGTCAGGTCACCCTGCACATAGCTCATGCGGTCGGTCAGCCAGCGCCAGGCGGTCTGGTCGATATGGTCGGCCTGGAACTCGCCATCCTGGGTGATGAGCTCGTTCATCGTATCGGTCAGGCCCTTGCGCCACTCCTCCGCGGTCTTGGCCGCCAGGTCGACGCCGACAAGCTGGAACCTGTCGGGCAGCCGCTTGGCATTCACGAGGTTGTAGAGCGCCGGCGTGACCAGACGCTTCGTCAAGTCGCCGGCAGCGCCGAAAATCACCATGGCGCAGGGCGGCACCACCACGGCACCGTCGGCCGACCGCACGCCCTCGGCTTTAGTGGATTGATCCTGCCTGCCTACCATCGTCGCCCCCGTTTCCTTCCTGTCCGTCACGTGCGCCCGAGCAGCTCCAGAGCCATCGCGACGACCTTCTCGGGTTCGAAGCCGAACTTGCGCTGCAGCTCCTTGAGCGGCGCCGAGGCGCCGAAGGTCTTCATGCCGATGACGCGACCGTCGGCCCCGACATAGCGCTCCCATGCCAGCTCCGAGCCCTGCTCGACGGCGATGCGCGCCTTCACCGCGGGCGGCAGCACCTCCTGCCGATAGGACTGCGGCTGGTGCTCGAAGATGTCCCACGACGGCATGGAGACGACACGGGAGCGAATCCCGCGCGACACCAGCACCGTATGGGCCTCGACGATCAGCGAGACCTCGCTGCCCGTGGCGATGAGGATGATCTCGGGCGGGCCGCCCGG
>DASZJU010000319.1:0-2652 GCA_035947815.1 Reyranella sp.
CAGGTCTATGTCGACGGCTTCGTCTCGCGCGAGGAGCTGTTCGAGATGCGACGGCTGGGCGCCGTCGGCGAGCTGATCGGCTGGGCCTTCGATGCCGAGGGCCACGTCATCGCGGGCGGAACCAACACCCGGCTCACCAGCATAGCCCTCCAGGTCCCCGCCCGTGGCCTGACCATCGGCGCCGCCGTCGGTCCGGCCAAGGTCGCGGCGATCAGGGCGGCGTTGAAGGGCCGCCTGCTCAACGGCCTCATCACCGACGAAGCGACCGCCGGCGCCATCCTCAAGCGCTAAATCGACTTTCCTCCCCTTCGCGAAAGCGAAGGGGAGGTGTCGGCATCATACGCCGACGGAGGGGTCATGAATGACCCATGAGAAGAGCATGACCCCTCCGCCCGCTACGCGGGCACCTCCCCGCGCTGCGCGCAGGGAGGGGAACCCCCTTGCCGACCCTTGACAGGGCCATGGCTTGGTCTGAACATACGCCCAACGCGTGGGCATATGCCCAACGCCAGCCTTGGGAGGATACCGTGAAGCCATCACTTGGCGCCCTTGTGGGCGCGGCCATCCTGTCGATTGCGGTCCCCGCCATCGCCGAGACGCTGACCATCGCCACCGTGAACAACAGCGACATGATCCGCATGCAGGGGCTGACCAGCGACTTCACCGCCAAGAATCCCGACATCACCGTGAAATGGGTGACGCTCGAGGAGAACGTGCTGCGCCAGCGCGTGACGACCGACATCGCCACCAAGGGCGGTCAGTTCGACGTGCTGACCATCGGCACCTACGAGGTGCCGATCTGGGCCAAGAAGGGCTGGCTGGTGCCGCTCGACAATCTCGGCGCCGACTACGACGTGGCCGACCTGCTGCCCAAGATCCGCGATGCCGTGTCGGTCGACGGCAAGCTCTACGGCGCGCCGTTCTACGGCGAGAGCTCGATGATCATGTATCGCACCGACCTGTTCCAGAAGGCCGGGCTCACCATGCCCGAAAAGCCGACCTGGGACTTCGTGATCGATGCCGCCAAGAAGCTCACCGACAAGTCGGCCGGCGTCTACGGCATCTGCCTGCGCGGCAAGGCGGGCTGGGGCGAGAACATGGCGTTCCTGACCGCGATGGCCAATTCCTATGGGGCGCGCTGGTTCGACGAGAAATGGAAGCCGCAGTTCGACAAGCCCGAGTGGAAGAAGACGCTCACCACCTATGTCGACCTGATGAAGGCGGCCGGCCCGCCGGGCGCCAGCTCGAACGGCTTCAACGAGAACCTCGCTCTGTTCAATGCCGGCAAGTGCGCGATGTGGATCGACGCCACGGTCGCGGCCTCGTTCGTGACCAATCCCAAGGACTCGACGGTGGCCGACAGGGTCGGTTTCGCCATGGCGCCCAACGCCGGCCTGGGCAAGAACGCCAACTGGCTGTGGGCCTGGAACCTCGCCATTCCGGCCGGCTCGAAGAAGGTGCCCGCGGCGGAGAAGTTCATCGGCTGGGCGACCAGCAAGGACTACGCCAAGCTCGTCGCCGCCAAGGATGGCTGGGCGAACGTTCCGCCGGGAACGCGCACCTCGCTCTACCAGAATCCGGAGTACCTCAAGGTGGCGCCGTTCGCCAAGCCGACGCTCGCCTCGATCGATGCCGCCGATCCCAACAAGCCGACGGTCCAGCCGGTGCCCTATGTCGGCGTGCAGTACGCGGCGATCCCTGAGTTCCAGGGCATCGGCACCGCGGTCGGCCAGCAATTCTCCGCGGCGCTGTCCGGCGCCTCGACGGTCGACGCCGCCCTCGCCGCCGCACAATCCTCGACCGAACGCGAAATGAAGCGCGCCGGCTACATCAAGTGATCCATCTGCGGCCATCGGATCGCTGCGGCGATCCTGTGGCAGCCTCGTCCGCCGCCCCCTCGCTCCGCTGACGACGACTTCCGATGGCGACCCAACAGACGCAAGTTCTCGCCCGTGGCCTGCTCTCGCCGGCCGTCGCGCTGCTGCTCGTTTGGATGATCGTCCCGCTGGCGATGACGATCTATTTTTCGTCGCTGCACTACAGCCTGCTCGATCCCGGATCCGAATCCTTCATCGGCCTCGACAACTTCCGCTACTTCCTCACCGACCCCGCCTTCCTGGCGTCGCTGCAGAACACCCTGGTGCTGGTGGGCTCGGTGCTGGCGATCACGATCGTGCTCGGTGTCCCGCTGGCGCTGCTGCTCGACCAGCCGGTGCTCGGGCGCAGCATCGTGCGGCTGATGGTGATCGCGCCGTTCTTCGTCATGCCGACCGTGAGCGCGCTGGTCTGGAAGAACCTCCTGCTGCATCCGGTCTCGGGCCTGCTGGCGTGGCTGTCGACCCTGGTCGGCATCACGCCGATCGACTGGTTCAACGATGCGCCGATGCTGGCCATCATCGTGATCGTGGCCTGGCAGTGGCTGCCTTTCGCCACCCTGATCCTGCTCACCGCGCTGCAGTCGCAGGACGAGGAACAGAAGGAAGCGGCCGAGATGGACGGCGCCGGCGCGCTCAGCACCTTCATCCACCTCACCCTGCCGCACCTGGCGCGGCCGATCACGGTGGTCATCCTGATCGAGACGATCTTCCTGCTGACGGTGTTCGCCGAGATCTTCGTGACCACGGGCGGCGGTCCCGGCCTGCAGACCACCAA
>DASZJU010000320.1:0-14769 GCA_035947815.1 Reyranella sp.
GTCGACGGCAGGTGCGGACCGAGGCACATGTCGAGCCAGTCGCCCTGGCGATAGACCGAGATCACCTCGTCCTTGGGCAATTCGTCGGCCCATTCGGCCTTGAAGCTCTCGCCGTGTTGCTTGAAGTAGTCCTTGATCCTGGCGCGGTCCCACACCTCGCGCTTGATCGGCAGGTCGCGGTCGACGATCTCGGCCATGCGCTGCTCGATATTGGCGAAATCCTCCGACGAGAACGGTTCGGCGCGCACGAAGTCGTAGTAGAAGCCGTCCTCGGTTGCCGGACCGAACGTGATCTGCGTGCCGGGATAGAGTTCCTGGACAGCCTGCGCCAGCACGTGCGCCGCGTCGTGGCGCAGGAGTGCGAGCGCCTCCGGATCGCGCGACGTCACGATGCCGATCTTGGCATCGCGATCGACGATGGAGGACAGGTCCACCATCTTGCCGTCGACGCGCAACGCCAGCGCTGCCTTGGCGAGTCCGGGGCCGATCGACGCCGCGATATCGGCGCCGCTCACCGGCTTTTCGAACGATCGGACCGACCCGTCCGGTAAGGAAATATTGATCATGGCTACCACCGCTTAAGAAAATTCCGAACATGCCTCATCGGCCGACACGTTGTGTCGGCAGCGACGGGCCGGGAAGCGGCACAAGTGCGCGCGCCCGGCCGAATCAAGTTCGGACGGTGGTGGCGTCTGGAGCGGTGAAAAACCGGCGTTCCATGAGGCTGGAGATAGTTGTGGAGACCCCCTGAGTCAAGCTGGGCTCAACTGCGGCCTTACTGCCGGGTGGCGCTCCAACGGCGGGGAATCGCCGTCCCATCGCGCTGATAGGAGCCGGTGAGCGCGGTTCCGCCCCTTGCCTCGAGCCGGAAATGACCTTTTAGGGGAAAATCGACGTTGTCGTCGGGCTGTGCGAAGCGGCCGGCCCAGACGTTGTTGTCGAACGCCATCCCGCCCTCGAGGATCACAGGCGGATTTTTGATCGACCAATAGCCCTTGAGGCTGCCATCGGCCTGGGTGTCCACCGTGAGCGTGCCGCGGCACGGGCACTTGGGGTCGCCGGGGTCGTCCCACGTGAGGTTCCACGTGCCGAGGAAGGTTTGTTGGACGCCCGATGGCGGCGCCAGGAAGCGGTTGTCCACCCCGCCGCTCGGCGGGCGCGCGATCTGGGCCAGGCCAGGATCGGACATCGCCGGGCCGAGGGCGCCGCCGGCGAAGAGAAGAGCAAGGAGAGGCCGCGCTGTCATCGTTGCGACACCCGTTCGTAGAGTTGGAGCAACTGGCGGTTGGATTGTGCCAGACCGTAGCGGCTGCGCACCTGCTCTTGCGCCGCGCGGGCCAGCTCGGCGCGGCGCTCGGTCGAGAGCGACAGCGCGCTGTGCAGCGCTTCGGCCAGCGCCGCCGGATCGCCTTGCGGCGCCAGCCAGCCCGTCACGCCGGGGCGCACCGTCTCGGCCGCGCCGCCGCCGTCCTCGGCGACCACCGGCCGGCCCATTGCCTGCGCCTCGACCAGGGCGCGGCTGAAACCCTGGCGGGCGCCGCCGGTTGCCACCACCACGTCGGCCAGCATGTAGGCTGCTGGCATGTCGTCGACATAGGGTCCGATCTGCATCCGGCCATGCAGCTCGGCGGCCTCGATCGTGCGTTCGAGTTCCTTCTCGAACGGTGTGGGCTGGCCCGATGAGCCCAGCAACAGGCAGAACACGTCGTCGCGGCCCAGTCGCTTCACCGCCTCGATCAGAATCTTCTGACCTCGATCTTCGTCGAAACGCGCCGGACAAAGGATTACATGGCTGCCGTCGGGCACACGCAGTTCGCCTGCCAGTCTGATCACGCGGTCGGCGCGCATGATCGCCGGATCGAAACGGTCGAAATTGATGCCAGGCGGAAGGGTCTCCAGCCGGACTTCCAGGGCAGGGAAGTGATGCAGCGCATCGCGCGCGACATATTCCGACACGGCGATCACCGCGTCGGCACGCACCTGGCGGCGCTCGACGAAGCGACTCGCCAGGCTTTTGGCGATGAACGGCAAATGCAGCGTGGCGATCCACTTGATCTCGAGTCGGCGGGCGAGCGCGTGCGCCACCCACGCCGTGGCCGGCGAGCGTGCCTGGATCAGCGAAACGCGGGCGTCGCGCAGGCTGGCGGCGAGCTTGCGCGGCAAGGTGAGCCGCGGCCACAACGCATGACGGCTTTCGGGCAACTCGAGGTGCGTGGCGCGCAGCCGCAACAGGTCGGGCACCATGGCGCCGCCCGGCGAAGCGACGATGGCCGAGCCGCCGGCCGCGATCACGGCCTGCGCCGCGTCGAGCGTGGCGCGTGCGATGCCGCCGCCGGCGAGAGTGGGGACGATCTGCAGGAGGGTCGGAGCAGGCACGTGAGCTTGGCAGTGGGTTTGTTGCTGTGGCAGGTAATATGGCATGAACGACCACGCCACAGTGCAGCGATTGCCGCGGCCCGACGGCAACACCGTCGCCTATGCCACAACGCCGGGTCGCGCGCCGACGGTGGTGTTCCTGGGCGGCTTTCGCTCCGACATGACGGGCACCAAGGCCCTGGCGCTCGAAGCCTGGGCCGAAACGACCGGCCGCGCCTATCTGCGCTTCGACTATCTCGGCCACGGACAATCGTCAGGCCGTTTCGAGGACGGCACGATCGGCCGATGGCTCGACGATTCACTGGCCGTCATCGACGCTCTCACCACCGGTAAGCTGGTGCTCGTGGGTTCGAGCATGGGCGGCTGGCTGTCGCTTCTGGTGGCACGCGCCCGGCCCGAACGCCTGGCCGGGCTGGTGCTGATCGCGGCCGCGCCGGATTTCACCGAACGCATGTTGCTGAAGGGCCTGTCGGCGGCCGATCGCGCCACGCTCGAACGCGACGGCAGGCTGGAGCGGCCGTCGCAATATTCGCCCGAACCCTCGGTCTTCACTTTCAAGCTGATCGAGGACGGACGGAATCATCTGCTGCTCGACAAGAAACTGTCGCTGCCCTGTCCGGTGCGCCTGCTGCATGGTCAGAGCGATCCCGACGTGCCATGGGACTATTCGCTGCAGATCGCGGCACATCTCGAAGCGCCCGAGGTAATCACGACGCTGATCAAGGGCGGCGATCATCGGCTCAGCACCCCGGCCGACATCGCGCGCCTCATCGCGACGATCGAGGAGCTGGCGCCTTAGCTGGGGGCGCACAGCGGGCGTTACGACAGTTATGCTGCCGCAGCGATGGCGCGGAGGCCCTCGCGATAGGTCGGATAACGCAGCACGACGTCCAGCTCGCGCTTGATCCTGTCGTTCTTGACGCGCCGCGTCTCGGCGTAGAACGAGCGCGCCAGGGCGCTCATCGTCGGCCCGGCCTGCTCCCACGGGATGACGGGCGGCACAGGCTTGCCCAGCAGTTCGCAGGCGAACGCGACCACGTCGCTGGTCGAAGCCGGCAGATCGTCCGCCACGTTGTAGATGGCGCCGGCGTGCGCCGCGCTGATCGCCATCAGCACGGTGCCGGCGATGTCCTCGACATGGATGCGCGAGAAGACCTGGCCCGGCTTGTCGATGCGCCGTGCCGTGCCGGCCTTCACCTGGTCGACCGCGCTGCGGCCGGGGCCATAGATTCCGGGCAGCCGAAAGATGTCGACGGCGACGCCGGCTTCCAGACCGAGCGCTTGCCAGGCGCGTTCGGCGGCCAGCCGCTCGACGCTGCGCGGCTGCCCGGGCCTGGCCGGCGTCTCCTCGTCGACCCAGCCGCCGCCCTGATCGCCGTAGACTCCGGTCGTCGACAGATAGCCGAGCCAGCGCGCCCGCCGGAGCAGCCTGGAGCAGGTCCTGAGTGCGGGATCGCCGGTCGTGCCGGGGGCGATGGTGCAGAGCACGTGCGAGGCGCCGTCCATCGCCTCGGGCGGCAGCGCCGCCGTACCGTCGAAGCAGTGCGCCTCGATGCCGTCGGCCCGCAATGCCGCGGCCTTTTGCTCGCTGGTGCAGGTGCCGGCGACGCGCCAGCCGGCGGCTTTTGCGAGTCGGGCGATTTCAAGGCCGCTATAGCCCAGGCCGAAGATGAAAAGACGTTCTGTCATCTTGTCAGGATCATCGCGGCGCAGTTCTTTTCAAGGATGTTGTTGCCCCGCCAGGCTTTGCCTTTGCTGTTGGTGCTTGCGGCCGCGTCGCCCGCGGCCGCGCAGGGTCCCTCTCCGCAGGGACTCGGCCCGCTCAGCCCGCTCAATCCGCTCGACAGTGCGCCCGATCACCTCAAGCGTTACGGCGAGTGCATTACCTTGGCGCGCAGCGAGCCGCTCAAGGCGCTGCCGGTCGCCGAGAAGTGGCATGGCGAAGGCGGCGGCCTGGCGGCGCGCCATTGCGTCGCCGTCGCCATGTTCGAGGCCGGCCGCTTCGGGCAGGCGGCGGTCCAGTTCGAGGCGATCGCCCGTGACATGGGCAGCGATCGTCCCGGCCTGCGCGCCGAGCTGTGGGGCCAGGCCGGCCAGGCCTTCCTCGAAGCCGGTGCGGCCGACAAGGCAGCCGAAGCGCAGAGCCGCGCCATCGACCTCAAGGGCAACGACCCCGACCTGTGGGTCGATCGTGGACTGAGCTACGCCGCCATGCGCGCCTGGCCGCGAGCCATCTCCGATTTCGACCGCGCGCTGATCCTGCGGCCCAACGACGTCGAGATCCTGGTGCTGCGGGCCGCGGCCTGGCGCAATGCGGGCAAACCGTCGCGCGCGCTCGACGATGCGGCGCACGCGCTCAGGATCGCGCCGGATCATTCCGAGGCGCTGCTCGAGCGCGGATTTGCCAACCTCGTGCTCGGCGAGCGCAACCAGGCCAACAACGATTTCAACAAGGTGCTGCGCCTCGTGCCGCCGGACTCGGCCGCGGCCCGGCGCGCGCAAGCCGGCCTGCGCGGCGAGCAGCCGGTTGCGCCGCCGGCCGATACGCCGCCGCCGGCGTTGCCCGCCCCGAAGGGCGGCAAGCGGTAGCGTCGGTCCCGTCACTGATGTAAGAGCCACAGGAATGAACCGAATCCCATCGTCGATCGCTCTCGTGATCGCCGCGCTCTTTGCGACGGCGCCCGTTTTCGCCCAGGCCCCGCAGCCGCCATCCTCGTTCTATCCGGCGCCACCGCCGGAGCAGGCGCCCACGGTCCAGCAGGGTGCGCCGCTCACCGGCCTGTCCTCGCCGCTGCCGGCCAGCGCGCCCAAGATCGACCGCACCGAGATTGCCTCGGAGACCGAGGCCCAGCTCTTCGCCGACGCGCGCAAGATCGTGTGGGGACGCTACGCCAAGATAAAGGGCGCCAAGCCTGGCGACGTCGCGGTGACCAAGCAAGGCAACCTCTGGGTCGTGAAGGGCCGCATCGACAGCGTGGCGCCCGGCACCGAGGGCGACTGGGCGTCGATCGACGGCATCGTCGAGCGCATCTCGGCCGGCCATGTGCAGATCCGCGGCGAGGTTGCTTTCCGCATCGCCAAGGTCGAGAAGGGCGTGCCTTGCAAGGTGGGCGGCGTGCTCAATTTCCGCCGCTCCGGCAAGTCGCAGGTGTGGCGCCTGACGGAGGGCGACAATCCCTGCGACGGCGCGCGCGAGAACTTCGATCTGGTCTACGAAAAGCCGGTCGAGAAGAGGCCCGTGCCGACCCAGCCGAAGCGCGGCTGAGTCATCGGACCGCGGGCCTCCAGGCCCGCCTCATAAGTCATGAGCGGGCCTGGAGGCCCGCGGTCCGCAGTTTGTCAATCTCCTGGCGGGCCAACGCGTCGGCGCGTTCGTTTTCGGGATGGCCGCTGTGACCCTTCACCCAGATCCAGTCGACCTGGTGAGGCGCGCGGGCGGCATCGAGGCGTTGCCACAGCTCGACATTCTTCACCGGCTTCTTGTCGGCGGTGCGCCAGCCATTCTTCTTCCAGCCGTGGATCCACTTGGTAACACCGTCGCGCACGTAGGTGCTGTCGGTGAAGAGGCGGACGCGGCACGGTCGTTTCAGCGCCTCCAGCCCCTGGATGGCCGCCATCAGCTCCATGCGGTTGTTGGTGGTGGCCGGATCGCCGCCGGAGAGTTCGCGCTCACGATTTCCCACGCGCAGGATCGTGCCCCACCCGCCCGGTCCGGGATTTCCGCTGCAGGCGCCGTCGGTGAAGACCTCGACCTCGGTATCGTGGCTCACAGCCCATAATCCGCGATCGAAGCCGTGCCGCGATGGAAGCGCAGCTTGGCAAGGTATTCCTGGGGATCCTTGCGCTTCACCAGGGCATCGGCCGGGGTGTGTACCCAATCGTAGAGGCGCGTCAGCAGGAAGCGCAGGGCGGCGCCGCGCGCCAGCAGCGGCAGCACGCTGCGCTCATGGTCATCGAGAGGGCGCACCCTGCCGTAGCCCTGCAGGAGCGCGCGCGCCTTGGTCGCGTTGAACGACTTGTCGGGCTCGAAGCACCAGGCGTTGAGGCAGATCGCGACGTCGTAGGCGAAGGCATCGTTGCAGGCGAAGTAGAAGTCGATCAGCCCCGACAGCTTGTCGTGCAGGAAGAGCACGTTGTCGTTGAACAGGTCGGCATGGATGACGCCGGACGGCAGATCGCTCGGCCAGTTCTTCTCGAAGAAGTCGAGTTCGCGCTCCAGTTCCTGCGCCAGGCTATTGTCGATGTGGCGTCGCGAGCCGTCGAACAGCGGCCGCCAGCCGGCGACCGACAGTGCATTGGGCCGCTTCAGCGCAAAATCCTGGCCGGCGAGGTGGAGCGCCGCCAGCGCCTCGCCGACTGGTCCGCAGTGATGGAGTGCGGTGCGGCGCGGCCACAGGCCGTGCAGGAAGGTCGTGATCGCGGCCGGCTTGCCGGCCAGGGTGCGCAGCGCGTTGCCGTCGCGGCCATGGATCGGCCTGGGGCAGGTGATGCCGTGCGCCGCCAGATGGTCCATCAGGCCGAGGAAGAACGGCAGGTCCCGCGGGTCGACGCGCTTTTCGTAGAGCGTGAGGAAATATTGGCCACGCGTTGTGGTCAGCAGGTAGTTGGAATTCTCGACGCCTTCGGCGACGCCCTTGAAGGAGTCGGCCTCGCCGATGTCGTATTCGGCGAGGAAGGCATCGAGTTCGGTGTCGCCGACTTCCGTATAGACCGCCATCACGCCACCACTTACGCCACCAGCGTGCGCGGCAGCTTGAACACGACGCTTTCCTCCGTCGTGCGCACTTCCTCGACCGCGACGTCGAAGCGCTCGCGGCAGGCGGCGATCAATTCGTCGACCAGCAGCTCGGGTGCCGAGGCGATCTGGATGGCGCGATCGACGCCGGCGCAGAAGCCGCGCGGGCTGGCGAGCAGGATCGTGAGCGGCGTCTTGTGGGACTCTATCATGAGAAATCGTTCAGCGCGGATGCCGACCCGTTCGCTTGCAGGCTCGCGGACCATTGCCTAGACTCCGCCCGGAAACGGATTGGCGCGGCACCGTAACAAAGCCGCCGCAACGGGGAAAGCAACATGACCGAGCCGGTTGTCGCGGCAAGGGTGCCAGCGAAAGTGACGCTGGAGGCCGGAAAGGACTATTGGTGGTGCGCCTGTGGTCAGAGCAAGAACCAGCCGTTTTGCGACGGCAGCCACAAGGGTGGCGCGTTCATACCCATGAAGTACACGACGGAGAAGGCGGGCGATTATTGGCTCTGCGCCTGCAAGCACTCCGGCAAAAAGCCACTTTGCGACGGTACGCACAAGACCCTGGCATGATCGACAGAAAATTCGTCCTTTGGGCGCCGCTTGTGCTGTCGCTTGGCGCCTGCGGCTGGTTCGGCGGCGGCGGCAGCAAATCCGACGACAGCGGCGGCAACGTCTATTGTCCGGCGCCGCTCACCGTCGCGGACGCCCAGCGTCTCACCCGTTTCAAGGATGGGCCGGGCCGCGATCCGCGCGATATCGTCTTTGAAGCGTCGCTGGCCGCCTCGGGCACGACGTGCGAGCTCAATCGCAACCAGCTCAGCGTCAACTTGATCATGCGGATAGCGGTCAATGCCGGCCCGTCCGTCGGCGCGGGTGCGACGCAGGTGCCTTACTTCGTGCGCGTCATCAACAACAGCGGCGGCGTCATCCAGGGCCAGGAGTTCACCGCCGACTTCCGGCTGACGCCGGGCAATCCGCGCGGCGCTTCGCAGGAGGAACTCACGCTGCGGCTGCCGTACAACCAGATCAGCGACCTTGCGGGTTACCGCATCGCCATCGGGCTGAAGCCGACGCAGGAAGAGCTCAACTACAACCGGCAGGCAACGAACCGGCCGTGAGCGCAGCGCCGCTCAGGTAGCTGTCACGGAGCGGCCGTCACCGGGCGCAACCAGGTACGCTCTTCGCTCAGGATGAATCGCTCGGTCTCGGCGAACCGGAGATTCTCCATGCCGGCCTTGTCCGTCCGGATGCGGGCGCGATAGGCCTCGTAGGCCGCCAGGCTGTCGCACGAAATGAGAGCATGGGCGATGTTGTTCGTGCCTTCGTGCGGCATGAAGTAGCCCAATAGATCGCCGCCGCAGGCCGGGATGATGGTGAGCCAGTTGCGGGCATAGGTTTCGAACGCATCGCGCTTGAACGGGTCGATCACGTAGCGGATGGCGCAGGTGACGGTCATGGAGGCCTCCGATTGGGTTGCATTGGCCAATCTAGCCCTTGCCGGCCGGTGAATGTTTCGGTCCGGGCCGAAGGCTTGACAGCGCCTTGCTGCCGACGTTTCACTCGCAGCGAATACCCGGAGGATCGTCTTGAGCGCCTATGCGGAACGGTTGGAGGCACTGGCGGCCGAAGCGGCCGACCGCTGCACGAGCTGCGGCAAGTGCTTCGAGGTCTGCCCGACGGCGCGCGAGGTGGGCCTCGATGCCGCCGAGGCAGTACAGCGTGTCGGCGAACTCAAGGCCTTGACCTTGGGCGGTGCGCCGGCGGATGGCTTGCAGAAATGGCTCGGCGCCTGCGACGGCAGCGCGCGCTGCAGCGCCGCCTGCCCGGAAGACATCAACGTCCGCCAATGGGTGACCATCGCCAAGATGAAGTCGCTCGAGGCGACCCGCCCACGCGAAGAGGGGGCCGCCAATGCCGCCGGCCGCTTCCGCCACATGGCGCAGGCGGTTCGGCTGCTCGCCAGCATGCAGCTGCCGTCGGAGACGCTGAAGAAGATCCTGGCGCCGGCCGAGCGGCGCACCGCCGACGTCCTGTTCTATACCGGCTGCAACGTGCTGCGCACGCCGCACATCGTGCTGAACGTCATGGATATCCTCGATGCGCTCGAGCTCGACTTCGACGTGGTCGGCGGCACCGCGCATTGCTGCGGCGTCTATCAATTTCAAGAGGCCGACCTGCCGACCTACGAGCGCATGGGCCATCGCACCTTCCAGCGCTTCGGCCAGTCGGGCGCCTCCAAGGTGCTGACCTGGTGCCCGACCTGCACCAAGAATTTCGACGAGCTCGAGAAGGACGTCGAGGCGCCGTCGTTCGACCTGGGCCATATCAGCGAATTTCTGGCCGCCAACCTCGACGCGCTGAAGACGCGCTTCGTGGCCGATCAACCCCGGCGCCGTGTGGTGATCCACGAGCATCTTGGCATCGGCGCCACGGTGGCGAGCGTCGCCAAGCTCTTGCGCGCGGTGCCCAATCTCGAACTGCTCGAGCTCGAGCAGGATTCCGGCTTCTCCTATGCCTGCGGCGGCCAGGCCGCCAAGTTCAAGGAGCGCGAACAGGCGATTCATCGCCGGCTGGCCGAAGGCGCGGTTGCGGCCGGCGCCGACACCATCGTCACCATGTACCATTCCTGTCACCGGGCCCTCGCCGGCGCCGAGGCGGTCTATCCGCTCAAGGTCGTGAACTTTACCGACGTCATCGCCGAGGCGCTGGGCCGCGGCGGCCATCTCGACTATTACCGGCTCTACAAGGCGGGCGGCGCGATGGACGAGGCGGTGGCGGCGGCGCGGACCTTCCTCACCAACAACGGTGTGCGGATCGACGAGGCCTCGGTGCAGTCGCTGACCGCGGACATCTTCAACGAAACCGGCCTCGCCGGTTCGCGCGAGGCCTTCGCCCAGGCCTTCACGGCCCTGGCGAGGACAAGCTGAGCGACAACGTCTGGCTGTTCTCCTACGGCACGCTGCAGCAGAACGGCGTGCAGCTCGCCACGTTCGGCCGCCTGCTCGAAGGCCGCGCCGATGCCCTGCCGGGCTATGCAACGTGGCCGTTGGAGATCACCGACGCCGACGTGATCGCGACAAGCGGCAAGACTCACCATCTCATCGCCCTCCCTGCGGACAACCCGGCCGCCGAGGTCGCAGGCTTGGTCTTCCGTATCACGACGGCCGAGCTCGCCGCCGCCGACACTTACGAAGTGTCGGACTACAAGCGCATCGCCGTCCAGCTGAAGTCGGGGCTCGAGGCCTTCGTCTATGTCGGGGCCTGAGACTACTTCTCCTTGACCGCCAGTACCGCCCACGCCGCGTCGGCGAAGAAGCGCGCGTGCTCGGACAGAAGCCCGGTAAAGCGGCCATAGACCTTGTAGGTCGCGGGCTGCAGCACGACGCCGATCGCCGCCGCGGCGGCGAGGTCGGCGTTGCGCCTGGGGATCTCGCCTGCCTTCATCGCCTGGGCGATCACCTCGCGCACGACGGTCACCGGATTGGGTGTGTCGTCGGGCACCTGGATCAGGAAGGAGTGCTGGTTCAGCAGGTGGTAGGCGAACAGGGTCCAATCGCGATCCGCCCATTCGCAATAGCAGCGCACGATGGCGTCGATCTTGGCGCGCAGGCCCTTGGCCGCCCGCTGCGCTTCGGCCAGCGCCTCGGCCAGGGCGCGGTGATGGCGCAGGAAGAGGTCGCGCGCCAACTGCTCCTTGCTCGGGAAATAGCGGTAGATCGTGCCCTCGGCGATCGACGCCGCCATGGCGATCTCCTTGGTCGTGGTCTCGGCCACGCCACGCGCTACGAACAGGGTCAGCGCGGCGCGCTCGACCCGCGCCTTGGTGTCTTCGGCCTTGCCCATGACGGCCAGTCTATGAGGGAGCGCTCACTTGGCAAAGTCGCCTCCTCCACAGGCTCGCAGAACCAGCGCCAGTCGAGTGTGAAGTTGGGCGTCCAGTCGGCGAGCGCGACGGCGTGCGGCTGGGCCTCGCTCTGCACCTCGAGGAAAACGGTGAAGGCACGGCGGATGAACATCGGAACCTCCTATAAGTGAGCGAACGCTCATAATATAAGTGAACAATCACTCAATTACAAGCATCGTCGAAACAGGCCCGTTTCTTCGACGTTTTTCCTCGTGGACGGGCTGCGGGCCTGCCCCTATGGTCGCCGCACCCAGACGATCCCTGTGGGAGAGACCGCCTTCGCTTCTCGCGAGGAGGAGGCGGCGCCGAAGGAGCAACCGGCCCCGGAAACTCTCAGGCAAACGGACCGCAGGAGGATGGGTCTCTGGAAAGTGGCGTCCGCCCGCGAAGGCGTGCGCCCACCGACGAAGTAAGCCGGAAACGGCGAATCTTTCAGGTCTCCGGACAGAGGGGGTCGCGAGCGGCGCAGTCTTTGCGTCGCGATCTGCGACTCTGAGGGAGACCCTTTTGACCGAAACGCCTGCCGGCCCCCTCAAGCGCACGCCGCTTTACGCGCTGCATCGCGAACTCGGGGCGCGCATCGTGCCTTTCGCCGGCTACGGGATGCCGGTGCAATACCCCACCGGCATCCTGGCCGAACACGCCCAGACCCGGACCGCGGCCGGCCTGTTCGACGTCTCGCACATGGGCCAGGTGCGCCTCACCGCCCGGCCGGGGCAGCAGGCCGCGGCCAAGGCGCTGGAGTCCCTGGTGCCGGCCGACATCGCGGGCCTGGAACCCGGCCAGCAGCGCTACACCCAGTTCACCAACGATCAAGGCGGCATAACAGATGATCTGATGGTGACCAGCACGGGCGATCATCTCCTGCTGGTGGTCAACGCCGCCTGCAAGGACGCCGACCTCGCGCACCTGCAGAAGCACCTCGCCGCTGCCTGCGAGGTCGAGCCGATGTTTTCCCGCGGGCTGCTGGCCCTGCAGGGCCCGCTAGCGGCCGAGGCGTTGGCGCGGCTCGCGCCCCAGGTCGCGGGCCTAAAATTCATGACCGGCGCCTTCGTCGTGATCGACGGCGCGCGCTGCTACGTCACGCGCTCGGGCTACACCGGCTGCGATGGCTTCGAGATCTCGATGCCGGCCGATGCCGCCGATCCCATCGCGCGCAAGCTTTTGGCCCAGCCCGAGGTCAAGCCGATCGGTTTGGGCGCCCGCGACTCCTTGCGCCTCGAAGCCGGTCTCTGCCTCTACGGCCACGACATCGACACCACGACCACGCCCATCGAGGCGGGCCTGCTGTGGAGCATCGGCAAGGAGCGCCGCCAGCAAGGCGGCTTCCCCGGCGCCGCGATCGTCCAGAAGCAGATCGCCGAAGGCGCGCCGCGCAAGCGGGTCGGTCTGCTGCCCGACGGCAAGGCGATCGCGCGCGAGGGCGCGGAGGTCGCGATTGCCGGCAAAGTCGTGGGCAAGGTCACGTCGGGCGGCTTCGCGCCGACGCTCGGGCGTGCCATCGCCATGGGCTACCTCGAACGCGCCCACTCTGCCAACGGCACCAAGGTCGAACTTCTCGTGCGCGGCAATCCCGTGCCGGCCGAGATCGTGCCCATGCCTTTCGTCAAACACACCTACTACCGCGGATAGGAGTTTTGGATGGCCAGCGTCAAATACAGCCAGGAGCACGAGTGGATCGGCGTCGAAGGCGACGTCGGCACCATCGGCATCACCCACTACGCCCAGGAACAGCTGGGCGACGTCGTGTTCGTCGACGTGCCGAAGGCCGGCCGCAAGGTCGCCAAGGGCGAGGCCTGCGCCGTGGTCGAATCGGTGAAGGCCGCCTCCGATATCTACGCGCCGGCCTCGGGTGAGGTGGTCGAAGCCAATGCGGCGCTGGCCGACGCGCCGGGCGACGTCAATACGGAGCCGATGGGCAAGGGCTGGTTCTTCAAGCTCAGGCTCTCGGACAAGAGCGAGCTCGACGGCCTGATGGACCAGGCTGCCTACGAGGCTTTCGTGAAAAGCCTGGGCTGAGAGGGGCCTCGCATGCGCTACCTTCCCCTCACCGACACCGACCGCCGCGCCATGCTGGCAGTGATCGGCGCCAAGTCGGTCGACGAGCTGTTCAAGGACGTGCCCGACTCGGCGCGGCTTGCCGCCAAAATCGCCGGCCTGCCCGATCACCAAGGCGAGCTCGAGGTCGAGCGCGCCTTCCAGGCCTATGCGGCGAAGAACCTGTCGCCGTCCTCGGCGCCGTTCTTCATCGGCGCCGGCGCCTATCGCCACCACGTGCCGTCGACCGTCGACTACATGATCCAGCGCGGCGAGTTTTTGACCTCCTACACGCCGTACCAGCCCGAGATCACGCAGGGCACGCTACAATATCTGTTCGAGTTTCAGACCCAGGTGAGCCTGCTCACCGGCATGGAGGTGGCCAACGCCTCGATGTATGACGGCTCGACGGGCGCCTCCGAGGCCGTGCTGATGGCCAACCGCATCACCCGCCGCCACAAGGCGCTGATCTCGGGCGGGCTGCATCCGCAGTATCGCCGCATCATCGACACCACGGCGCGCTGGGAGGGTTTCAGCGCCGTCGTGGGCACGGTCGATCCGGAAGGGCTGGAAGACCTGATCACCCGGGTCGACAACGAGACGTCCTGCGTCGTCGTGCAGAATCCGAGCTTCTTCGGTCATGTGCGCGATTTCGCCAGGCTTGCCGCCGCCTGCCATGCCGCCGGCGCGTTGTTGATCGTCGTCGTGACCGAGGTCGTTTCGCTCGGCCTTATCAAGCCGCCGGGCGAGATGGGCGCCGACATCGTGGTCTGCGAGGGCCAGTCGATCGGCAACGGCCTGGGCTTCGGCGGCCCCTATGTCGGCCTGTTCGCCACGCGCGACAAATACGTGCGCCAGATGCCGGGCCGGCTGGTCGGCGAGACCATCGACGCCGACGGCAAGCGCGGCTTCGTCCTGACGCTGTCGACGCGCGAGCAGCATATCCGTCGCGAGAAGGCGACCTCCAACATTTGCACCAATGCCGGGCTTTGCGCGCTCGCTTTCACGGTGCACCTGACGCTGTTGGGCGAGGCGGGCTTCACGCGCCTGGCCGAGCTCAACCACGCCAAGGCAAGCGAGCTGGCCGACCGCGTCTCTTCGCTGCCGGGCGTAAAACTGCTGAACGACAGTTTCTTCAACGAATTCACGGTGCGCTTGCCCAAGCCGGCCGCGCCCGTGGTCGAGGCGCTGGCCGCCAGGCGCATCCTGGCGGGCGTGCCGGTCTCGCGCCTGATCCCGAATGAATCCTCGGTCGACAACCTGCTGCTGCTGGCCGCGACCGAAACCACGACCGAGCACGGCATGGCTCCGCTGATCGCCGGCCTCAAAGAGGTGCTGTGATGGTCCAGTCGCTCGATCGATCACAGGGCCGCGCTGGCGGCATTGCCGCCGATACGGCGGCCGCGCCTGCGACCTTCACCGGCAATCGCGCGCTGCAGATCGAGGAGCCGCTGATCTTCGAGATGGGTCAGCCCGGCCGCTGCGGCGTCGATCTGCCGGAGCCGCCCCGGGTCAAAGACCGCCTGAACGGCCTGCGCCGCAGCGGCGAGATCGGCCTGCCGGGGCTTAGCGAGCCGCAGGTGGTGCAGCACTACACGCGACTCAGCCAGAAGAACTACGCCATCGACATGGGCGTTTATCCGCTGGGCTCGTGCACCATGAAGCACAATCCCCGCATCAACGAGAAGGTGGCCCGCCTGCCCGGCATC
>DASZJU010000321.1:0-2844 GCA_035947815.1 Reyranella sp.
TTCTCGGCCGACACGATGGGCCGGGCGAATGCCGGCGACGAGGAAGCCGCCAAGCTGCTGCGCATCCTCACGCCGGTCTACAAGTTCCGCGCCTGCCGCGACAACATCCCGGTCGCCAGCCACGCGCTCGAGGTGCGCGGCGGGCTGGGCTACATCGAGGAATGGGTGACCGCCCGCCTGGTGCGCGATGCGCAGATCGGCACCCTGTGGGAGGGCACCTCGAACATCAATGCGCTCGACGTGGTGCAGCGCGCCGTCGGCAAGTCGGGCGGCCACAAGACGCTGTCGGCCGCGCTCAAGGACAAGTACGAGCGCTCGGCTTCATTGCCCGGCCAATACAAAGGCCTGCTGGGCGCCACGCTCGATCGCGTCGAGCGCTTCGTCGAGGCGGTCGCGGCCGACCCCAAGCAGGAGAAGCGCTGCCGGCTGGCCGCCGGTGCGCTCTACCACGTCACCACGGCGGCGCTGATGGCCTGGGAAGGCGCGACGCTCGGCGCGCAGGGCGGCGACGCGCGCCGCCTGCTGCTGTCGCGCCTGGCGATCGAGCATCGGCTGGCGCCGCGGGACCCGCTGTCGCTCAGCGAGACCTCGTGGGAGCAGGAGGCGATGGACCTGCTGCTGCAGGACAAGCCCGTCCCACTGTCCAAAGCCACCGCCCTGGTAGGTTGACCATGACCTGGAACCTCGACTCAGCCCTGGTGACGACCTTCACACTGGTGCGCGACAATTTCATGGCGTTCTTCGCCGTGGCGCTGCTCTTCAACGCGCCATCGCTGGTCATCGGTTTCATCGGCGGCGGGTTTGCCGTGGAGCTGGTGGTGAGCGTTGTCGCACATGTCCTGCTGACCGTGTGCCTCACCATCGGCGCCATCCAGGCCATGGCAGGCGCGCGGCCCGGCTTCATCGTCCTGGTGCAACAGATCAACCGACCTGACCTCGGCAAGCTGCTGGCACTTGGCATCGTTCAGAACGTTGTGATCATGCTGGGCCTGATCGCGTTCATCGCGCCCGGCCTCTACGTGCTCAGCCTCTGGATGGTGGCCATGCCGGCCATCATCGTCGAGCGATCGACTGTGGGGGGAGCGCTCGACCGCAGCGCGGCGTTGACCCGCGAGCGGCGATGGCTGGTGCTGGGAACCTTCCTGCTCGTGGCCATTCCCGCCATTCTCGTTGTCGAGATCGTGGGCACCTTGACCGGCATCTTCTTCATAACCTGGCTTTTGGAAGCGGCGCTTTCGACCGTCCTCGTCAGCCTGACGGTGGTGTTCTATGCCCTGCTGCGCGGCGAGAAGGAGGGCACGACTCCGGCCCAGATCGCCGCCGCCCTCGGTTAGCGCTCCAGCACTTCTTTCGTGTGCTCGCCGAGCAGCGGCTCGCGATAGAGCGGCCGGGGCGGCTCGTTCCGGAAACGGACAACGGGCGCGAAGTGCCGGCGGCCCTGTTCGTCCGTCACCATCATGCCACGTTTTGCCAGGTTGGGATCTTTGATCGCCTCGGGCAGCGTGTTGACCGGTCCGTAGCAGATGTCGAGCGTGGCCAACCATTCCATCCAGTGCTTCAGCGGCTTTTGCCGGAACGTTGCTTCGAGTAGCGCCATCACCGGTTTCTGGTGCGGCCCCGGCCATTCGCACAAGGGCGCCAGCTCGGGTCTGCCGAGCGCGCCCAAAAGGTTCTTCACGAACTTCATCTCCTGGCCCGCCAGCACGAGCTGGCGACCGTCGGACGTATCGTAGGTCCGATAGAAGGCCGATCCACCGGTGGTGCGCTGCTGCTTGACGTCGGGTTGCCTGCCCTCGATGAAGGCCGAACCGACGACATTGGCGCAGGAGGCCATCAAGGCTTCGTGCATGGAGACATCGATGTAGTCGCCACGACCCGTCGTCTGGCGACGCAGCAGCGCCATCAGCACGCCGCTCAGCCCATGCAGGCCGCTCACGAGGTCGGCGACAGGAATGCCCGGGATGGCCGGCCTCCCGTCGTCGCCCAGGGTCAGAGACAGCACGCCGGTCATGGCCTCGAGTGCCAGATCGTGCGCGGCGCGGCCGGGATAGGCGCCGTCCTGGCCGAAGGCACTGATCGAGCAATAGACCACGCCGGGGTTCTTCTCGCTCACCGCGTCGTAGCCGACGCCCAAGCGTGCGGCGACGCCGGGGCGGAACGACTCCACCAGCACGTCGGCCTCGCAGGCCAGCCGGAACAGGTCGGCGCGGCCCTGCTCGCTCTTGAGGTCGAGCACCACGCTCTTCTTGCCGCGGCCCATGTTGCGGAAGAACACCGAGGTGCGCTCGTCCATCGGCTTGATATGTCGGCCGGGATCACCCTCGCCGGGCGGCTCGACCTTGATCACGGTGGCGCCGTGATCGGCCAGCGAGGTGGTGAGATAGGGTCCCGGCAGGAACCACGAGAGGTCGACGACCCTCAGTCCTTCGAGTTTCATATGGCTTTGCCCAAGAGCTTGTCGTTATCCGCGCCGAGCGGCGAACAGGCGGCCTGCGCCGGCCGCTTGCCGTCGATGCGCAGGGGATTGGCGATCACGCGCAGGCTGCCCTTCGCCGGATGCGGCACGGTCGACACCATGCCAGCCTCGCGCGCGAAGCTGCTGTCGAGCGCTTCGTCGAGACGGTAGACGGGCGCGGCCGGCAGCAGGCCGTTCAGCCGGCCGAGCCATTCCGCCGTCGTGCGCGTGCGAAATGTCGGATCGAGCTCGTCGGTCAACTCGGCGCGGTTGCGCGCGCGCGTGTTGGGATCGGGAAAACGCGAGTCAGTCGCCAGCTCGGCACGCCCCATCGCCGTGCACAGCGACAGCCAGAACTTCTGGGTCATGCACATGATGAATATCCAGCC
>DASZJU010000322.1:0-10028 GCA_035947815.1 Reyranella sp.
TGCGGCAGGGGCGTTTCGCCCGGCTCGTGGATCTCCAGCAAAGTCATGCTCTCGACCGTTCAAGATTCATGTGTCGCGCACGCGCTTCCTCGGCGAACTTGTCGAAGTAGCGCAGGCGAAGGAGCGTCTTTCTGATGGCGGGCTTGTCTTCGCGCAAGAACAAATCCGCCAGCCCCTTCAATGCCTCCTGCGCCCGCTTTTTTGCCTGTGCCGCCAGCGCCTCGACGGCATCGGGGCTCGCCGCCTCATGCAACGCCTCGCGCGCCTCCATGGCCTCCATCAAAAGGTCCGGATCGTCGATCGTCTTGCCGTCGCCCGGCAGCTCCACGCCGCGCAGCTCGGCGAGATAGACGGCGCGGCTCAGCGGATCCTTCAGCGTGCGATAGGCATCGTTCAGCGCCGCCGCCTCGGTCGAGGCCCGCGCCCGCTCGTCGGGCGGACGGGCGACGAAGCGGTCGGGATGCCACTGGCGCTGGAGCGCGAAATAGGCCCTATCGAGCGACGCGGGCTCCAGCTCGAGCGCCGCCGGCAGTCCCAGCCGCGCGAAATGATCCATGACCGTCTTCAGACGTGGAAGGATTCGCCGCAGCCGCAGCGGCCCTTCTCGTTGGGGTTCGTGAACACGAAGCCCGACTTCAGCTTCTCCTCGGCATAGTCCATCTCGGTGCCGATCAGGAACAGCGCCGCCTTGGGGTCGATCAGGAGCTTGACGCCGTTGCTGTCGACGACCTCGTCCATCGGCTGCGCTGCATCGGCGAATTCGAGCGTGTAGGAAAGACCCGAGCAGCCTTTGGAGCGCACGCCGATGCGGACGCCGGCAGTCGGCTTGCCGCGGCCCTCGATCAACGCCTTGACCCGCTCGGCGGCGGCCGGCGTCACCTTCATCACCTGCGGTCGCGGCCGGCGAGGCCGCGGTGCGGCCGTCGGCGCCGGCTGGGTGGTCTCCGTGGTCGTGCTCATACGCTCTCGCTCCGCAGCCTACTCGGCGGCTTCCTGGGTTTCGTCCTTCTTGACCGTCTTGGCGCGATAGTCGGCGATCGCCGCCTTGATCGCGTCTTCGGCCAGGACCGAGCAATGGATCTTCACCGGCGGCAGCGCCAGATGCTTGGCGATGTCGGTGTTCTTGATCGTCTCGGCCTCGTCGACCGTCTTGCCCTTGACCCACTCGGTGACGAGCGAACTCGACGCGATCGCCGAGCCGCAGCCGAAGGTCTTGAACTTGGCATCCTCGATCAGCCCGTCCGGGCCGACCTTGATCTGCAGCTTCATGACGTCGCCGCAGGCCGGCGCGCCGACCAAGCCGGTGCCGACATCCTCGGAATTCTTGTCGAGCGATCCGATGTTGCGGGGATTCTCGTAGTGATCGATCAGCTTGGCGCTGTAGGTCATAATACTCTCCTCAGATTCCGACGGGCTCCTAGTGGGCGGCCCATTCGATGGACTTAATATCGATGCCTTCCTGGGCCATCTCCCAGAGCGGGCTCATCGCGCGTAGCTTGTTGACGTGGCGCACCAGCTCGTCGACCGCGGTGTCGACCTCCTGCTCGGTCGTGAACCGGCCAAGGCCGATGCGCAAGGACGTATGGGCCATGTCCTCCTCCACGCCCAGCGCACGCAGCACGTAGCTGGGTTCGAGCGAGGCGGAGGTGCAGGCCGACCCGGACGACACCGACAGGCCCTTGATGCCCATCATCAGCGACTCGCCTTCGACATAGGCGAAGCCGATGTTGAGGTTGCCCGGAATGCGATGTTCGAGATCGCCGTTCACATGGATGTCCGTCAGCTTGGCGTTCAGGCCCTTCAGCATGCGGGCCTGCAGCTTGGCCAGCCGCTTGGACTCCGCATCCATTTCCTTCATGGCGATCTCGGCGGCTTCGCCCAGTCCGACGCAGAGCGGCGTCGGCAGGGTGCCCGAACGGAAGCCACGCTCCTGGCCGCCGCCCACGATCAGCGGCACCAGGCGCACGCGCGGCTTGCGGCGCACATAGAGCGCGCCGATGCCCTTGGGCCCGTAGATCTTGTGGCCGGAGATGCTCATCAGGTCGATGTTCATCGCCTCGACATCGAGCGGGATCTTGCCCGCGGCCTGCGCCGCGTCGGTATGGAAGAAGGCCTTCTTCTCGCGGCAGATCTTGCCGATCTCGGCGAGCGGCTGGATGACGCCGATCTCGTTGTTCACCGCCATGATCGACACGACCACGGTCTTGTCGGTGACGGCGGCACGCAACGCCTCGAGATCGACCAAGCCGTTCTTCTGCACCGGCAGGTACGTCACGTCGAAGCCCTGCTGCTCGAGATGGCGGCAGGTATCGAGCACGCACTTGTGCTCGGTCACGGTGGTGACGATGTGGTTCCTGCGGTCCTTGTAGAACTCGGCGACGCCGCGGATGGCGAGGTTGTTCGACTCGGTGGCGCCGGAGGTGAAGATCACTTCCTTCTCATCGGCACCGATCAATTTGGCGACCTGGCCGCGCGCCTTCTCGACCCCCTCCTCGGCTTCCCAGCCGTAGGAATGGCTGCGCGAATGCGGATTGCCGAACTTGTAGGTGAAGTAAGGCATCATCGCTTCCAGCACGCGCGGGTCCATCGGCGTGGTGGCCTGGTAATCGAGGTAGATCGGCTGGTCATTTCGCCGGATCTGGGTAAAGACGTTCATGCTAACCCCTTGAAATTCCTAGGCTGCCTGGGCTTGGCGAATATCCGACTGTACCACTCGGATATATAGGTCCCGCCAGGCCGCGATCAAGCGTTCGATATCGTCAGATTCGGTGTTCCAGCCGAAACTTATTCTGATCGCCGTTTCGGCCACGGCATCTTCTACGCCCATGGCCGCCAGCACTGCCGAGCGGTGCACCTTGCCCGACGAACAGGCCGCACCCGCGCTGACGCAGAGGCCGGCGAGGTCGAGCGCCATCACCTGCGTCTCGGCCTTCACGCCCGGCATGGAAACGCAGCTCGTATTGCCGAGCCGACGCGCGCCGGCGCCGAACACGCGCGCGTCGGGCGCGATCGCCAGCAGTGACCTCTCCAGTCGATCGCGCAGGCCTTCAACCGCGAGCCCGTCACACGAGGCAGCGGCGGCAGCGCCGAAGCCCGCGATGCCGGCCACGTTCTCCGTGCCGGCGCGACGATTGGATTCCTGGCCGCCGCCGCGGCGATCCGGCACCAACGGCGCGCCGTTCCGTATCGCCAGCGCGCCCACGCCGGTCGGGCCGCCGAGCTTGTGGGCCGAGAGGCTGAGATAATCGACGCCGAGCCCGTGCAGATCGACGCGCACCTTGCCGGCGGCCTGCACGGCATCGCAATGCACGAGGGCGTCCGCCTGACGCGCCAGCCGAACGACATCAGCAATCGGCTGCAGCACGCCTGTTTCGTTGTTGGCGAGCATCACCGACACCAGCGCTGGCTCGCTTTGCAGCGCCAGCATGCGCTCGAGAGACGCGAGATCAACCACGCCCTCGCGATCGACCGGGATGATCGCCGCGTTGGTTGCGCTCTTCAGGACGCTGTCGTGCTCGACGGATGAGGCCAGCACGCGCTTCCGGCCGCTGCCGCCGATCGCCATGTTGTTGGCTTCGGTGCCGCCTGAGGTGAACACGATCTCCGACGGCAGGGCGCCCGCCAGGGCCGCCACCTGGCGACGCGCCCTATCGACCCGGCTCCGCGCCGTACGGCCGGCGCGATGCACGGACGAGGGATTGCCGCCGGCGCGCAGGGCCTCGACCATGGCGCCGAACGCCGCCGGTCGCAGCGGGCTGGTGGCGTTGTGATCGAGGTACGCGAACGCGGGCATGAAAGTCGGTCCTAGCCTGCGGCGGCCATCGCGTCGGTCTTGGCTGCGGCCGGCGTGGGCGCTTCGGCGATGCGGGGGCTGAGCTTGCGCTCCAGCACGTCGAGCAGGGTGACCGAGCTCAGGAACGTGTGGATCTGGTTGCCCAGTTCCTCCCACAGGTCGTGGGTCAGGCACTTGCTGCGATCGGCGCGGCAGCCGGTGACGCCCATCTCCGTGCAGCGCGTCGCCTTGATCGGCTCGTCGACCGCCAGGATGATCTCCGACACGCGCGTGTCGGCGGAGCCGCGTGTCAGGCGATAGCCGCCGCCCGGACCGCGTACGCTCTTCACCAGGCCGGCACGGCGCAGGCGGGCAAAGAGCTGCTCCAGATATGACAAAGAGATTTCCTGCCGCGTGGCAATGTCCGACAATGACACCGGCTTGGCCTGTGCATGACGGGCCAAATCGACCATCGCCATGACGGCATAACGACCCTTGGTGCTGAGCTTCACAGCATCCTCCTGGTGCCGGCCCTCGCCGGCTACTTTGCGCAAGCGCCAAAAAGTCTTGAAAACTAAGGCCTTGCTACGATATTGCGGACCCCCACACAGGGATCTCGGGTAAAACCAACTAAGCTGGTCGGGTTTAATAAAACCTAGTACGTTGGTCAAGTATCAAGATTCCCCGAAAAAACAGCTCCTCCGGGCCGTGACCGGCGGCCAATAATGAGCAAAACCGGAGACTAGATGCCTGATGTGATGTTCACCGGCCCCGAGGGCCGTCTGGAAGGCCGCTATCACCAGAGCAAGGAAGAACATGCGCCCATCGCGCTGATTCTTCATCCCCATCCGCAATATGGCGGGACGATGAACCACAAGGTCGTCTTCTCGCTGTTCCACGTCTTCGTGAATCGCGGCTTCTCGGTGCTGCGCTTCAACACCCGCGGGGTGGGCCGCAGCCAGGGCCGCTTCGACAACGGGATGGGTGAACTCTCGGATGCGGCGGCGGCCCTCGACTGGTTGCAGAGCATGAACGCCGACGCCAAGTCGTGCTGGATCGCGGGCTACTCGTTCGGCGCCTGGATCGGCATGCAACTCCTGATGCGCCGCCCCGAGATCGACTGCTTCATCTCAGTGTCGCCGCCGGCCAACTCCTACGACTTCGCCTTCCTGGCGCCCTGCCCTTCGTCCGGCCTGATCGTGGGCGCGGAGAAGGACGAGGTCGTGCCGATCGCCGACATCCAGAAGCTGGTGGCGCGGCTCTCGCTGCAGAAGGGCATCACCGTGGAATCGCGCACCATCAAGGGCGCCAACCACTTCTACCACGACTCGCTCGATAAGCTCGCCGTCGAGGTCGACAAATACGTCGCCAAGAGCCTGCTCAATCCACCGGGTCGCGCGACCAGCAACAAGGAGCCTTAAGGCTCGTTGAGCCGGCCGCCGGCGAGCGGCCGCGGCACCCCGGTCGTTCCGGGAAAAGTGAGCGGCAGGCCGCGCAGCGAGCGCACGGCCAGAAAGCCGAAAGCCTGCGCCTCCAACGCATCGCCGTTCCAGCCGAGACTGTCGGCCGTCACGATCCTGCCGCGCGTTTCCTCGGCGATGGCCTTGAGCAGAGCGGGATTGCGCGCCCCGCCGCCGGCGATCACCCATTGCGTCACCGGCGCGGGGAAATGGCGGGCCGCGAGCGCGACGGCGCGCGCCGTGCCACGCGTCAAAGTTGCGGCGCCGTCGGCGGCGCTGAGACCATCGGCCCAGGCATCGTTGAAGTCGCCGCGATCGAGCGACTTGGGCGGCTTGCGCGCGAAGTAGCGGTGCTCGCTGAAGCGCTCGAGGCGTGGGCGATCGACCTTGCCCGATGCGGCGAGCGTGCCGTCCTTATCGAAGCGCCGGCCGGCGCGCCTAGCGCACCAATCGTCGATCGGCCCATTGCCCGGTCCGGTATCGAACGCGAGCAGCGTGTCGTCCGCACCGATCCACGTCACATTGGCGACGCCGCCGATATTCATCACCGCGAGCGGCCGCGGCAGGTCGCGCACGAGGGCGGCATGATAGATCGGCACCAGCGGTGCGCCCTGCCCGCCGGCTAAAACATCGGCGCCGCGAAGGTCGTTCACCACCCGCACGCCAAGTGCCTTGGCAAGGACGCCGCCGTCGCCGATCTGCCACGTGAAGCGTTGTTCCGGCCGATGCGTGATCGTCTGACCATGGAAGCCCACGATATCCAGCATCGACAACGCCACCCCGCTCTCCCGCGACCAACGCCGCACAGCGTCGACATGCGCCTCGGTGACCGCCCGCTCGGCGGCGGCCGTCGCTTCGTTCGGCTGCTCGGCGCCGAAGGCCGCACGGATCACGCGCCGGACATCGTCGGTATAGGGAACGGTCAGGACGGGGCCGAGCGAGGCGAGCCGCTCGCCGTCGGTCTCGATCAGCGCCACATCGACGCCGTCGACCGAGGTCCCGCTCATCAGACCGAGAGCATGCAGAAAGGGCGAGGACATACCAGGATCCGTTGAGACGCGGGCGGCCCCGTGTTACACCCGCGGCCCTTCACGGACAAATCGCTCCAGCGAGACGACCAGGCGAGATGACAGGCGGAGAGATGGCGGGCTTCAAGTCGGATTTCATGCGCATCGTGCACGAGCGCGGCATGGTGCATCAGTGCAGCGACGCGGCGCGGCTCGACGAGCTGCTGGCGAGCGGCGTGCGCACGGCCTACATCGGCTTCGACTGCACGGCCGATTCGCTGCATGTCGGGCATCTGCTGCAGATCATGCTGCTGCGCTGGTGGCAGAAGACCGGCCACAAGCCGATCGCACTGATGGGCGGCGGCACGACCAAGGTCGGCGATCCCTCGGGCCGCGACGAGTCGCGCCAGCTGCTCACGCCGCAGCAGATCGAGGCCAACATGGCGAGCATCCGGAAGGGCTTCGTCAACTACCTCAAGTTCGGCAACGGCCCGACCGACGCGGTGATGGCCAACAATGCCGACTGGCTGGATACCCTGCTCTACATCCCGCTGCTGCGCGATGTCGGCCGCCATTTCTCCGTCAACCGCATGCTGACCATGGACTCGGTGAAGCTCCGGCTCGAGCGCGAGCAGCCGCTCACCTTCCTCGAGTTCAACTACATGATCCTGCAGTCCTACGATTTTGTGGAACTCTACAAGCGATACAACTGCATCGTGCAGATGGGTGGCTCGGACCAGTGGGGCAACATCGTCATGGGCGCCGATCTCGGCCGCCGCATGGAGGGCGCGGAGCTGTTCGCGCTCACCTCGCCGCTGCTGGGCACCAGCTCGGGTGCCAAGATGGGCAAGAGCGCCGCCGGCGCGGTGTGGCTCAACCCCGATCGGCTGAGCCCCTACGAGTTCTGGCAATACTGGCGCAACACCGATGACGCCGACGTTGGCCGCTTCCTCAGGAGCTTCACCGATCTCCCGCTCGACGAGATAGCGCGGCTCGAGGCGCTCGGCGGGCAGGACATCAACGAGGCCAAGAAGATCCTCGCCACCGAGATCACCACGCTGGCCCATGGCAAGGCGGCGGCCGAGCAGGCGGCCGAGACCGCGCGTCGCACTTTCGAGGAAGGCGCCAAGGCCGACACGCTGCCCACCGTCGGCCTGCCGCGCGCGCGATTCGCCGCCGGCATCGCGGCGTTCGAGCTGCTGTACGAGGCGGGATTGGCGGAAAGCCGCAACGAGGCGCGCAAGCTGATCAAGGGCGGCGGCGGGCGGCTGAACGACAAGCCGATCGCCAGCGACACCGCGACGGTGGGCGAAGGTGATCTCGATTCGTCGGGCACGCTCAAGCTCTCCGCTGGCCGCAAGCGGCACGTCCTGGTGCGCGCCGTCTGACTTCCTCGTTGCCGGACCGCGGGCCTCCAGGCCCGCTCATGGCGTGGCATCAACCAAAAGCATGAAGCGGGTCTGCCCGCGGTCCGGCAAGAGGCTAAGGCGCGCGCTGCATCTCTGCCGGCAGCGGTGGTTGCAGGGCGTCGGGCTGGGCGTTGAACAGCTCGCGCAGCGCGCCTGGCGTGACCGCCGACATCACGTTGATGGTGGTCTTGAGGTCGTCGAGCGGACCGTGCAGCTGGTACGAAATCGCGAACAGGCCGCCATCCTTGCCGCCGGTCAGAAGCGGACCGAGCAGCGGCACGTTCGATAGAAGATTGTTCAGCGCAAAGGCCGGCACCACCACGCCGCCCAGCCGCGCCGTGTCTTGGCCAAGATCGACGAAGCCCTGGGTGGTGAGGCCGATCGACGTGCCGTTGGTGCGGCCATTCCTGATCTGGACACGATCACCCTTCTTGGCGACGTTCGCCTCCAGTCCGTCGAACTGCTGCAGCGCGTTGCCGGCGCGGCCGAGACCGTCGATCGTGGAGTTGAGCGTGCCCACGTCGGCGCGCGGCGTCACCTTCTCCAGCCGGTAGGGACCCAGCTTGAGAAAGCCGGTGAGCGGCGAATCGGCAGCGTTGTCGTCGTAGCGGCCTTCGATGTGCAGGTAGCCACTGGCCAACCCGTCGAGCCAACCGGCGTCCCGCAGCATCATCCCGAAATCGGCGACGTAGAGGAACAGCGTCCGGCCCGACCCCGACGGTGTGACACGGAAGGTCGAGCCCTTGCCGCCGCCGATCGTCATGTCGGCCGAGGCGATCCGCTCGCCCGCCAGACCAAGCCGCCCGTTGACGTAGCCCAGCGTGCCGCGTTCGGTCAGGACCTGCTGGATCTGCAGGGTCATCTTGGTGTTGCTGCGCGCCGTTGCGGCCGCCCCCGCGGGATCCTTGGCGGCGACCTCGTCGCGCGCCTTCATCATGGTCCGCACGCGCGGCAGTTCGAGCGAGGGGCCGCGCAGCGAGAGCTCAACGCCGCCCGCGACCCGCTTCCAGTCGACCGCAACGTCGGTCCGCCCGATCTTGATCTGCTGCACCGTGATCTGCTGCACGGCGCCTTCGCCGGCGAAGCGCACCTGGCCCTTGGCCAGCAGGCCGTTGGCGTGACCTTCGAAGTCGAGGGTGGTGAGCTTGCCGCCCGCGGCGAGCTTCAGCGTCGCCAGCACCTGGCCGTCGGTGCCCGGCTCCTTGGTCCAGCCGAGCGGCGGCGCCACCGCCTTGGCGCCCTTGATCTCGAAGCGGCCGACCACCTCGCCGGTGCCGTTGGTCGCCACCTGATAGTGCAGCGTCGTGGCGACCGGCCCTGTCACGTAGGGTTCGACCGGGGGGAATCCCGCCTTGGCCATGAGGGCAGCCGGCACTGTGCCCTTGAGGTCGTAACGGCGGCGAAACGGCGCCTTGGCGCCGAACAGCTCGCGCCAGCCGATTTCGACCACGTTGCCGTCGAGCTTTCCGGTGCCGGCGACGCTGAGCTCAGGACCGGCGAACTTGATCCGCGCGGCAGCGTCGGTGAGGTCGAGCTCGCCCAGCACATTCTTCAACGAAAACTTCGAGACCGACGCTTCGGCCTTGATATCGAGTTCGGACAACGTCACCGAATTGAGCAGCGGGAAGCCCAGCGACAGGTCGATCACGGCCTCGCCGCCGAGCCGCCGGTAGTCGTAGAGCATCTCGCGCGGCAGCCCGAGCTTGGGTCGTGCGAGAAAGCGGATGACGTCCTGCGCCGATCCGCCGATCGGCAAGTGAAGGCTGGCATATTGCGCCGGGCCGTCCAACCCGGTGAGGTCGATCGTGGCGCCTGATGTGCGCAGGCCTACCGCGTTGCCGCTCGCCACGTCGAAATGCAGCGTGCCGCCCTCGTAGCGCGCCTTGCCTGATACGCCCCGCATCTCGGGCATGTACGGCATATAGCGCACGGTCATGCCGCGATAGTCGATCAGGCCGACCAGGCGATCGATCTTGATCTGCGCCAGGTCGTTGCCGGGCGCGCTCAGCGCGAACTCGGCGGCGACGTCGATCTGGCCATTGCTGAGATTGGCGAGCGCCCACTGCCGGCCGCCTGTCGCGAAGTCGAGCGGCCAGTAGTCGCCCAGGCGATCCACCGGGATGCGCAGCACCTCGGCGCGGCCGGCGAACACCTGGCCTTCCGGCGTCTTCGTGCCCGTGCCGGCGATCAGTATCTTGGCGGCGCCTAGATCGGCATCGATGCGCTCGATCTTCATCGTATGCGTTGCCGAATCCACTGTGGCGTGGGCATTCACCGACTTGACCTGGTGCGTCGCCGGCAAGATGCCCGGCAGCGTCACCCGGCCATTGCCGCCGGTGACGTCGATGGCCACGTTGCGCACGTCACCCTTTCCGTCGCC
>DASZJU010000323.1:0-9127 GCA_035947815.1 Reyranella sp.
CGGCCGGTGCTGTCGGTCGTGGCGGTCGTGCGCACCACCGACACGCTGGGTCCGTTCGCCGGCACCATCGAGCCGCGCTACAAGGCCGACCTCGGCTTCCGCATCTTCGGCCGCATGGTGGCGCGCTTCGTCGATGTCGGCGCGGTCGTCACCAAGGATCAGGAGCTGGCCGTCCTCGATCCCGCCGTGCAGACGCTGGCCGTGCGCAGCGCCGAGGCCACGGTCGCCAATGCCCAGGCGCAGTTCGCTAACGCCCAGGCCGAGGAAGGCCGCCAGCGCGACCTCGCCCAGCACAACATCACGCCGCCAGCGCAGTTCGAGCTGATCCAGCGCAACCGCGAGACCGCCGAGGCCAACCTGACGCGCGCCCGCGCCTCGCTGCGCAAGGCCCGCGACCTGCTCTCCTTCACCCAGCTCAAGGCCGACTTCGACGGCGTCGTCACCGGCCGCTATGCCGAGCCCGGACAGGTGGTCAATGCCGGCCAGAAGATCGTCACCGTCGCCCGGCCCGAAATCAGGGAGGCGGTGATCGCCGTTCCCAGCGAGCTGGCCGATGCCCTGTCGCACGCCAACGCCTTCACCATGACGGTCGATCTCGATCATGTCGTCGCCATGAAAGCCGCGGCGGTGCGCAGCATCGACCCGACGGCCGATCCGACGACCCGCACGCGCAGCGTCTTCCTCACCCTCGACGATCCGCCGGCCGCCTTTCGCCTGGGCATCACCATCGCCGTCACGCTCACCCGGCCGGTGTCGCCGCGCATCGAGCTGCCGGCAACCGCGCTGCTCGACAAGGACGGCAAGTCGTTCGTCTGGCTGGTCGACCCGGCCAAGAACACGGTGGCACTGCACGAAGTGACCGTCCTCTCGCGCGACGAGGACACCGTGACCGTGACGGCCGGCACGGGTGCAGCCGACCTCGCGGATGGCGCGCGCGTCGTCATCGCCGGCGCTCATAGCCTGACGCCCGGGCAAGCCGTGAAGGGGACGCCGTGAACGGCTTCAACCTCTCGGAGTGGGCGCTCCGTCACCGGTCGTTCGTCTGGTACCTGATGCTGGCGATCGTGGCAGCGGGCGCCCTCTCCTACACGCGGCTTGGCCGCCAGGAGGATCCCTCCTTCACCATCAAGTCGATGATCGTCTCGGCGAGCTGGCCGGGCGCCACGGTCGAGGAGATGACCAACCAGGTCACCGACCGCATCGAGCGCAAGCTGCAGGAACTGGGCGCGCTCGACTTCACCAGGAGCTACACGACGGCGGGCCAGACCACCGTCTACGTCAATCTGAAGGACGACACGCCGAGCCGCGACATCCGCGACATCTGGGTCCAGGTGCGCAACAAGGTGAACGACATCAAGAGCGACTTTCCCGCCAACGTGCAGGGCCCGTTCTTCAACGACCAGTTCGGCGACGTGTTCGGCAACATCTATGCGCTGACCGCCGACGGGCTCTCGTTCCGCCAGCTGCGCGACTATGCCGAGCAGGCGCGCGCCCAGATCCTGAAGCTGCCCAGCGCCGGCAAGGTCGAGCTGCTGGGCGTGCAGGACGAGGTCGTCCATCTCAACTTCTCGACCCGGCATATCGCCGGCCTGGGCATCGACCAGCAGGCGGTGCTGACCAGCCTGCAGCAGCAGAATGCGGTGGCGCCCTCCGGCATCGTGCAGGCCGGCCCCGAGACGGTGAGCCTGCGGGTAAGCGGCCGGTTCACGTCGGTCGAGAGCCTTCGCGCCGTCAACATCCGGGTCAACGACCGTTTCTTCCGGCTGACCGACGTCGCCACCATCACGCGCGGCTATGTCGATCCGCCTCAGCCCATGTTCCGCTTCAATGGCCAGCCGGCGATCGGCATCGCCATCGGCATGAAGGCCGACAGCAATCTCATCCAGTTCGGCAAGGACTTGCGGTTGCACATGACGGGGGTGGTGGCCGACCTGCCGATCGGCGTCGGCGTGCACCTGGTCTCGAACCAGCCGGCGGTCGTCGAGGAGGCGATCGGCGGCTTCACGCGCGCCCTGTTCGAGGCCGTGGCGATCGTGCTGGTCGTGAGCTTCCTGAGCCTCGGCCTGCGGGCCGGCCTGGTCGTGGCCATCGCCATCCCGCTGGTGCTGGCCGCCACCTTCGTGTTCATGGCGTATTCCGGCATCATCCTGCAGCGCATCTCGCTCGGCGCCCTGATCATTGCGCTCGGCCTGCTGGTCGACGACGCCATGATCTCGGTCGAGATGATGGTGGCAAGGCGCGAGGCAGGCGATTCGCTCGAGCGCTCGGCCACCTTCGCCTACAGCTCGACGGCCTTTCCCATGCTCACCGGCACCCTGGTCACCGTGGCGGGGTTCGTGCCGATCGGGCTGAACGGCAGCTCGGCCGGCGAGTACACTTTTACGCTGTTCGCCGTGATCGCCGCTGCACTGCTGATCTCGTGGGCCGTCGCCGTGTTGTTCGCGCCATTGCTCGGCGTCGCCCTGCTGCCAAGCACGGCCAAGAGCGAGAAAGAGAGCCCGTCGCGGCTCAAGGCCCGGTTCCAGCCTCTGTTGCTGCTTGCCATGCGACGGCGCTGGCTCACCGTCGCCCTCACGCTGGTGCTGTTTGCGCTGTCGTTCGTCGGGCTCGGTCATGTGCAGAACCAGTTCTTCCCGGCCGCCGACCGGCCCGAGCTGCTGGTCGACATGACCCTGCTGCAGAGCAGCTCGATTGCCGAGACCAAGGTCGAGATGGACCGGCTGGAGAAGACGCTGGTCGGCGACCCTGACATCGTGCGCTGGAGTTCCTATGTCGGCCAGGGCGCCGTGCGCTTCTACCTGCCGCTCGACGAGCAGCTCGCCAATCCCTTCTTCGGCCAGGTCGTGATCGTCACACGGGATTTCGAGGCCCGCCAAAGACTCGCGGCGCGCCTGAAGACGCTCTTGCGCGAGGAGTTCGTCGGCATCGACGGCTTCGTCCATCCGCTCGACCTTGGCCCGCCGGTCGGCCGGCCGATCCAGTACCGGCTGAGCGGACCGGACATCCAGACGGTGCGCGGGCTGGCGCTGAAGCTGGCCGAGATCGTCGGCGCCAACCCCCATGTCGGCGGCATCGTCTACGACTGGAACGAACCCAGCATGGTGCTGCGCATCGACGTCGACCAGAATCGCGCCCGCCAGCTCGGCGTTTCCTCGCAGGACATCGCCACCATGCTGAACAACGTGGTCGGCGGCTCGGCGATCACCCAGATGTACGACAGCATCTACCTGATCAACATCGTGGCCCGCGCCGACCGCGCCGAACGGGTGTCGATCGAGACCTTCCAGGCCCTGCAGCTTGCCGGCCGCGACGGCCAGCCGGTGCCGCTGCCCGCCATCGCCACCGTGCAGTACCAGATCGAGCAGCCGATCGTGTGGCGGCGCGACCGCCAGCCCACCATCACCCTGCAGGCGGCGATGGTGGGCGACCTGCAGCCCGCCACCGTGGTCCAGCAGCTGAAGCCCGCCGTCGAAAAGTTCATGGCCAACCTGCCGGCCGACTATTCGATCGCCGTCGGCGGCACGGTCGAGGAGAGCGGCAAGGGCGAGCGGCCGATCGCCGAGGTGGTGCCGCTGATGCTGTTCCTGATGGCGACCGTGCTGATGATCCAGCTGCAGAGCTTCCAGAAACTGTTCCTGGTGGTGAGCGTGGCGCCGCTCGGCCTGATCGGCGTCGTGGCGGCGTTGCTGCTGACCGGCCAGCCGCTGGGCTTCGTCGCCATCCTGGGCGTGCTGGCGCTGATCGGCATCATCATCCGCAACACCGTGATCCTGGTGACCCAGATCGACGCCTTCCATGCCGAGGGCCTCACGCCGTGGAACGCCGTGGTCGAAGCCACCCTGCACCGCATGCGGCCCATCCTGCTCACGGCAGCCGCCGCCAGCCTCGGCATGATCCCGATTGCCCGCGAGGTGTTCTGGGGCCCGATGGCCTTCGCCATGATCGGCGGCATCGTCGTCGCCACGCTGCTGACGCTGCTCTTCCTGCCGGCGCTGTACGTCGCCTGGTATCGCATCAAGGAACCGGCCTAGTACCCGGAATCGCAAGTAGGAGACACAGGCCTTCATGTCATCCTGAGCGCAGCGAAGGCCTGCCCTAACCAGACCGGCGGCCAATGGACGGGCGGCTTCCAGGGCCGCAGCGCGACCGACACCGTGCAGGCCGGCCTCTACGGCAATTTTGCGCAAGGCCCGGCGTACGTCGATGCGCTGGCGGCCTACGCCTACAATGCCAACCAGCTGTGGCGGCCGATCAACATCCCCGGCCTGCAGCCGCGCACCGCCTTCGGCCAGACCGCCGGCAACCAATTCCTGGGCCAGGTCGAGACCGGCTGGCGGTTCGATCTCGGCGGCGCTGCGGCTTATTACGTGACGCCGTTCGGTCTGCTGCAGGGCTCGACGGCGACGCAGAACGGCTTGACCGAGAGCGGCGCGCAGTCGCTCGACCTCAGCGTGGCGCAGCAGACCACCAGCTCACTGCGCACCATCTTCGGCGCGCAGGTCGGTGCGGCGATGGATGTGGGCTGGCGCGACAAGATCGCGGGGCAGTTGCGGCTCGGCTGGAGCCATGAGTACGCCGACACCGCGCGTCCGGTGACGGCGTCGTTCACCGGCGCGCCGGCGGTGCCGTTCACCGTGTTCGGTGCGGCGCCGACGCGCGATGGCGCGGTGCTGGGCTTCTCGGCCAGCACCGCCATTGCCGAGGCGATGGGCGTCTATCTCCGCTACGAGGGCACCATCGCGGGCCAGGACTCCAGCCACGCGCTGACCGCCGGACTGCGCGTGACGTGGTGAAGCTCGGATGCATCGGCCCGGTGGAAGGCGCGTGAAAACTCACATACTGTCTGTCCAGAGTGCGATCCTCTCGCGGTGCGGTTAAGCAGGTGGCGTCGAGTTTGAGTCCGGGCGGCAACCATTGGAAGCATGGCTCACGTCTGCTGCGCACGTGGCCTTCCTCGTTCGGCATCTGGCTCGGCGCGGCCGCGCTGATCCTCTACGCCGTGGCGATGCTGTGGCCCTATCTCGCCGCCACGCTGGTGCGCGGCTCGGCCGTCACCGCCTGGACCCATCTCGCGACGGCGCCGATCCAGGGCCGGGCGCCGGCCAACCTGCCGCTGATCGGCGCCAGGGTCGGGGCCGATGGCGCGATCCTGGAGATCGTGAACGACCGGCTCGATCCCGCGCCGGTCCGCCTCGCCGAAGCCGCCCTCGCCAACGCCCGCACGCGCCTCGCCGCCGCCACCGACTACCTCGACTCGGTGCAGGAGCTCGACGGCCAGCGGCGCGAGCTGATGAAGCGCTACGCCGCCGACTACCGCGCCGATCTCGCCGACGAGATCGCCTGGCGCGAGGCGCGCGTCACCTCGCTGGCGGCCAAGGCGGCACTCGCCGCGGAGATCGCCGAGCGCAGCCGCAACGTCTCCGAAGGCGGCTATCGCTCGCGCGACTATCGCGACGAGGCTAGGATCCGCCTGGACGAGGCCGAGGCCGAACTCGCCGCCGAGCGCATGGCGCTGGAGCAGGCCAAGCGGCGGCAGGCGGCGTCGGCGGCCGGCCTGTTCCGCGCGCCGGACGGCAGCAGCCTGCCATGGGCCTACGGCGACTGGCAGGAATCGAAGACCGAGATCAAGGGCGCCCGCCTGCAGCTGCAACAGGCGCGCTCGGCCGAGAGCGAGGCGAGCCAGGCGCTGGACGCGGCGCGCGAGGCCTTTCGCCTGAAGGAGAAGGCGCCGGTGCTGGCGCCGCCCGGCGCCACCATCCGCAGCATCATTGTCGGCCGCGGCGCCACTGTCGGGCTGGGCGACCCGGTCGCCAAGTGGATCGATTGCAACGACCTGTTCGTCGATGCGCCGGTGTCCGACGCGGCGCTGCCGCTGATCGCGCTCGGCAGCAAGGCCGAGGCGATCCTCGAGGGCGACGGCAGGTGGCGCGAGGCGCACGTGGTTGCCTTGCGCGGCGGCGCCGAGACGCTGGGCGCGGCCGATCTCGCCGCCGTCGCCAAGGGCCGCCAGCAGGGCGACGCCCAGGTGCTGCTCAAGCTCGACGGCGATCCGCACGTATTCGCTTCGTGCCCGGTCGGCCGCGCCGCCTACGTGCACTTCCCGAGCGCCGGCGTGCTCGCCGTCCTGCTGGCCCGCCTGGGCCTCGGCTAGATGGGATTGAGTCAGCCTTGATCGGACGACCCATTAGCGTGTCGGGCGTCATTGCGCCCGAGCAGCGGCGGCGTGAAGCAGCCCTGCTGCTGGCCGCGATCCTCGATGGTTTCATCGGCGTGCTGCTGCTCGCGGTCGGGCTGGCCGGCGACTCGCTCACCTGCCTCGCCGAGAGCATGCGCGGCAACATGATGTGGACCATCGACCTGGTGTCGCTCGCGGTGCTGCGCCGCCTTCATCGCGGCCGGCTTTCCGGCTTCGATTTCGGCACCCGCAAGATCGAGCAGCTCTGCAGCATCGCCATCGCCTGCGGCCTGATCGCGGCTGCGACCTGGCTGGGCTACGATGCGCTCGGCCTGATCGCCGCCGGCCACAGCATGGCCACGCCGGTCGGGCTGAGCCTCGCCGCCGTGGCCGGCGCCATCAACGTCTTCATCAACTTCGTCGCCTGGGAAAAGGTCAGGCTCGCCGCGCGCGGCCGCCCGTCGGCCATCATGGAGGCCCAGCGCAAGGCGCGCCGGGCCCGGCTGCTGTCCTCCGTCGTGGTGCAGGTGACGATGACGGGGGCGGCGCTGGCCAAGGATCCGCTGCTGGTCGCCTGGCTCGACGCGGTGGGCGCCTTGCTGGTGTGCGGCATCATGTTTCGTGCCGCCGCGGCGCTGTTGCACGACTCGGCGCCCGACCTGCTCGATCGCTCGACCAATCCCTTGGTCGGTCCGGCGCTGCAGCAGGCGATTCCCGTACTGCCGGCCGGGTTCAGCCTCGCGGCCTTCCGCTCGCGCGGCACGGCCCGGGCGCTCACCCTCGAGGTGGCGCTGGATTGCGCCGACAGCACCGACGTCGCCGCCATTCGACGGGTCGGCGACCTGTTGGCCGGCGCGCTCGCGCAGGCCTTGCCGGGCACCGAGATCAATCTCGCGGTGAACACCGTCACCATCGCCGTCGAGCCCTGAAGCGCGCCTCAGGATGAGGTGGTTTGGTTTCATGACGCCATGGCCGCCTGCTGCGCTCCCGCGCTATGGTGCAGGCGAATCCAAAACCGGAGCGAACGCCCATGGCCAGCATTCCCAAGACCCACCGCCGCGTCGTGCTGGTGCGCCGTCCGCCGGGCGAGCCGGCCGAGTCGGATTTCCGGGTCGAGGAGGCACCGGTGCCGGAGCCCAAGCACGGCGAGGTGCTGGTCAAGGTGCTCTATCTGTCGCTCGATCCCTATCAACGCGGCCGCATGCGCGATGCCGCGTCGTATGCGGCGGCTGTCGGCCTCAATGAGGTGATGACCGGCGGCACGGTCGGCGAGGTCGTGGCCTCGCAAAATCCCCACTTCAAGGTGGGCGACATCGTCGAGGACCGGCTGGGCTGGCAGGAATACGCCATCGGCGGCGGCCCCAGCCTGCGCAAGGTCGATTCGTCGATCGCGCCGATCTCGACCGCCAACGGCGTTTTGGGCATGCCGGGCATGACCGCCTATTTCGGGCTGCTCGAGGTCGGCCAGCCCAAGCCGGGCGAGACCGTCGTGGTGTCCGCCGCCTCGGGCGCGGTCGGCCAGGTGGTGGGCCAGATCGGCAAGATCATGGGCTGCCGCGTGGTCGGCATCGCCGGCGGGGCGAAGAAATGCGCCTTCGTGAAGGACGCGTTGGGCTTCGATGCCTGCATCGACTACAAGACCGAGAAGGACCTCGACGCCGCGCTGCGCGCGGCCTGCCCCAACGGCCCCGATGTCTATTTCGACAATGTCGGCGGCGAGATCTCCGACGCCGTCCTGCGCAACATCAACTTCTTCGGCCGGGTCGCCCTGTGCGGCTCGATCTCGCAGTACAACGCCACCACGCCACCGATGGGCCCGCGCCTGCTCGGCACCTTCGTCGGCAAGCGGGTGCAAGCGCAGGGCTTCATCGTCACCGACTTTGCCGAGCGCTACGCGCCGGCGCGCCGCCAGATGGGCGAGTGGATCAAGAGCGGCAAGCTCAAATACCGCGAGGACATCGTCGAAGGCATCGACAAGGCGCCGCGCGCCTTCATCGGCCTGCTGCGCGGCGAGAATTTCGGCAAGATGCTGGTCAAGCTGGCATGAGTTACGACGCGCCCTTCGCCGGACTGAAGGTTATCGATCTCAGCCAGGGCATCGCCGGCCCCTACTGCGCCATGCTGCTGGCCCAGTACGGCGCCGAGGTGATCAAGGTCGAGGGCATCGGCGACGGCGACTGGGCGCGCACGCTGGGCACGCGCTACGGCAGCCATTCTGCCTATTCGATCATCGGCAATCTCGGCAAGAAGAGCATTGCCGTCGATCTCAAGACGGAGCCCGGCAAGCAGGTGCTGTGGCGGCTGCTCAAGGGCGCCGACGTCTTCCTCGAAGGCTTCCGGCCCGGCGCCATCCGCCGCCTGGGCTTCGACTACGACAGCGTGGCCGCGCGCGAGCCGCGGCTGCTTTATCTCTCGATCTCGGGCTTCGGCCAGACCGGGCCGCTCGCCGAGCGACCGGCGATGGATCCGGTGCTGCAGGCCTATACCGGCCTGATGATCGAAAACCGCGGCGAGGACGGCATCCCGCATCGCGTGCCGGTGATCGTGGTCGACATGTCGACGGCGCTCTATGCCTTCCAGGCGCTGTCGGCCGCGCTCTACGCCCGCCGCGACGAGACGCGCGGCCGCTACATCGAGGCCAGCCTGATGCAGGCGGCGACGGCGCTGCAGTCGATCCGGCTGATGGCCTGCCATCTCGAGGGCGGCACCATGAAGCCCGGCGGCGCGCCGGGCGGCGTGTTCAGGATCGCCGACGGCTGGATGTCGATGGTGGCCATCAACGACCGCGACTGGCGCGCACTTTGTGCGGCCATGCAGATGCCGGCGCTGGCCGACGATCCGCGTTTCGCCACGCCGGCCGCGCGGCTGGCCGAGAGCGATGCGCTTTACGCCGTCATGCGGCCGGCAATCGCGGCCGAGCCGTGGGCAGTCTGGAGCAAGCGGCTGACCGAC
>DASZJU010000324.1:0-2910 GCA_035947815.1 Reyranella sp.
GAAGGGCGCCACCTTGATCGGCGCCGGCTCCGAGGCGCTCACCAAGGTCGGCATGGTCGGCAACGACATGGCGCTCGATCCCGGCATCGGCACCTGCGGCAAGGACGGCCAGGGCGTGCCGGTGGGCGTCGGCCAGCCGACGCTCCGCATCGATGCGCTGACGGTGGGCGGTACGGCGACGTAGTTTCTTCCTCCCCAACGAAGTTGGGGAGGTGTCCGCGCAGCGGACGGAGGGGTCATGACCCCTCCGTCGCCTCAGCGGCTTGGTTACAAGCCGCGAGACGGCGACACCTCCCCACTACGTCGGGAGGAAGGCGAGGCTAGGCCTTCGCCGGGGCCTTGATGTAGTCGGCGTCGCTCACCGGTTCGAACCAGCTGGTCGCCTCGCCCTTGTCGTTGGTCTCCGACATGGCGAGATGGACCATCATCGTGTCGGGCGCCGAGCCATGCCAATGGCGCGCGTTGGGCGGAATGACGACCGTGTCGCCCGGCTTGATCTCCTGCACCGGCTCGCCTTCGAGCTGGTAGCGGCCAACGCCCGACAGGACGTAGAGGATCTGGCCGACGGCGTGCTTGTGCCAGTTGGTGCGACCGCCCGGCATGAACGACACGCGCGACGCGCGCAGCCGCGACGGCTGCTCCGGCGTGAACACCGGATCCGACAGCACCGTGCCGACGAAATTGGCCGGCTCCGCCTTGGTCGTCGGGCGGGAGGCGGCACGCATGATCCTGGGCTTCATGGCGTTTCCTCGATGGTTATGGCATTCCGTCCATCCTAGCGCCGGGCCGCGACTAGGGCGAGTAGAGTCCTTTGGCCGCGGCCAGGCTGACGCAGATCGATTCGATGGCATCGAGCGTTGGCGTCTCGATCCCGGCGCTGCGCGCGAAGGCGAGCGGCGCCCTCACGATCGACTCGATCTCCATTGGCCGGCCGAGATCGTAGTCCTGCAGGATCGACGGCCGATGACTGGAATAGACGCGCGTCGGTCCGTAACGCTTGTCCGGGTGGTCGTCGAGCATCACGCCGTGAGCCGCCGCGACGGCCAGCGCCTCGGCATGGGCGCGCCGCGACAGACGGTTCGCGAGCGGCGTGGCCTGGACCTTCACGGACTGTCCCGTGACAAGGCAGACGGTCGATCCGGTGAGATTGGCCATCAGCTTGTGCCAGATCTCGTAGCGGATGTCGGTTGTCGCGGGCGAATCGATGCCGGCCGCCTTCAGCGTGTCCCGCAGCGCTGCAATGCGGGGACTGGGCCGATCGTCCGGTTCACCGACCCAGAGGATGTTGCGGTCGGGCGCTTCGTTGTGCACCACGCCCGGCTCGACGACGTGGTTCGGCGAGCTCACGACGGCACCCACCGCACGATCCAAGCCGACGGCCTTGGCAAGCGCCCCGCCCGGATCCAGCCGAGACAGGTCCGGCGCCGGCGGACGCGAGGTCGCCAGCCCGTGGCCATACCACCAGGGAATGCCGTTCTGCACGAAAGCCACGGGCGTGTCGGGGCGCAGCAACGGGCCGATGCTGTCGGCGAGGGCGTGCTGGCCCGACGCCTTCATGGTCACCAGCACGGCATCCTGCGGTCCGAGATCGGCCGGCCGGTCGGAGGCGTGCACCGGCGCTACGATCTTCTTGTCGCCGGCCAGCAGCGTGAGGCCCTTCGCGCGGATCGCCTCGAGATGCGCCCCGCGCACGACGATGGAAACCTCGTTGCCCGCCGCCGCGAGTCGCGCCGCGAAATTCCCGCCGATGGCGCCCGCGCCGAATACGCAAATCCGCATGCCCCGCTCCCCGATCCTGCCGTAGGCTTGTCCTCCGAAAGAGGAGGAAACAGCCATGGCCAACAAAGGTGAATATCGCGGATTGATCCATCGCAACAATGCCGATCTGCAGGCGTGGCTGGCCAAGCGCCCATCGGAAGCAGCGCTCGAGCCCGAGCTGCCGATCATCGATCCGCATCACCATCTCTGGGATACGCCGCAGCGCGGCCTCTACTTCCTGCCCGAGCTGCTGGCCGACATCGGCGGCGGCCACAACGTCGTCTCGACCGTGTTCCTCGAATGCCAGTCGATGTTCCGCGCCGGCGGGCCCGAGGAGATGCGCCCCGTCGGCGAGGTCGAGTTCGTGAACGGCACCGCCGCCATGAGCGCTTCCGGCCAGTACGGCAAGACACGCGTCTGCGAGGCGATCATCGGCTGGGCCGACCTGATGCTGGGCGCCAGGGTACGCAAGGTGTTGGAGGCCGAGATCGAAGCTGGCGGCGGCCGCTTCCGCGGCGTGCGCTACGGCACCTCGCATGACGACAGCGTGGTCGGCAAGCATGTCTCCCGGCCGATCCCGCCGCACCGCCTGCTCGACCCGAAATTCCGTGAAGGCTTCGCCGAGCTCGGCAAGCTGGGCCTCACCTTCGATTCCTGGCACTTCCATCCGCAGCTCCCGGACCTGGTGGACCTGGCGCGCGCCTTTCCCGACACGACGATCATCGTCGACCATGTCGGCGGCGTTCTGGGCGTCGGGCCTTATGCCGGGCGCAGCGCGGAGATCCTGCCGCTGTGGAAGCAGAGCATCGCTGCCCTCGCGCGCTGCGCCAACGTCAACATCAAGCTGGGCGGGCTCGGCATGACGTCGTTCGGCTTCGGCTTCCACGAGCGCGAGGTGCCGCCCTCCTCGCAGGACCTGGCGGACATCTGGCGGCCCTATGTCGAGACCGGCATCGAGGCGTTCGGCCCCGATCGCTGCATGTTCGAGAGCAATTTCCCGCCCGACAAGCAGTCCTGTGGCTACACCGAGCTGTGGAATGCGTTCAAGCGGATCACCTCGAGCGCTTCGGCCGCCGAAAAGACGGCCCTCTACAGCGGCACCGCTGCGCGCGTGTACCGGATGATCAAGCCGTAGTGCTGGGGGCGCGGGCC
>DASZJU010000325.1:0-10781 GCA_035947815.1 Reyranella sp.
AACATCTGGCGCAGCGACGGCGGCAGCGCCTCGGCGCCGACAAAGGCCTTCCTGATCGAGGAGATGTCCTTGCCGAGCTCGGCGCCCTTCTCGAGCAGGATCTTCAGGAACGACGGCGTGCCGACATAGCCCGTGGGCTTAATGGCGGCGATGGCGTCGAGCTGCAGCTCGGTATTGCCGACGCCGCCCGGCACGACGGCGCAGCCGAGCGCCCGCAGGGCCGATTCCATCATGATGCCGGCGGGCGTCAGGTGATATGAAAACGTGTTGTAGACGACGTCGCCGGGCCGGAAGCCGCCGGCATGCAGGGCGCGCGCGCCGCGGAAATAGTCGGGCTCGTCGGTGTCGATCTCGAAGATCGGGCCGGGCGACATGAAGACATGGCGCACCTTGCTCATCGGCACGGTGATCAACCCGCCCATCGGCGGTTGCTTCTTCTGGACCTCGCCCAGCATCGCCTTGCGCAGCACCGGCAATCTGGCGAGCGCCGCGCGCGAGGTGACCGCGGCCGGGTCGACATCCTTCAGCCAGGAAGCGAAGAACGGCGCGTTGTCGCGGGCGTTGGCGATTTGCTGCGGCAGGGCCTGCATCAAGGCCTTCTCGCGTTCGGCCGGCGATCGGGTCTCCAGCGTATCGTAATGCTTGGACATTGGGTGTCTCCCTCGTGCTTGTGAGCACGGTAGACGCCGCAGCAGCTACTTGCCAAGGCAGCCCTGAGATCGAGCCTGCGGCTACGCCAGCCTAAGCGTCGCGCAAATCCAGTCGCTGCTCGATCCGTTCCAGCCTGTTTTCGACCCGATCGATCCGGCTCGACTGCCCGGCAAAGTCGCCATGCAGGTTTGCCACGGATACCTCAAGCGATGTCATCCGTCCCTTGACCTCGCGCACGTCGTCTCGTACGTCGCCCAAGTCGACGCGAATGGCGCGCAGCAGTTCGAGAACGAGGTCGTTGGAAGCGTCGACCATGGCGGCTTCTTACTATGCCTGCGCTACCGACCGGTCAATCTACCGTCGGTAGCATATGTTCACCTGAGCGCCCATGTCCGACGTCCGCATCGCTTACGACACCTTCCAGAAAACCGCGCCTGCCCGACGACGCCTATGATGTCGTGCGCCGGCACTTCAGCGAAGCGGAGCTCATCTTCCTCAGCGTCGCGATCGGCACCATCAACGCCTGGAACCGCCTGGGCGCGGCCTTCCGCTTCGCGCCGCCGATTCCGAAGAAGGTAGCGGCGGCAGCGTAGTCTTCTGGACTGCGCGCCTCATGAGCGGGCGAGACGCCCGCGGTCCGGAAGACTAAAGCCAGCGCTTGCGCCTTCGGTAGTGCTTGACGTCGCGGAACGAGCGGCGGCCCTCGCCGCCGATGCCGAGATAGAATTCCTTCACGTCCTCGTTCTCGCGCAAGGACGCGGCGTCGCCGTCGAGCACCACCCGGCCGTTCTCCAGGATGTAGCCGTAATGGGCGTAGCGCAGCGCCACGTTGGTGTTCTGCTCGGCCAGCAGGATCGAGACCCTTTCGCGCTCGTTGAGGTTCTTGACGATCTCGAAGATCTCCTCGACGAGCTGCGGGGCCAGCCCCATCGACGGCTCGTCGAGCAGGATGGTGGTGGGCCGGCTCATCAGGGCGCGGCCGATCGCCGTCATCTGCTGCTCGCCGCCCGACGTGTAGCCGGCCAGGCTGGTGCGCCGTTCCTTGAGGCGCGGGAAATAGTGATAGACCTTCTCGAGATCGTCGGCGATCTGGCGGCGCTTGTTGCCGTGGATGAAGGCGCCGGTCAGCAAATTCTCCTCGACCGTGAGATGGCCGAAGCAGTGGCGACCTTCCATCACCTGGATGACGCCACGCCGCACCAGGTCGTTGGGCGTCAGCCCGTCGACCCGCTTGCCGCGGCAATGGATCTGGCCCTTGGTGACCTCGCCGCGCTCGGCCTGCAGCAGGTTGGAGATCGCCTTCAGGGTGGTCGACTTGCCCGCACCGTTGGCGCCCAGCAACGCCACGATGCTGCCCTCGGGTAGCGTGAGCGAGACACCCTTCAACACCAGGATCACGTGATTGTAGATCACCTCGACATTGGCGACGTCGAGGACATTGACGGATGGAACAGGCGCGGGAGTAACAACGCTCATGCTTGATCTTCGCCGTTCCAACCACCCTCCTCGTGCTCACCCCCTCCCCAACCCTCCCCCGTCAGACGGGGGAGGTGGCCCGAAGGGCCGGAGGGGGAAGGCGCGATAAGGCGTCTCACGATGCTCAGCTCTCCTTCGAGCAGTCGCGCGGCGTGATCTTCTTCTCGGTGGCGTACTTGGTCGCCGTTTCCTTGACCAGCGGCGCGATGACGGCGTCGTCGGCGGTGTACCAGTCGGAGATGATGTTCCACTTCTTGCCGTCCCACTGGTGGACGCGGCTCAGCCGGGTGCCTTCATGGTCGGCGCACGACACCTTGATCGGTCCGATCATGCCCTCGAAGCCGAGCTGCTTGATGCGCTCGGCAGTGAGGTCGAGATGCTCGATGCCCCAGCGCACCTGCTCGCCGGTCATCGGCTTGTTGCCGAACTTGGCCATGGCGGTGCGGATCGATTCGGTGCCCAGCATCGAGTTGATGAGGCCGCGATTGTAGAGCACCGAGCCGATCTCGTCGGGCTTGGCGAGCGACTTGCCCGGCGCGATGACGAACTTCTCGAGATCGGCATAGACGGCGAACTTGCCGGCCGGGTGCTGCAGCATCAACGCCTTGTAGCCTGCTGCCTTCTCGCCAGCGGGAATGACGTCGGGTTCGGCGCCCGACCACCACACGCCGATCATATGGTCGCGCGGGTAGTTGACGTTGCCCGCCTCGGTGACGGCGGCGGAGTTCATGACGCCCCAGCCCCACAACAGGACATAGTCCGGCTTCAGCTGGCGGATCTGCAACCACTGCGACTTCTGCTCGCTGCCCGGCGCGGGCACCGGAATCGGCAGGAACTCGAAACCATACTTCTTGGACATGATCTCGAGCGCCGCGATCGGCTCCTTGCCGTAGGGCGAATCGTGATAGAGCAGCGCGATCTTCTTGCCCTTGAGCTTGTCGAAGCCGCCCATCTCCTTGGCGATGTGCTGGATGGCGACGTTGGCCGCCGTCCAGTAGGTGCCGAGCAGCGGGAAGTTCCATTCGAATACCGCACCGTCACGGCTGTCGGCGCGGCCGTAGCCCATGGTGATCAGCGGGATCTTGTCGCCCGGCGCCTTCTCGGTGAGCGCGAAGGTGATGCCGGTGCTGAGCGGGCTGAAGTAGGACGCCCCCGTCGGGCCCTTGCCCTTGAGGCGCTCGTAGCACTCCACGCCGCGGTCGGTGGCGTAGCCGGTCTCGCATTCCTCGAAGGTGATCTTGACGCCATTGATGCCGCCGTCGCGCGCATTCAGCATGGCGATGTAGTCGGCGACGCCGTCGGCGAACGGGATGCCGTTGGGGGCATAGGCGCCGGTCCGATAGACCAGGCCGGGGATGAACTGTTCGTTCTGCGCCCACGCGTCATTGGGGGCAGTCGTGGCGGCGATGATGCCGGCCGACACGATCGCGGCGCCGAGCAGCGCCAATTTGCGAAGTCCCATCGTTTCCTCCTCACCTATTGGATTGGACGGTCCTTGCAGCCGTCCTTGTCTTGAAACCCTAGCGGCTCCGGCTCAGTGCGGGAAGGGCCAGAGCCGGAGCTTTTCCTTGGCGACCGACCACAAACGCGCGAGCCCGTTGGGCTCGACGACCAGGAAGAACACGATGAGGGCGCCAAAGATCATCGATTCGAAGTTCGACACCGTGGCGGTGCTGATCTTCCAGTCGAACAGCGCCCCGAACGGCGGCAGCGCCTGGTTGAGGAAGATCGGCAGCAGCACGATGAAGGCCGCTCCCAGCACGCTGCCCAGGATCGAGCCGAGGCCGCCGATGATGACCATGAACATGAGCTGGAAGGAGCGATCGATGTCGAAGGCGGCCGGCTCCCACGAGCCGAGATAGACGAAGGCCCACAGCGCGCCGGCCACGCCGATCAGGAAAGACGACACGGCGAAAGCGGTGAGCTTGGCGTACATCGGCCGCACGCCAATGATCTCGGCGGCGATGTCCATGTCGCGGATCGCCATCCACTGGCGGCCGACATGGCCGCGCACGATGTTCTTGGCGGCGAGCCCCAGCACCAGCGTGAAGACCAGCGACACCAGGTAGTTCGCCGTCGGCGACGACAGGTCGAAGCCCATGAGCTGCAACGGCGGGGCGTTGACCGAGCCCGACGGCGTGTAGTTGGTGATCCATTTGATCCGGAGGAACGCCCAGTCGGCGAAGAACTGCGCGGCGAGGGTGGCGCAGGCGAGGTAGAAGCCTTTTATGCGCAGGCTGGGCACGCCGAAGGCGATGCCGACCGCTGCCGACACGAAGCCGCCCAGCAGGACGCAGACGAAAGGGTTGAGGAAGGGCAGGCGGATCGCGAGATTGTAGGCGGCGTAGGCGCCGATCCCCATGAAGGCGCCCGAGCCCAGCGAGACCTGGCCGCAATAGCCCATCAACACGTTCAGCCCGATCGCCGCCAGCGACAGGATGACGACCGGGATCAGCACGGCGCGATAGGTGTACTCGCTGGCCAGCAGAGGCACGGCGATGAACGCGATCAGAAGCAGCGCCAGCATGGCGATGCGGTCCTGGGCGATCGGGAAGATCGCCTGATCCGATTGGTAGCTCGCCTTGTACTGGCCGGCTTCGCGATAGAACACGCTTTTCCCCTTACACGCGTTCGATGATGCGTTCGCCGAACAGGCCCTGCGGGCGCACCAGCAGGAACAGCAGCGCCACGACATAGGCGAACCAGATTTCGATGCCGCCGCCCATGGCCGGCCCCAGGAAGACCTCGGAAAGCTTCTCGCCGGCGCCGATGATCAGCCCGCCGACGATGGCGCCCGGCACGGAGGTGAAGCCGCCGAGGACGAGAACCGGCAGCGCCTTCAGCGCCAGCAGCGAGAGCGAGAACTGAACGCCGAGCTTGCTGCCCCACACCGCGCCCGCGACCAGCGCCACCAGGCCCGCGACCAGCCAGACGATGAACCAGATCTGGTTGAGCGGAATGCCGACCGACTGCGCGGCGGCATGGTCGTCGGCCACGGCACGCAGCGCGCGACCAATGCGCGTCCACTGGAAGAACAGCGCCAGCCCCGCCACCAGGAGGCCGGCGATCACGGCGGCCCAGATGTCGAGCTCGTTCACCAGGATGCCGCCGTCGAACAGCGATTCGAGGATGAAGATCGGCTCCTTGGGCAGGCCGATATTGAGCGGATAGACGTCGGCGCCGAACACACCCTGGGCCAGCCCCTCGAGGAAGAAAGTGACGCCGATCGTCGCCATGAACAGGATGATGCCTTCCTGATTCACCAGCTTGCGCAGCACCAGCCGCTCGGCGGCCCAGGCGACGATCGCCATGATGATGCCGGCGAACAGGAAGGCGGCGGCGAGCGCCAGGGCAAACGGCCAGTGCCATTGGTCCTGCAGGAGGTCGAGCGCCCGTACCAGCGCCAGTGCCGCCGTCAGCACCATCGCACCCTGGGCGAAGTTGAAGACGCCGGACGCCTTGAAGATCAGCACGAAGCCCAGCGCAACCAGCGAGTAGAGGACGCCGGCGAGAAGGCCGCCGATCAGGACTTCGAGGAAGAAACCCATTATGTCGCCCTCTTCTTCACATCATCGGACCACGGGCGTCCCGCCCGCATCATGATCATGAGCGGGCGGGACGCCGCAGGCGCATGTAATGCGCCGAGTCCACTTGACCTGAACATCAATGACTCACGCCGAGATAGGCGTCGATCACCGCCTTGTTGCTCTTGATCGCGTCCGGTGCGCCGTCGCCGATCTTCTTGCCATAGTCGAGGACCACGACGCGATCAGATATGTCCATGACCACGCCCATGTCGTGTTCGATCAGGCAGATCGTGGTGCCGAACTCGTCGTTCACGTCGAGGACGAAGCGGCACATGTCCTGCTTCTCCTCGATGTTCATGCCGGCCATCGGCTCGTCGAGCAGCAGCAGGTCGGGCTGCGCGGCGAGCGCCCTGCCGAGCTCGACCCGCTTCTGCAGGCCGTAGGGCAGCTGGCCGACCGGGACCTTGCGGATGTGCTGGATCTCGAGGAAGTCGATGATGCGCTCGACCACCATGCGGTGCTCGATCTCCTCGCGCGCGGCCGGCCCGATCCGCAGTGCCTGCCAGAACAGCCCGGTCTTCATGCGCAGGTTGCGGCCGGTCATGATGTTGTCGAGGGTCGACATGCCGCGAAACAGCGCGATGTTCTGGAAGGTGCGGCCGATGCCCTGTTCGGCCGCTTCGTGCGGCCGCATCTGGCTGCGCCGCACACCTTTATACGTGATCGCGCCCTGCTGTGGATGATAGAAGCCGTTGATGCAGTTCAGCATCGACGACTTGCCGGCGCCGTTGGGTCCGATGATGGCGCGGATCTCGCCCTTGCGGATGTCGAAGCTGATGTCGGCGAGCGCCTTCACGCCGCCGAATGACAGGCTGATATTCTCGACCGACAGCAGCACCTCGTTGAAGAGACGCGAACGAGCGCTCATGGGGCCGTGAGCTCGACAAAGACAACCTCATCCTGAGGAGCGCGCCGCAGGCGTGCGTCTCGATTCGCGCGGGGTAACCCCCGCGCTGTGATGGGCCGCAGGAATGGTGCGCGTTGCCCACCCTTCGAGGCGGGCGCTATCGCGCCCTCCTCAGGGTGAGGTGTGCGGGTCGCAATGCGTGCGGTCCCCATCGCCATGCGCATCAACTCGCCATACGTCGCAGCCGCGCCGGCGCCGCTGCCGGATGGGGCGCCAGGTCGCGGATCTCGACGTCGCCTTCGATCGCGCCCTTGCGACCGTCTTCGAAGGTGACGTCGACCTTCATGTAAGTATTGCGTGAGCCGTCATAGAGCGCGTCGATCAGAGAGATGTAACGCTCGCCGATGAAGGAACGGCGCACCTTGTTGGTGCGCGTGAGCTCGCCGTCGTCGGCCTCGAGCGCCTTGGGCAGGATAAGGAAGCGGCGGATCTGAGCGCCGGCCATGCGCGGATCGGCGGCGAGGTCGCGATTGACCCGCTCGATCTCGCTTTGCACGAGGTCGTAGACTTGGCTGTGGCCGGCCAGCTCCTGGTAGCTCGCATAGGCGATGTGGCGTCGCTCGGCCCAGTCGCCGACCGCCGTCATGTCGATGTTGACGAAGGCCGCGACGTAGTCGCGGCCTTGGCCGAACGCCACCGCCTCGTTGATGTGGGGGAAGAATTTCAGCTTGTTCTCGATGAACTTCGGCGCGAACAGCGTGCCGTCGTTCAGTTTGCCGACGTCGCGGGCGCGATCGATGATGCGCAGGTGCCCGCGCTCGTCGAGATAGCCCGCATCGCCCGTGTGCACCCAGCCATCTTGCGTCTTGGTGTCGTTGGTGGCTTCGGGGTTCTTGAAATACTCCTTGAACACGCCGGGGCTGCGGTAGAGCACCTCGCCCGACTCGGCGATCCTGAGCTCGACTTCCGACACCGGCTTGCCGACCGTGTCGGAGAAGACCTCGCCGTTGGGATGGATGGTGACGAACACCGACGCTTCGGTCTGGCCGTAGAGCTGCTTCATGTTGACGCCGAGCGCGCGGTAGAAGTTGAAGATCTCGGGCCCGACCGCCTCGCCTGCGGTATAGGCCACGCGCACGCGGCTCATGCCGAGCGTGTTCTTGAGCGGGCCGTAGACCAAAAGATTGCCCAGTGCATAGAGCAGCCGGTCGATCGCAGCGACCGGCCGCCTGTCGAGCAGCGCCGGCCCGACCTTGCGGGCGATCGTCATGAAGAACTGGAACATGTGGCGCTTGAGGAAGCCCGCGTCCTCCATGCGGATCGTGACCTGGGTGATCAGGTTCTCCAGCACGCGCGGCGGCGCAAAGTAATAGGTCGGGCCGATCTCGCGCAGGTCGGTCATCATCGTCGCCGCCGATTCGGGGCAGTTCACCACCAGGCCGACGACGTAGCCCTGGGCATAGGAGAAGATGTGATCGCCTACCCAGGCCATCGGCAGGTAGGAGAGCAGCTCGTCGCCTTCCTTGAGACCGTCGAAATCCGCGCCGGCGCGGGCCGCCCACACGAGATTGTCGTAGCTCAACACCGCGCCCTTGGGCCGGCCGGTGGTGCCCGAGGTGTAGAGCATGATGGCGTCGTCCGAGCCCTGCCCCCTGGCGACCTCGGCCGACACCAGGTCCGGCGTCGCCAACAGCAACTGGGCGCCGCGCTCCTGCACCGCATCGTAGGACAACAGGCTCTCGTAGTATCGGAGCCCGCGCGGGTCGTCGTAGATGACGACGCCGAGCGACGGCACCTTCTTCCGGATCTCGAGGAGCTTATCGACCTGCTCCTGGTTCTCGGCCAGGGCGAAACGCGCGCCGGCATGCTCGACAACGTAGGCGAGCTCGTCGGCCACCGAATCCTGGTAGACCGGCACCGGCACGCCGCCCAGCGACTGCGCCGCACACATCGACCAATAGAGCCGGGGCCTATTGTCGCCGACCACGATCAGCCTGTCGCCGCGCTTGAATCCGAGATCGGCCAGGCCCGCGGCCAGCCAGCCGACCTGCTGGGCGACATGGGCCCAGTCATAGGTCTGCCAGATGCCGTATTCCTTCTCGCGATAGGCTGGCCTGTCGGGGCGGTTCCGGGCGCGCTCCGCCAGAAGCTTGGGAAACGTGTCCCGAGCGTCGGTTCCGGTGTCGGCCGCCCCCGTCGTCATCCCTGCCTCGCGCTCCCGCGGTCCGCCGTTCGTTGTCGATTGCTGCGGCGATTTCGACAGGCAGATAGCCACAGTCAATTTGCGGTGGTCAAGCTGGCCACCGGCCGCAGGCGGAGCGTGAAGACGGCGCCGCCCTCGGGACGGTTCTCGACCGTGACGCTGCCGTCGTGGGTCTCGGCGACCCGGGCCACGATCGCCAGGCCCAGGCCGCGGCTTTCGGCCTGGTTGCGATCGCGCCGCCAGAAACGCCGGAAGATCGAGTCACGCTCGGCCTCGGGCACGCCGGGGCCGTCATCGATGACGCGCACGGTGCCGTCGGCGGACACGTCGACCTCGATCGAGCTGCCGCTCGGGGTGTGCCGGATGGCGTTGTCGACGAGATTGCGCACGGCCCGGAACAGCGCCTCGGGATGGCCCCACACCCAGACCGGCGCGTCGACCCCGGTGAGCGCGATCGTCCTGGACATGTCGACGGCAAGCGGCGCCATGAAGCCCACCGCCTCGGCGCAGACGGCGTGGAGATCGGCCTTGGAATCGCCGCCAACGACGAAACTCTCGAGCTCGGCGATGTCGAGCACCTGGCTCACGGTGCGCGTCATGTTGACGAGGTCGCTGCGCAGCGCGTCGCGAACCGATCCGGGCTCCAGCGAATCGACCCTGGCGCGCATGATAGCGAGCGGCGTGCGCAGTTCGTGCGCCATGTCGGCGGTGAAGTCGCGTTGCGCGCGGAAGCCCGACTCGAGGCGGTCGAACGCCTGGTTGACGGCATGAACCAGCGGCAGGATCTCGGCCGGCATCGACTGCTCGGGCAGGCGTACGTCGGTGCGCGCCGGCCCGATCGCCGCCGCCGTGGTCGAGGCCTCGCGCACCGGATCGAGCGCCCGGCGGAAGATCATGATGTCGAACATCAGCAGCACCAGCAGGATCGGAAAGGTGATCCAGCCGACGCGCGGGAAGAAGGTGGTGACGACATCGTCGATAATGACGTCGCGATGCGAGAGGTCCTGACCGACCTGGATCCAGTACATGCGCTGACCGACCGGGCGCGCCACGCTGACGCCGAACAGCACCGAGCCTGTGGTGCGCAGGCGCTCGATCCAGTTGCCGGTGGCCGACCCTTCGAGCGGAAACAGTGCGGCGCCGTCGGTGCGCGAGGAGAACAGGACGCGGCCCGAAGAGTCGAGCACGGCATAGGCGTAAAGCCCATAGCCGCCGGAGTAAAGCGGCTGGATCTCGGATGGGATCTCGAGCGTCACGCTGCCATCGGGTTGCGGGCGCAGGAAGCCGGCGATGGTCGCGGCCTGGCTGCGCAGCGCGTCGCTGTGCAGGCTGTTGGCGGCCTGATTGAGCAGCCAGTAGAGCGCCACCGGCATCAATATCGAGGTGACGCCGATGGCGACGACGTGCAGCGCCACGACCCGCGAGATGATCGAGCGGAAGCGCCTCACCCGCCCTTTTCCTCGGCCATCAGGTAGCCGACACCGCGCACCGTATGGATCTTCACCGTGGCGCCTGCATCCGCCAGCATCTTGCGCAGGCGGTGGACATAGACTTCGACGGCATTCGAGCCGACATCGCCCGACAGACCGAACAGGTGATCCTCGAACAGGCGCTTGGGGGCCACGTTGCCGCTGCGCCTGAGCAGGATCTCGAGCACTGCGGTCTCGCGCGCGGGGAACGCCTTGACGGCTCCATCGACGATCACCTGGCGTCCCTCGGTATCGAGCGCCACGTTGCCGAAGGTGAGTCGCTTGCCGAGCAGGTTGCCGGGACGGCGCAGCAGGGCCTGCAGGCGCGCGACGAGCTCTTCCATGGCGAATGGCTTGGCCATGTAGTCGTCGGCGCCCTCGCGCAGGCCGGTGACGCGGTCGGTGACCCCGTCGCGCGCGGTGAGCACGAGCACCGGCGTCGAATCGCCGCGCCGGCGGATGTCGCGCAGCAGCGAGACGCCGTCCTCGTCGGGCAGGCCGAGATCGAGCACGATCGCCGCATAGCGCATGGTCGCCAGCACGTGCGT
>DASZJU010000326.1:0-5314 GCA_035947815.1 Reyranella sp.
CGCATCGTTCTTGATGGCAGGGACGAGGATGTCCTGGCCGAGATCGCACGAAATGCGTTGGTCCGGGAAATCAGCTTCCTCCAGTCTCAAGGCCGATCGCAGCTCGGGACTGCCAACTATCTTGCCATCTCGGGAGGAGGCGAGAATGGTGCGTTCGGCGCAGGTCTTTTGACAGCTTGGTCCGCGCTCGGCACCAGACCGGAATTCAAAGTTGTCACGGGCATCAGTACCGGCGCACTAATTGCGCCAAGCGCCTTTCTGGGACCCGCCTACGATAAGGACTTGGAGTTCTTCTACACGAAGACATCGGCGGAAGACGTCATGACGTCACGCGGATTGCTGACAGGCTTGCTGAGTGACTCGCTCTACGACTCCCGGCCGCTTCTGCGCACCATCCGAAAGTTCCTCACGCCTGCGCTCCTGGCGGCGATCGCCTACGAATACAATACGAAGGGGCGCCTCCTGTTCGTGGCCACAACCAATCTCGACGCGCCCGTAGGGGTGATGTGGAACATGGGCGCCATCGCCGCGAGCAGCCATCCTCGCGCGGCTGAGCTCTTCGCCAGGATTTTGCTGGCTTCAGCATCGATCCCCGGCGTCTTCCCGCCTGTGATGATCGATATCGAGGTCGGCAACGAGCGCTTCGAGGAAATGCACGTCGATGGCGGGACGGTGGCACAGGTCGTCCTCTATCCCCCTTCCTTCGGGGGTGCGGACACCAGCCGCGTCCTGGCGGACGCGGACCGGAAGGTCATCGAGGCTTTGATCAAGCGTCCGCGCCGACTCTTCGTCATCCGCAATTCTCGGCCGGGCACCGAACTTGCCACGATCGACCGCAGTACGCTCAAGATTGTCGAACGAGCGTTGGCGACATTGATCAACACTCAAGGCATCGGCGATCTCTACCAGCTCTACCTGCTCAGCCTTCGCGACAAGATGGATTTCAACCTCGCCTACATCCCCCAGAGCTTTACCGACAGGCTCGAGCAGCCGTTCGAAAAAGCCTACATGGCGAAGCTCTACGAAGTGGGCCGACAGGAGATGATGACGGGCCGCGCTTGGCACAAGGCCCCGCCCGGCTACGATTCCACGCCGATCCACCTGCCGACGGGATAAGTCGACTTCGCTGAGGACAACGTCCTACCGGCACCGGGATCGCCCGCAGATTTTTCGCACGGCCACCCACGCGGGTTGTCTCGTGGCCTGCTAAAGTAGAGGCTGCCGTAAGGCGCAGTGCCCGTCTGAGCGGAGGAAGGGGATGCGACGGCTAGCCAGGTGGACGGCGCTTCTGGTTTTGGCGGGCGCCATGGCCGCGTCCGCGGTCGGGGCGCAGCAGGGGACGACGCCCCTGGCCGTTCTGGTGCAGCCGGCCGAAATGCAGCCCATCGCCAGCCAGCGCGAATTCATCGGCCGGGCGCAGGCCGTCGACAAGGTCGACCTGCGCGCCCGCGTTCAGGGCTTCCTCGGGCCACGCAAGTTCGCCGACGGCGATCTGGTGAAAGAGGGCCAACTGCTGTTCGTGATCGAGCCGGAGCCCTATCAGGCGGCGGTCGAGCAGCGGGAGGGGCAACGGGCGGCGGCGGCCGCGACCGTCGTCAATGCCGAGCTGCAATACAAACGGGCAGACGAACTGGCGCGAACCAAAGTCGGTACCGAGGCGGTGCGCGACGCCAGACTGGCAGACCTCGAGCAGGCCAAGGGCGCATTGACAGAAACAAACGCTGCCCTGCGCGACGCCAGGATCAAGCTCTCCTACACCGAAGTCCGTTCACCGATCGGCGGCCGGGTCGGACGGGCGGCCGCCTCGCCCGGCAATCTGGTCGGGCCGGAAACCGGTATCCTGACCACCGTCGTGGCTGAGCAGCCCATGCGCGTGCTCTTTTCGGTGACCCAGCGCGAGCTGCTGGAAGCGCGGCGCGGCGGCTCCTCGGGAGGGTCGCTGAAGGCGAAGATCCGGCTGGCCGACGACAGTCTATACGATGAGGAAGGAACCCTCGATTTCATCGACGTGCAGGTCGATCCCAAGACCGACGGCCAAATCCTGCGCGCGACATTCGCCAACGCGAATCGGGCGTTGACCGAAGGCCAGACGGTGCGGGTCGTGCTCGAGGACAAAGCGCCGGCGGAGTATGTCGTCGTGCCGCAATCGGTGATCGCGAACGACCAGACAGGCTCTTATCTTTTCGTGGTCGGCGCCGACAACAAGGCCGAGCAACGACGGGTCAAGCTCGGCATCGAGCGCGACGGCATGGTCGTCGTCGAAGATGGCCTCAAGCCGGGCGAGAAGATGATCGTCCAGGGCCAGCAGCGGGTGCGGCCCGGCATGGTGGTGACGCCGCAGCTCGCCCCGGGCGGCGTGCCGTCCACGCAGCCGTCACGGTGAGCCGATGACCATCTCCTCGGTCTTCATCCAACGTCCGCGGCTCGCCTTCGTGATCTCCGCGGTCATCACGATCGCGGGCCTGATCGCAATCCAGGCCCTGCCGGTGGCGCAGTTCCCCGACATCGTGCCGCCGCAGGTCAAGGTCACCGCGACCTATACCGGCGCGTCGGCGACCGTCGTCGAATCGACGGTGGCGCAGGTCATCGAGGCCGAGGTCAACGGCGTCGAGCGCATGATCTACATGAAGTCGACCTCGGGCGGCGACGGCAGCTACGCGCTGACCGTGAGCTTCGCCGTCGGCTCCGATCCGGACCTCAACACCGTCAACGTCACCAACCGCGTCAACCAGGCGCTCGCCCGGCTGCCGCCGGAAGTCCAGCGCAATGGGGTGATCGTCAAGAAGCAGTCGTCGGCGCTGTTGCAGCTCATCGCCGTCCACTCGCCCAAGGGCAGCCGCGACGGCCAGTTCCTGTCCAACTACGCCACCATCGAGATGCTGGACAATCTGCGGCGCGTACCCGGCGTCGGCGATGCGGTGCTGTTCGGTCCGCTCGACTACGCTATGCGCGCGTGGGTGTCGTTGGACCGGATGGCCAGCCTCGACATCTCGACCGACGACATCATCAAGGCCATCCAGTCGCAGAACATCCAGGCCGCTGCGGGCCGCGTCGGCGCCGCGCCGCTGATGGGACCGGTCGAACTCGAGCTCAACATCACCACGCAAGGCCGGCTGGCGAGCGTCAAGGAGTTCGAGAACATCGTCGTGCGCACCAACGCCCAGGGCACCGTGGTGCGGCTGAAGGACGTGGCGCGCCTCGAGCTCGGCTCCAAGACCAGCGATTCGGTCGGGCGCTACAACGGCAAGCCTGCCGCCGGCATCCAGATCTACCAGCTGCCCGGCGCCAATGCGCTGGCGACGGCCAGAGGCGTGCGCGAGGTGCTGAAGGAGCTCGATCCGCTGCTGCCCGAGGACGTCGCCTATGACGTCATGTACGACACGACGGTGTTCGTCGAAGCCACCATAGAGAGCGTCATCCACACGCTGGTGGAAGCCTTCGTGCTGGTCGGCATCGTCGTCTTCGTCTTCCTCGGCAATCTGCGGGCCACCCTGATTCCCATCATCGCCGTGCCTGTCGCCTTGGTTGGCACCTTCGCGGTCATGCTGGCGCTGGGCTTTTCCGCCAATACCGTGTCCCTTCTGGCGCTGGTGCTGGCGATCGGCATCGTGGTCGACGACGCCATCGTCGTGGTCGAGGCCGTCGAGCATATCCTGGAGACGGAGCCCGATCTGACGCCAGCCCAGGCGACCGAAAAGGCCATGGGCCAGGTCACCGGGCCGATCATCGCCATCACCCTGGTGCTGCTCTCGGTCTTCATCCCGACCGCGTTCATCCCGGGCATCGCCGGCCAGATGTATCAGCAGTTCGCCGTGGCGGTCTCGGCGTCGATGGTGATCTCGGCTCTGAACGCACTGTCGCTTTCGCCGGCGCTGTGCTCGCTGATCCTGCGCCGGCGCACCAAGAGGGGCGGCCTGATCGCGCGCCTGCACAAGGGCATCGACCGGACTCGCGACGGCTATGTGCGGCTGGCGACGCCGCTGGCAAGACGGTCGATCGTTGCAGGCCTGCTCGCCGTGGGTTTCATCGTCGCCACCGGGGGCATGGCGCGGATCGTGCCGACCGGGTTCCTGCCCAATGAGGACCAGGGCGCCTTCATGGGCGAGATCCAGCTGCCGGATGCGGCTTCCACCAACCGCACGCTGGCTGTCGTCGAGCAGGTCGAAGGCATCATCGAGGGCAAGCCGTGGCTGCAGAACCTGTTCACCGTCAGCGGCTACAGCATGCTGGACGGCCTGAACCTGCCCAACCGCGCCTTCTTCGTTGCGGCCATGAAGCCGTTCGACGAGCGCAAGTCAGCTGACATGTCGGTCTTCGCGGCACTCCGGCAGCTCAACGAGGATTTCCGCCGGATCGCCGCCGCGACCATCATTCCCTTCAATCTGCCGCCCATCATCGGTCTCAGCACGTCGGCGGGCTTCGAGTTCCAGCTGGTCAGCCGCACCGGCGCCTCGCCAGCCGACCTGGCCGCGACGGCCCGCGGCCTGGTCGTGGCGGCACAAAACGAGCCCATGCTCGCGGGCGTCTACACGACCTACGGCGCCTCCACTCCACAGATCTACCTCGACCTCGACCGCGAGCGCGCGCAGATCCTGGGTGTCGAGATCGCCGAGGTGTTCAACGCACTGCAGACGGCCATGGGCGGCTACTACGCCAACGACTTCAACCTGTTCGGCCGCACCTGGCAGGTCAAGATCCAGGCCGAAGCCGCGGACCGGCGTTTCGCGCGCGACATCTATCGCGTTCGCATCCGGACAAAAGATGGCGAGCTCCTTCCGCTGCGCGCCGTGGCGGAAATCCGGCTGGTGACGGCGCCAGCGCAGATCATCCGCTACAACAACCTTCGTTCCGTGACGATCATCGGCGGTCCGGCGGCCGGCTATTCGTCAGGCCAGGCAATGCAGGCGATGGAGGTTCTCGCCAAGCGCGTCCTGCCGGCGGGTTTCGGCTATCAATGGACCGGGACCGCCTTCCAGGAGAGGGCGGCGGCGGGCCAGACCGGCGCCATCCTGGTGCTGGCGCTGGCCTTTGCCTACCTGTTCCTGGTCGGCCTCTATGAAAGCACGGCCATTCCCCTGGCAGCGCTGCTGTCGATCTCGGCCGGGCTGTTCGGCGCCATGGCCGGCCTGCTGGTGAGCGGCCTCGACAACAACCTGTTCGCCCAGATCGGCATCGTCGTGCTGATCGCGCTGGCGGCCAAGAACGCCATCCTGATCGTCGAGTTCGCCATGGAGCAGCGGCGCCAGGGCAAGGACATCGTCGCAGCCGCGACCGAAGCCGCGGCGCTGCGCTTCCGCGCCGTGATGATGACGTC
>DASZJU010000327.1:0-1542 GCA_035947815.1 Reyranella sp.
GTCACCGCCTTCGTCCTCGGCGGGCACGGCGACAGCATGGTGCCGCTGGTGCGCTATTCGGCGGTCGCCGGCATTCCGCTCCCGGATCTCGTGAAGATGGGCTGGACCACGGCGGCGCGGCTTGACGGCATCGTCGAGCGCACGCGCAACGGGGGCGGCGAGATCGTCGGCCTGCTCAAGACCGGGTCGGCCTTTTACGCGCCGGCCAGCGCGGCGATCGCCATGGCCGAGAGCTTTCTGCGCGACCGGAAGCGCGTGCTGCCGGCCGCCGCCTGGCTCAACGGCGAGTACGGCGTCAAGGACCTCTATGTCGGCGTGCCCGTGGTGATCGGCGCCAAAGGGGTGGAGCGCATTGTCGAGATCGAGCTCAACGGCGCTGAGCGCACCATGTTCGAGAACTCGGCGAAGGCCGTGGAGAGCCTGGTCGAAGCCTGCAAGAAGATTGCTCCCGATCTCGGCAAGTGATCTATTCGGTGTCCCACCTTCTCGTTTCCCGCTGCACGGCCGCCGGGATACGTGAGCCAGCCGCATGAATATCCACGAATACCAGGCGAAAGCGGTGCTGCGCGAATTTGGCGTGCCGGTACCGCGCGGCATTGCCGCGTTCAGCGTCGCTGAAGCCGTTGCGGCCGCCAAGGAGCTGGGCGGGCCGGTCTGGGTCGTGAAGGCGCAGATCCACGCCGGCGGCCGCGGCAAGGCCGGCGGCGTGAAGGTGGTCAAGTCGGTCGAGGACGTCGGGCGCGAGGCCGAGCGCCTTCTGGGCTCCACGCTGGTGACGCATCAGACCGGGCCGCAGGGCAAGGAGGTGCGCCGGCTCTACATCGAGGAAGGCTCGAACATCGACCGGGAATATTACCTCTCGGCGCTGGTCGATCGCACCACCGGCCGCGTCGCCTTTGTCGCCTCGACCGAGGGCGGCATGGAAATCGAGGAGGTGGCGCGTACCCAGCCGGAGAAAATACGCTCGTTCTCCATCGATCCGGTGACCGGCTTCATGGTCCATCATGCCCACGAGGTGGCGCAGGCGCTGCGGTTTGGCCGCGAGGTCGCCAAGCAGGCCGAGGCCATGCTGCCGAAGCTCTACCAGGCGTTCCTCGCCAAGGACATGAATCTCCTGGAAATCAACCCGCTCGTCGTCACCAAGGCCGGGGAGCTTGTCTGTCTCGACGCCAAGATCGGCTTTGACGACAGCGCGCTCTATCGCCATCCCGACATCGCCGTGCTGCGCGATCTCACCGAAGAGGATGCCAAGGAGATCGAGGCGTCGCGGTACGATCTCAGCTACGTCGCCCTCGACGGCACCATCGGCTGCATGGTCAATGGCGCCGGCCTGGCGATGGCGACCATGGACATCATCAAGCTCTACGGCGAGAAGCCGGCCAACTTTCTCGATGTCGGCGGCGGCGCCAGCAAGGACAAGGTGACCGCCGCCTTCAAGATCATCACCTCCGACCCGCAGGTGAAGGGAATTCTGATCAACATTTTCGGCGGCATCATGCGCTGCGACATCATTGCCGAAGGCGTGGTGGCGGCGGTCAAGGA
>DASZJU010000328.1:0-7142 GCA_035947815.1 Reyranella sp.
CCCGCCGGCGCCACCGTGATCGATGCCAAGCACCGGCTGATGCATCCCGGCCTGATCAATGCGCACACCCACAGCCCGGGCAATCTGGCCAAAGGCCTGCACGATCGCTGGTCGCTCGAACTGCTGCTGACCGCCTCCCAGTGGGCCCACATCGACTACGGCCTCGAGGACAAGTATCTCAGCGCCCAGATCGGCGCGGCCGAGATGGTGATGAAGGGCTGCACAGCGGCCTATGACCTTGCCGCCGAATTTCCCCTGCCTTCGGTCGAGGGCCTGTCGGCGATGGCGCAAGCCTACGAGGACGTCGGCATGCGCTGCATGCTGGCGCCGTTGGTGGCCGACATCTCGTTCTTCGAGGCGATCCCCGGCCTGATGGAGCGCCTGCCACCCCGGCTGCGCACGGAGGTCGAGAGCTTCAAGCAAGCGCCCTGGAAGGTCACGACGAAGCAAATGCGCCGGGCGCTGCAGAAGTGGCCCTTCAAGATGGTGCAGCTCGCCCTGGCGCCGACCATCCCGTTCCATTGCAGCGACGATTTCCTGATCGCCTGCCGCGACCTCGCAAAGGAATACGACGTCGGCATCCAGAGCCATGTCTCCGAGTCGAAGGTCGAGGCAGTGGCGGGTTACCAGATCTACGGCACGTCGCTCACCGCCCACATGGACAAGATGGGCCTGGTCAACGAGCGCTTCACGGTGGCACACGGCGTGTGGCTCGACGACGACGACATGAAGCGGCTGGGCGACCGCGGCGCTTCGGTCGCGCACAATCCCGGCTCCAACATGCGGCTGGGCAGCGGCATCGCCGACGTGCGCGGCATGCTGGACCACAAGATCAATGTCGGCATCGGCACCGATGGCGCGAACTGCTCGGACAATCAGAACATGTACGAAGCGACGCGGCTCGCGTCGCTGGTCTCGAAGGTTCGGGGTCCGGACTGGCAGCGCTGGCTCGGCACTGAAGAGGCGCTGCTGGCCGCCACCGAAGGTGGCGCCCGCGCGCTTGGGCTGCACAAGCAGATCGGCAAGGTCGCGCCGGGCTACAAGGCCGACATCGTCTTTCTCGACCTGCACCATATCAACTGGATCCCGACCAACGATCCGGTGAACGGCGTGGTCCATAGCGAGGATGGCAGCGGCGTGCACTCGGTGATGATCGGCGGCCGCATGATCGTGGAGAACCGAAAGATCCTGACCGTCGACCTGCCCAAGCTCGCGGCCCAGGCCGCCGCCTCGCAGGCCCGGCGCGCGCCCCTCGTCGGCCCGGCGAAGAAGCTCTACCTGCAACTGGAGAAGGTCGTCGGCACGTTCTGTCCCGGCCTCGCCAAGGAGCCGCTGCACATCCATCGCTACGGCGCCAGCCTGCACGCTCACTGAGGGTCATGTCGTCCTGACAGAAGTGACGTGATCGCGGCCTCCAGCTCGAGCACATCGGTCACGATGACATCGGGTTCGTCGGCCGGTGTGCGCGGACGCTGGCGGCGATGGCGGCCGCTGCGCAACTGGACGGCCGCCATGCTGAGTTCCTTGGCCGGCGCAATGTCGTTGTCGATGCGATCGCCCACCATGATGCAGGCTGCCGCGGGCACGCCCAGCGCTTCGGCCGCCGCCTCAAAGGCGCGCCGGTCGGGTTTCCTCAAGCCGGTGAGGCCGCTCAGGCCGTGATAGTCGAAAAGACCGTCGATGCCCGCCCGCGCCAGGCGCCCGCGCGCCGTTTCGGGCTGGTTGGCGACGATGCCAAGCTTCAGGCCGCGCTCGCGCAGGCGGCGCAACAGATCTTCGATGCCGGGGCGCAACTGGAAGACGTCGAGATTGCCGGTCATGGCGCGTACGCGCTGCCACACGCGCTCGATCGCCCGGGGATCGCCGCCGCACAACGTGCCGATCATGTGCCTGTAGGCCTCCGGTGCGAAGGCCTCGACGGCGCGCTCCGACGCCTCCTCGATCATGGCCTGGTCGACGCGGACGCCCTCCAACCCGCAGGCCGAGGCGATGGCACTGTCGACGGCGATTTCCCAGGCGAATTCCAGGTCGAGTGGACCGCCGACGTCGAAGAGAACCGCGCGATATCGCATGACTATTTTCCGGTATTTCCGGTAGTGCGGTAGTCGGGTCAGGCGTTGGCGAGCGCGGATGACGCTGCCTCTCGCTCGCTGCAGCCTGCGGGGAATTTCTGCATTTTCTGCATTTTCTGCTAACGATTTTCGCGTTCCTTCAGCGCCGGATTGACCAGCCAGCGGCTGGCGGGGCGACCCGGCCCTTCGTGGTCATGGCAGCGATCGGGGCGGACGAAGCCGAGAAAGTGCAGACGGGAGAGCACCATGTTGGTCTCCTCTGCATTCACCGCCTGGCCGAGCGCCTTGCGCCTGACGTCCGTGCGCGAGACCACCGTCGCGCCGCTTTCCTTCAGCCAGCGGGCCACCCGCCGCACTTGGCGCCCAAATTGCGTTGGCACGGCGCAATCGAACACGGCGCGGGCGTGCGGTCGGAAGTAGCCCGCCCACAGCGTGGCGGCGGCCTCGACCTGGTCGTGGCCGATATGGCCGGGCAAACCAGGCGCGCCGCTACCCGACCAGGAGAGCAACTCCAGGGCTCCGGCCAGCCGCGCAACGGTCGCGCGGCCCTTGCCCAACCACGCTGCTTCCAGTCCTTCGGCTTGGCGCCGGTCGGCATGCAGGCCGGCGAGAAAACCGTCGAGGGCTTTCACGCCATGCTCGTCGAAAAAGAGCACCAGCGGATCGTCCGGCGTGCGGGCCAAGCGGGAGATGCGGCGAAGCATCGCCAGCGCTTCGTCATCGCCAGCGGTCTCACGGGGGCTGAGCGCTCGGTAAGGCTGTGGACCGGGCCATGTATAGAGAAAGCGCGCGGCCACGCCGGTATCGTCGTCGGTGAAGGCCTCCTTCAACCGGTCCGGTTCGATCGTGCCGAGGATGCTGACCGGAAACCTTTCCAGGTGCAGCGGCAGCTTGCGCACGCCACGCTCGATCGTGACAGCGCCGGCGGCCCAGCCTGCCAGCCATTGGGCGCGTTCGCCGCCGTCGTTGTCCGCATCGCCAAGCTGGCCGAGCCACGCCGACGGCTCATCGCGCCATTGAATGACGCCGCGCGGATTGCCGGAGATGACCGCGCCGACGGTTTCGACGGGCGCGTCCGCGACGACGATCTGCGAGGGCACGAAAGCTTCGCCCGCACCGGCCGCCTTGGCCTGCTCGGCGTGACGCTCCCGGCGCTCGTCGTCGAGCGCGCGTCGCTCTTTCTCGATGATACCGAGGAGCCGGCGCATCGGCGCGAGGGCGGACGACTTGCCGGTGGACGGCTCGCCGACCATCGCCTGCCACAGCACCAGCGGCTCGCACCAGCCCGGCGTAATGCGCACCATGGTACCCGCGCCGCTGAGGCCGGCCAGAGCGGCCAGCACCGTCTGCGCGACATAGTCCACCGGCGCGGAGGTCGATGAGGCCGTGTCGCTCGTCCACTCGCGCCACGGCTGCGGCAGCAGATCGAGCGGAAACGGCGGAACGGCAGCCCGCTTTTCCTCGAGGATGCTGAGGTCGACTTCGCTCCAGTTGTGCAGGCTGTCGGGCATGGCCGATCCTTCTGTGGCGTCTCGGACCTGGAATACCGTTAACTTTAGTATAAGTCAACCATATCTTTAGTATTAATAAAGTGCATTCCGAATGGATAAGAGAGGGACACATCACAATTCTCACTTGCCTCCCCCGTCATACCGGCAGGGCTGTCGCATATGGCCACTCCCCGTCGTCTCGACCGAGGGCCCCTTCGACTTCGCTCGGGGCAGGCTCCACTCCGCGCTTCGCGCTCCGGTCGAGACGACGGTAGATCGCCCGTGTGGCCTTCCCTCCGCCCCCTTCCGGGGCACCTCCCCCGTAAGACGGGGAGGCATGACTTCCGCGATTGTCGCGGTATACGGCCTGGATGCGGCATACTGCAGCCGACCGCGAACCAAAAGGGAAGCTGACCATGACCGAGATCACCAGGCGCCTGTTGCTGGCAGGGGCCACCGCCGCGCCATTCGCCGGCTGGAGCCGCCTTGCCGACGCCGCCACGCCAAAGGACACCGCCGTCATCGCCAAGCAGATCGACGACATCATCACCCTCGATCCGGGCGAGGCCTACGAGCTGTCCGGCAACGAAATCTGCACGAACGTCTACGACCGGCTGCTGCGCTACGAGGCCGAGGACCTGAGCAAGCTGGTGGGCGGCGTCGCGGAGTCGTGGACCGTATCGCCGGACGGCAAGACCTTCACCTTCAAGATCCGCCCGAACCTCAAATTCCAGTCCGGCGCGCCGGTGACGGCGGAGGACGTCGAGTTTTCCCTGCAGCGCGTCGTGCTCATGAACAAGACGGCGGCGTTCCTGCTGACCCAGCTCGGCTGGTCGAAAGACACCGTCAAGGACCTCGTGAAGGGCAGCGGCGACACGCTGACCTTCAAGATCACCGAGGATTTCGCCCCGTCCCTGGTGCTGAACCTGATGACCTCCATCGTCGCCTCGGTGGTGGAGAAGAAGGTGGCGCTGGCGCACGAGACGAACGGCGACATGGGCAATGGCTGGCTGAAGACCAACTCGGCGGCCTCCGGCGCCTTCAGGCTGGTCTCGTGGAAGGCCAACGAAAGCGTCAGCCTGGAAGCCAATCCCGGCTTCCGCATGGGCGCCCCGACCGTCAAGCGCGTGGTCGTCCGCCACGTGCCGGAGCCGGCCTCGCAGCGGCTGCTCCTGGAGAAGGGGGACGCCGACTTCGTCCGCGACCTGACCCCGGACCAGATCAAGCCGCTGGCCGGCAACGCCGACATCAAGGTCGAGTCCTTCAAGGCCGCCAACACCTTCTACATGGGCATGAACCTGGGCTACGACCCGCTGGCCAACCCCAAGGTGCGCCAGGCGATGAAGATGCTGGTGGACTACGACGGCATGGTGAAGAGCTTCCTCGCCGGCCGCTTCTTCGTCCAGCAGAGCTTCCTGCCGCTCGGCTTCTTCGGCGCCATCGCCTATGCCCCCTTCAAGCTCGATGTCGCCAAGGCGCAGGCGCTGCTGGCCGAGGCCGGCTACAAGGACGGTTTCTCGGTCAGGATGGCCGCGCCCAACTCCCCGCCGTGGACCGAAATCTCGCAGTCCGTGCAGCAGACCATGGGCCAGGCCGGGATCAAGGTGTCGATCGAGCCGATGGAGCTGAAGGCAGTGATCAGCCAGTACCGCGGGCGCGGACACCAGATCGCCATGCTCTCCTGGGGCCCGGACTATTTCGACCCACACACCAACGCCGACAGCTTCGTGCACAACGACGACAACTCCGACACGCCGAAGGTCAAGCCCATCGCCTGGCGCAACAAGTGGTTCATCCCCGACATCACCAAGGAGATGCTGGCCGCGGCCAAGGAGCTGGATTCCGGCAAGCGCGCCGAGCGATACGCCGCGCTGCAGAAGATGGTGACGGACGAGGGCCCGTACATCTTCATGTTCCAGAACAACAGCCAGGTGGCGCGGCGCGTGACGGCGACCGGGTACAGCCCCGGCATCACCGAGGACCTGCACTTCTTCCGCACCATCCGGAAGTCCTGACGCGTTGAGTGAATCGGCTACACAGGGGGTGCCATCCGGCGCTCCCGCCCGTGCCGGCGGCGGGCCTCGCGCCTGGGGTCTGGCCAGGAGTTTGGCCAATCGGGCGGCGCGCAGCCTGTTTTCCGTGGGGCTCACCTTCCTCGGGCTCACCTGCGTGACCTTTTTCATCGGCCGGGTGATCCCGATCGATCCGGTGCTGGCCATCGTCGGCGACAAGGCCTCGGCTGAGACCTATGCGCGGGTGCGGGCCGAGATCGGGCTCGACCTGCCCTTGCCCGTGCAATACTGGCGCTACCTGATGAAGGTGGTGCACGGCGATTTCGGCAATTCCGTCATCACCTCGCACCCCGTGCTGCACGACCTGCTGCAGGTCTTCCCTGCCACCTTGGAGCTGGCGCTGCCGGCCTTGTTCATCGGCGTGGTGGTCGGCGTGCCGATGGGCGTGCTGGCCGCGACCTACCGCGGCCGCTGGCAAGATCAGGTGATCCGCCTGCTGTCCCTGCTCGGCTATTCCATGCCGGTGTTCTGGCTGGGCCTGGTCGGCCTGCTGCTGTTCTACGCCACGCTCGGCTGGGTCGGCGGGCCGGGCCGGCTGGATGTCGGGTTCGACGATATCGTGAGCCCGATCACCGGCATGATCACGGTCGACAGCCTGCTGGCCGGTGAATACGACGTGTTCTGGAACGCCGTCTCGCACCTGCTGCTGCCCGCCTCCATCCTTGGCTACCTGTCGCTTGCCTACGTGGCGCGCATGACGCGCAGCTTCATGCTGGGGCAGTTGCGGCAGGAATATGTGCTGGCGACCCTCGCCAAGGGTCTGTCGCCGTGGCGCGTCGTCTGGGTGCATGCGCTGGGCAATGTCTGGGTGCAGCTCGTCACCGTCATCGCGCTCACCTTCGGCAGCCTGCTGGAGGGTGCCGTCCTGACCGAGACGGTGTTCGCCTGGCCGGGCCTCGGCCTCTACTTGAAGAATTCCCTGTTCAACGCCGACCTCAACGCCGTGCTGGGCGGCACGGTGCTGGTGGGCGTGGTCTATATCGGGCTGAACATGCTCTCCGACCTGATCTATCCGCTGGTCGATCCACGCGCGCGGGATCAGTGATGGCCACTGCCCCTGTCTCGGGCACAGCGCGTGCCTGGCTGCTGAGCCCGGCGCCCGCCAGCCGGACGCAGGCGCGCTGCGGCCGCTGGTTCCGCGCCTGGCTGGGCTTCCGCCGCAACAAGCTGGCGATGAGCGGACTTGGCATCGTGCTGCTGCTGGTGCTGATGGCCGTGTTCGCCCCGCTGATCGCCGACCGGCAGGCCGCCACCCTGCAGGTGCTGGCGGACCGGTTGCAGCCGGCGAGCTGGCGGCATCTGTTCGGCACCGACGAGTTGGGGCGGGACATCTTCGCCCGCGTGGTGTTCGGCTCGCGCATAACGCTCACCATCGTCGCCATGGTGGGCGTGATCGTGGTGCCCGTGGGCCTCGCCATCGGCCTGCCCGCCGGGTATTTCGGCGGCGTGGTGGATACGGTGCTGATGCGCATCACCGACATCTTCCTGGCGTTCCCGCGCCTGGTGCT
>DASZJU010000329.1:0-8049 GCA_035947815.1 Reyranella sp.
ATCATGAGCGGGCGAGACGCCCGCGGTCCGAATGAGCATGAGAAGACGCGCCACTGGAGTGGCGCGCCCCCAGCGAATGAGATTCACGCCGCCGTGCGCGGATGGCGGTGGCCGATCACCAGGACGCAGACCGTGCCGACGGCGGCTGTGAGGGCGATCGGCATCAGCGCCAGCGGGAAGCTGCCGGTCTCGGCCTGGATCCAGCCGATCAGGTAGTTGAAGAAGAAGCTGGAAAGGTTGCCGAGCGCATTGATCTGCGCCAGGCCGGCCGCCGCCGACGCAGCGCCCAGCCATTCCGAGCACAGCGCCCAGAACGGTCCCTTGCTGGCGTAGGTGCCGGCGGCGATCAGCGCGAGCAGCGGGATCATGGCCCACAGGCTATGGATGGCGAAGAAGGTCGCCACCATGGCGAGCGCCATCCAGCCCAGCGGCAAGGCATTGTGCCACACCCGCTCGCCGCTCTTGTCGGAGCTCTGGCCCCACAGGATCATCCAGATCGCGGCGATGCCGAAGGGCACCGCGTTCACCAGGCCGGTCTGCCAGTTGGTGAGACCGAACGACTTCACGAGCTGCGGCATCCACAGCGCCAGCGACGTCGAGGCGCCCGACGCGCCGGCATAGACCAGCGCCAGGATCAGCACGTATTTGTTGGAGATCACCCGCCACACTGATTGGTGGCTGATGCGCGGCGCGCGCTGGCGTTCGCCGGCAAGCTTGGCCGACAGCCATCGGCGCTGCTCCGGCGCCAGCCACGTCGCATGCTCGGGCTGGTCGGTCAGCCAGACGAAGGCGGCGATGCCCAGCAGCACGGCAGGCGCCGCTTCGAGCAGGAAGATCCACTGCCAGCCGCCCAGCCCCAGGATGCCGTCCATATAGAGGATGGCACCGGAGATCGGCGAGCCGACGAGGCCGGCCACCGGGATCGCCACCATGAAGATGCCGACGATGGTGGCGCGATAGCGCGCCGGATACCAGTACGTGAAATAGAGGATCACGCCGGGGAAGAAGCCGGCTTCGGCGACGCCCAGCAGGAAGCGCAGCACCAGGAAAGAGGTCGGCCCGCCGATCAGCGCGAAGGCCGCCGAGACGAGGCCCCAGCTGATCATGATGCGCGCGATCCAGGTGCGCGCGCCGAAGCGTTGCAGGGCGAGGTTGCTCGGCACCTCGAAGATGAAATAGCCGATGAAGAAGATGCCGGCGCCCAGGCCGTAGGTCTTGGGATCGAGGCCGACCGCCTTGTTCATCTGAAGCGCTGCGAAGCCCACGTTCACGCGGTCGATATAGGCGATCAGGTAGGCGGTCAGTAGGAACGGCATCAGGCGCCATGACACGCGACGCATTGTGGCCGCCTCGAGCTGCTGCTCGGGGCTAAGGGTAGACATGCTGTTGTTTTCCTCCGGTTTTATTGCCGGCAGCGTAACATCGGGCGGCGCGGCGTCCCTAGGCGCCGGGCGAGGGGCAGCAATGCGTGCGCCGCCCGCGCGGGACAAGTCACGGCTTGAAATAGTGTACGGCGCGCGGCGTCGATAGGGTTCGGATATGCCTGCCCCTCAGCACCATGACCATGAGCACCACGACCACGATCACGCGTCTGGCCACAGCCACGGCCATGGTCACGCGCACAGCCACGCTCCGGCGAACTTCGACCGCGCGTTTGCGATCGGGATCGCCCTCAATGTCGGCTTCGTCGTCGTCGAGGCGGCGTACGGTATTGCCGCCAACTCGCTCGCTCTGCTGGCCGACGCCGGTCACAATCTGGGCGATGTTTTAGGCCTGGTGATGGCGTGGGGCGCAGCGACGCTGGTCCGGCGCCGCCCGACGGCGCGCTACACCTACGGGCTGAAGCGCAGTTCGATCCTGGTTTCGCTGGCGAATGCGGGGCTGCTGCTGCTCGCGGTCGGCGCCATCGTATGGGAAGCGGTGCAACGCCTCGGCAGGCCGGAACCGGTGGCGGAGACGACGGTCATCTGGGTCGCGCTGGTCGGCATTGCCATCAATGGCGCGACCGCGCTGCTCTTCATGTCGGGCCGCAAGTCCGACCTCAACATCAAGGGGGCGTTCCTGCATATGGCGGCCGATGCCGTGGTCTCGCTCGGGGTCGTGATCGCCGCCCTCGCCATCATCGCGACCGGCTGGCTCTGGCTCGATCCGGCCGTCAGCCTGGTCATCGCCGTCGTCATAACGGTCGGAACCTGGTCGCTGCTCCGCGACTCGCTCAAGCTGGCGCTCGATGCCGTTCCGGCGCACGTCGATCACCGCGAGGTCGATCGCTATCTTGCGGCGCTGCCGGGCGTCACCGACGTGCACGACCTGCACATCTGGGCGATGAGCACGACTGAAGTCGCGATGACGGTCCACCTGGTCCGTCCCGGCGCCACGCTCGACGACGGCCTGCTGGCCCGCGCCCGGCACGACTTGCAGGAGCGCTTCGGCGTCGGCCACGTGACGCTGCAGATCGAGACCGGCGATCCGGCCCACCCCTGCAGCCTCGCGCCGGCCGAGGTCGTCTAGCGGAAGGGCGATGAAGCGGCTCTGCGGAGCAACGTTTCGAGGGCAGCAGACGTTCACCTGACAGACATCTTTCATGTTCCGTGGAGAGAATTCATGGATGCGGTTCCACGCGCCAAGCGCGCCGCCTTGTTGTTGACCACGTTGCTCGCCCTGGTGGCCCCGGGCAGCATGGCCTCGGCAGCCGTCCCGCAGGGTGTATGGATGGTCGATGGCAAGGCCGCCTTGCAGATCTACGACTGCAACGGTCAGATGTGCGGCCGGCTGCGCTGGTTGGATAAGCCGCGCGATGCGCGGGGTGAGCGCAAGCGCGACAAGAACAACCCCGATCCGACGCTGCGCCAGCGCGAATTGTGCGGTCTTATCCTGATTTGGGATCTGCAGCCCACCGGTCCCGGTCGCTGGGAGGGCGGCCATTTCTACAATCCGGAAAGCGGCAAGACCTACAGTGTCGTGACCGAGCACACTTCCTCCGATCAGATCGTCGCGCGCGTCTATGACGGGTTCACGCTGATCGGTGAGACCAAGACGCTCCGCCGGACCCGCGCCGGCACATCGGACGGATGGTGCTGAGCGAGCCCCTCATCCACGCAAAGCCCGTGTGACCTAACGACGAGCGGGATCGTTCAGGAAGACAGGCAGATCGGTGGCCGGGTTCTGGGCCGGCACCTGAAAGAACATCTCGGCGATCCAGCCACGATGGTAGGTCGCGTGGTTGACGACGTGCAGCAGAATGGCGCCCCGGCGCATCGTGCTTTCCTCGCCGCCGATGAACCGGAAGCGAACCGGTTCGGCGAGGGTTGCCTCCGACTGGGCCGCCGCCCAATCGATATACCAGCGCGTGATCGTCTGCTGTGCCGCCCGGAGTTCGGCCAGGTCGGCGTGCAGGACCAGATTGCGCGCAGTGAAGCCATGATCGCGTCCCTCGAGGTGCGCCTGCCACACGCGATCGATCAGGTAGTTGTGATTCAAGGTGCCGATCATGTTCTTGAACAGGGTCGGCCGTTCTTTGGTCGCCTCGCCGGGTGGCAGCGCGGCAACGGCGGCGTAGGTGAGCTCGTCGGCCCACGCCCGGTATTGTGCGAACAGCCGTGCAGTGCCTGTATCCATGATCGTCCTCTTCCCTCTTTGCCGGCGCAACAGTACCAGCCGCTGCAATGGCTTGCGATCAAGGCAGGCGGGTGTGGCAAGGCCGACACGCTGCGGCAGCGCATTGGCGGCGTCTTCCTGCAGTGTGGCAATTGCCACATTGGGGCGGCCGCGGCCGGGCTAGACCCCAATCTCGCCAACGAGGGGGGGCCCTCATGTGCAAAAATGGTGTATTGACGTTGTCCTTCGCGGCCTTGATCGCCGGCATCGTGAGCGTGGCGGCAAGCGGCCGTTCGCTTGCGAGTACCGATCCGACCGCCGCCGCCGCGACCTGCATCGATGAAGGCGCGGATCGCGACCTCGACGAGTTCACCAAGTGCTGGGTCGTCAACATGATGTCCGACGATCAAAGGCGCGTCGCCCAGTGCATTGCCGTGAACCAGGGTCTGGGCGGTGCCGCTTTCTGCATGAGCGGGATGCAGCTCTCGCCTTTCGGGCTGCAGGTCGCGAAGTGCGCGCAACGCCATAGCGGCGACGCGCGCGCCATCGCGGGCTGCGTCGGCCTGCCCGTGCTGCCGCCGGAAGGCCGGCGGCTGGCGGCTTGCGTCGCCGTCAATCCGCAGAACTACTGGGGCGCGGCGCTCTGCGCCGGCGGGCACGAGCTCACGCCCGAGCAGACGGTCTTCGCGAACTGCGCCGCGGCAACCGGCCTGCAACCGCGTGGCATGGTCGTTTGCATCGGCGGCCAGCGCACAATGGACGAGCTGCAGAAGTGCCTGACCGTGGCGGTCGCACCAGGCCGGTGCTTCGGCGACACCGACGATGTCACGCAACTTGCCTGCGAGGGATGGCGGGGTATGGGCGCCGAGTCCATCGCGAACCCGCCGCAGATCTTTGGCGGGGCGAACTCAGCCTTCCACAATCCCGGGCGCTTGGCGGCCGGTCCGAATTCGGCCGTCGACAATCCCGGGACGCTTGCCGGCGGCCCCAATGCTGTCGCCCGAAACCCGGATCAGGTCCCGGGCAGCGCGGCGTCGTTCTTCCCTAAGACCCTTGCAGCCCGCTTCTAGGCGGCCCGCTTCTGGATTGACGCGATCCTGTGAGCACGGGGAAGCATCAGCCGATGCTTGACGTGGCACTGCTGCCGGTCTCTCCGGCGGTCGAACCCGCAGTGCTGGCGCTCAACAATGCGCATGCCGCGGAGCTGTCGTGGCTCGATAACGGTCGGCTGACGCTCTTGCTCCGGCAGGCCTTTCACGCCCGCCGGATCGGCGAGGTCGACGGCTTCCTGCTGGCCTTCGACGAGAGTGCCGCGTACGACAGCCCGAATTACCTGTGGTTTCGCCAACGCTATCGACACTTCGTCTATGTCGATCGTGTCGTCGTTGCACCTGATGCGCGAGGGCGGGGCTACGCCGGCCTGCTGTACGCCGATCTGTTCGACCGCGCCGGCCGGCCCGGACACGACCTCGTCGTTTGCGAAGTCAACCGCGATCCGCCGAACCCGGCGTCGGACGCCTTCCACGCCGCGCAGGGCTTTGTCGAAGTGGGCCAGGCCGCGATCCACCAGGGCAGCAAGACGGTCCGCTATCTCGCCCGCGCGATCGAACGCTAGGCGACGCAACCCCTGGCCGTCGTGGCCTCCGTGACGGCGTGCGAATACAAAGAGGAGAGGGTCGTCCAGCAGCCCACGCCTGCTCCTGCAGCGCTGACCATTCGTTCCCGAGCGAAGCGAGGACAGATCCCTCGCTTCGCTTTGAACGACTTCTCTCTAGTACTTGATCTCCACCCTTCGAGTGGCCGGGTCACTGACGTCGCCGGCAATCGTGGGAAGCGGGTTGCCATTCTTCGGGACGACGACGATCGAACGGGCCGGAACGCCGTCGCGCACCAGCTCATTCTTCACCACCGCCGCATAGTCGGCGCGACCGACCACGCGGACGAGGCCGGCGGACTTGTCCGCGTCGGCTGCTGCCCGGCGAATCGTTTCGTCGGCAACGCCCGACAACCGGTTCGTGCCCTTGTCGAAAAAGACCACCACGTTGCTCGGCCGTGGATCGTTGGCGAAGGCCACTTCAGTCGACTGGGCCATCGATGCCTGAAACGGCGCTACGACGAGGCCGCCCAGCAGGATTGCGCCGATGTGCAATTTCTTCATGTCACGCCTCCTTTGGCTTGGCACAGGATCAACGCCAAAGTCGCCGCCCGGGTTACCCGGAAAATGGGGACGGTGCCCCGACATCGCCACGTTGTTGCCGCTTCAGGCCATATTCAGGCAGCCATATTCAGGCAGGCCACATTCAGGCGTCGAACCGATGGCGCTTGATCGCTTCTTCATTCCACGCGATTCCGCTGCCGGGCCGATCGGGAATGATGAGATGGCCGGCCTCGAGCTTGAATGTCTCGGCCAGGATGGGATCCGCCCAGTCCTGCCACTCGAGCCAGTGTGCTGTCTCGGTGACCCGCATGAGATGCGCCGAGACTTCAGGGTAGAGGTGGGTCGACATCTCGATGCCGGCTGCGCCGGCGATGGCTGAGGCGCGCAACCAGCCCGTCACGCCGCCGATCCGCATCAGATCCGGCATCATGTATTTGCCGGCGCCGGCCTGGACCGCCTGGAACAGCGCGCGCGGGCCGTAGAAGTTCTCGCCGAGCTGGATGGGCGTCTTGAGCTCGCGCGTGAGCTGGCTGTAGCCGGCGATATTGTCGTAGGCGATCGGCTCCTCGAGCCAGTACAGACCCTGGTCGTCGAGGGCGTGGCAGCGGTGCAGCGCGTCGCCCAGGCTGAGGCCCTGATTGAAGTCGACCATCAGCTTGACGTCCGCGCCGACCGCCTCGCGCACGACGCGGATCGCCTCGATGTCGTCGGCCAGGCGGTCGCGCCCGAGACGGAGCTTCAGGCCCTTGAAGCCGCCCTCGGCCACCAGGTCGGTCGCCTCCCGTCCAAGCTTGTCGATCGCGATCAGCCACAGGCCGTTGCTGTTGTAGGCCTGCACCGGGGCGGGCGAACCGCCGAGCAGGCGGACGAGCGGCAGGTCGGCTGCCTTGGCCAGCGCGTCCCACACCGCCATGTCGAGGCCGGCGACCGCGATCAGCGACATGCCTTCGAGGCCGACCAGGCCCAGCGAGGCGCGGCCGGCGCGGAAGGCGTCGAACGGCGCAATCGGCTTGTCCTTGGCCGCCTCCGCGAGGTCGCGGATCGCCGGGACGATGTACTTTATCGATTGCTTCAGATAGGGCTCGAGGTAGCTCCGGCCGACGATGCCCTCATGAGTATAGAGATCGATCAGCAGCATGGGCCACTGGTCGAACAGCCCGACTTTGGAGACCACCGGCCGCTTGAGCGGCAGCAGGACAGCGCGGACGTCGACACTCTTCAGCGTCAGCTTGTTGGCCGGCATGGTGGGCTCCCTCCCTTGCAAAGCCGGGCAGTCGGGCCGAGGCCGCGACACGAAGCAGCAGCGCGCTGGCGGCCGCCCTGCCGCGGCTCATGCCCGCAAATACAAGGTATCCCGGCAGGCGGCAGGCGCGAAATACGCGCAATACTATGCGCACACTGCGGTTGCATTTCACAGTTCCCTGTGGCTAACGTAGCCACGGGTTGTCTGGTGAAAACGGGGGGGATGAGATGAGGAAAGTACTGCTGGCTACGGTAGCGCTTGTTGCGCTGCCGCTCACCGCACAGGCCCAATCCCTTCAATATCCCGGTTTCTATATCGGCGCTGAAGGTGGTGTGAACTGGCTGCTCAACGCGACGTCCAATGCCACCGCTACCGTTTTCACTCCGGTCGGCCCCTTCACTAGCTCCGGCAACGTGAATCTCAACTTCAACACCGGTTGGGCCGCGGGCGGCTCGATTGGTTACGATTTTGTCGGACCGCGCGTGGAAGTCGAAGGGATTTATCGCCAGAACACGGGCAACGTGACGATCCCCGGCTTCGCCGGTTCCAATGGCCTCACGGCCAGCAATGTCGGTGTCATGGCGAACGTGTATTATGACTTCCTCGCCGGCCAAACGATCGTTCCCTATATCGGTGCGGGCTTGGGTGTGGCGTTTACGCAGGTCCAACTTTATGGGGTCGGAACCAGCAACAGCACCCAGTTCGCTTATCAAGGCATCATCGGTGTGGGCTGGAACGTCAGCCCGATGATCCGTCTCAACCTTGAGGGTCGCTACTACGGCACGACGAGCCCGAACTACAACGTCAGCGGCGTTGCCAGCGCTGGCGGCTTTAGCGTTCCTTTCAACATCAGTGGCACATACCCTGACAACAACATCAGCTTGATGGCGAGCGTGCATTTCAGGTTCGGCGCTCCGGCCGAGGCGCCGCCGCCACCGCCGCCGCCGGCGGTTGCGCCGCCGTCGTTCATGGTGTTCTTCGACTGGGACCGCTCGAACCTGTCGCAGCAGGCGCTGACGACGATCCAGCAGGCGGCCAACGCCTTCAAGGC
>DASZJU010000330.1:0-15256 GCA_035947815.1 Reyranella sp.
GTTCGGACCGAAGGCCTCTGGTCCGCATCTTCATAAATCGTCATCCCGACCGAAGCCGAGCGCAGCGAGGCGCAGCGGAGGGACCTATTCATCCATGCGCGCCACAAGACTAGGTCCCTCCACTCCGCTTCGCTCAAGCGCGGATAAGATCCGCGCGAGTCGGGATGACGGAGCGTCGCCATCACTGCGGCGCGTGCTGGATCTTGCCGCGCAGATGGCCGCAGATCTCGTTGAACTCGACCGTCTCGCCGATCTCCAGGCCGCGCGGCCGGACGAAGGGGATGCGGATGTCCTCGATGATGCGGCCGGGCCGCCGGCTCATCACCAGCACGCGGTCGGCGAGATAGACGGCCTCGCGGATGGAATGGGTGACGAACAGCGCGGTGCGGTGGTGCTCCTCCCACATCTTCATCAGCACCAGGTTCATCTCGTCGCGCGTGATGGCATCCAGCGCGCTGAACGGCTCGTCCATCAGCAGCAGGTCGGGCTCGTAGACCAGGGCGCGACAGATGGCGACGCGCTGGCGCATGCCGCCGGAGAGCTGGCGCGGCTTGTGATGGTGGAAGCCGCCGAGGCCGACCTGGTCGAGCAGGTTGGTGGCCCGCGCGCGCGTCGGCGCATCGGTCGGGCCAGCTGAACGCTTCGCCGCCTGGAAGGGAAACAGCACATTGTCGAGCGCGCTCTTCCACGGCAGCAAGGTCGGGTCTTGGAACATGATGCCGGTCTCGGCGCGCGGCTGGGTGAGGGCGTGGCCGGCGATGCCGATCGTGCCCTGGCTCGGCGCGTCGAGGCCGGCGATCATCATCAAGAGCGTGCTCTTGCCGCAACCCGACGGGCCCAGAAGGGCCACGAACTCGCCGGCCTTGATGGCGAACGAGCTGGGCGCCACGGCCTCGACCTGCTGGCGGGTGCCCTCGTTGTAGACCTTGCTCACCCGGTCGACGACGACGTAGTCCGTGCCGGCCGCCACATCGCGCTCAGGGGACGCCGCGACCGGTCGTACCACGCGAAGTGCCGCGGCCGGGATATTCATCCGAGTGGGCTCATCCCAGGGCGTACTTGGCCGAGACCGACTTCGCCTTCGCCCATTCGGCGTCGGAGAGCTTCAGCTTGCCGACGAACTCGTTGGTGTAGAGCGCGGCGGGGTCGGGCTTCTTGTCGCCCGCCGCGCCGGCATTGTCGAAGATCAGGTCGGTCATCTTGGTGTAGACCGCCGGATCGGCGTAGCCGATGCCCTTGTCCATCGCTTCCTTCGAAACGTAGTTCGCGGCCCACACGCCCATGCCGATCTCGAGCTGCTCCTTGGCGGTCGAGGCGAGCTTCAGCTCGGGCACCTCCTTGAACATGATTTCGATCGTCTCCGCCGGGTTGAGCAGCGTGAACTTCACGCCCTCGGACAGGCCCATGGTCATCGCCTCGCACAGCGCCTTTTCCTTGGCGAAGTACTCGTTCGTGGTGGTCAGCGAGTGGGCATAGAATGGCAAGCCGTACTTGCTGTAGAGGAAGGAGCGCGGACTGACGCCGGCCGCCATGAGCTTGGGCAGGGCGCTGGCGATGAAGCAGGAGATGGCGTCGCACTGCTTATCGATCAGCGCCACCTCGCGCACCTTGTTGTCGAGCGAGACCGACTGGATGTCGGCCATGGTGAGGCCGACATTCTTCAGGAAAGCCGGCAGGAAAGGATATTCGCCCGAGGTCAGGGTCGAGCCGACCTTCTTGCCCTTGAGGTCGGCCGGCTCCTTGATCGCCGATTCCGGCCGCACCGCGACGCCCATCGTGGTGTCGTAGTTGAAGCAGCCGAGCGACAGCAGCGGCAGGCCTTTGACGGCCTGCTGGATCGAATTGGGCGCGGCGGGGATGCCGAATTCGTACTTGCCCTGGGCGATCGCCTGGGTCGCCGCGGCCGAGCCGGTGCCTTTCTCGATCACGACGTCGATGCCGGCCTTGGTCCAGAATTGCTTGGCGGCGTAGGACCAGATGTTGGGGCCCTCGGGCAGCCAGCCCAGGGTGTACTTCACCGTTACTTTCTTTTGGGCATGGACCTTCTTGGGCGCGAAGCCTGTCCCGGCGGCCAGCGCGCCCGCGCCGGCCGCGACGACAAAATTCCGGCGGGACAGCCGGTTTCGGACGGTGGCTCCGGTCTTGTCGACGTCCTTGCGCATGTGACCTCCGCTTCCCCGCAACGGGCTTCCCGAAAGGCCAACCACGCAACATGCATGCCAAGAATCGGTGAATTGGAGGTCTGGTCTTGTGTGCTAGGCTTGCCCAAGGTCATGGGAGCATGGGCATGCAGACACAGCAGCAACCGATCCTGATCAAGTGCTACGCCGGGTCTCGCCTGTACGACCCTGCGGCGCCCGGCTACGTGACGCTCGAGCAGCTGCGACGTTGGCAAGCAGAGGGTGTTTCATTCCGCGTGATCGACGCCAAGACAGGCAAGGATATAAGGCGCGTCCTCCTTGGGTAGGAACGGCTGCTGGCACATGGCTTGCTGATTGCCGTCCATGAGTGAAGGCGACATCAAGGCCCTCGAAGCCCGGGTCCGGCGGGACATCGAGATGACGGCGCATCCGCGCACGGACTGGATGGAACCCCGGCTGTACCGGGGCCGGCCGGCGCTCGACGCGCTGATCGTGGGCGCCGGGCAGTCGGGCCTCGCCATCGCCTTCGCGCTGATCCGCGATCGCGTGCGCAACATCCTGGTGGTCGATCGTGCGCCAGAGGGCCGGGAAGGGATCTGGGTCGGTTTCGCCCGCATGCCGACCTTGCGTAGCCCCAAGGACCAGACAGGCCCCGACCTCGGTATCCCAAGCCTCACCTTCGAGGCGTGGTACGACGCGGTGCACGGCGCCGGGAGCTTCGCCGGGCTCGGCCTGATCCCGACCGGCGCATGGCACGACTATTTGCAATGGTACCGCTGCGTGCTGGCGCTGCCGGTGCGCAACAACGTCGCCGCCACGGCGATCGCGCCCGGCCAGCTCGACGATGGCGGACGCTGCCTGCTGGTGACGCTGTCGACCGGCGAGGTGCTGGCGGCGCGCAAGCTGGTGCTGGCCACCGGCCAGGACGGTACCGGCGAATGGTGGATGCCCGACTTCGTGCGCGCCCTGCCGGCGGACCGCCGCGCCCACACCTGCGAGATCATCGACTTCGAGCGGCTGCGCGGGCGGACCGTGGCCGTGCTGGGCGTCGGCGCCTCGGCCATGGACAATGCCGCCGTGGCGCTCGAGCACGGCGCCGATGTCCATCTCTTCTGCCGCCGCGCCGAGCCGTCGGTGGTGCAGCGCTATCGCTGGCTGACCTTCGCCGGATTCCTGAAGCACATCGGCGAGATGCCGGATGAATGGCGCTGGCGGGTGATGGGCAACATCATGCGCGCCCGCGAGGGCTTTCCGGCCGACACTTACAAGCGCGTGCTGGCTTTTCCCAACTTCACCATGCAGCTCGGCCGGCCCTGGACCGATGCGCGCATGGCGGATGGCCGCATCCGGATCGAGACGCCGCGCGGGCCGTTCCATGCCGACTACGCGATCTGCGGCACCGGCATCCGCCAGGACGTGCGGCTGCGCCCTGAACTCGCGTCGTTCGCCGACAAGATCGCGCTGTGGTGCCATCGCTATACGCCGCCGCCGGGTGAGGAGGATCCGCTGCTCGCGGCCTATCCCTATCTCGGCCCCGACTACGCCTTTCTCGAGCGCACGCCCGGCACGGCGCCGTGGCTGGCCGACATCCATCTGTTCGGCATCGGCTCGACCCTGAGCTTCGGGCCGTCGGGCAGCAGCATCAATGCCATGACGGTGGCCGTGCCCAAGGTGGCGGCGGGCGTCACGCGCGGCCTGTTCGCCGGCGACCTGCAGCGGCACTGGGAGTCGCTGCAGGCCTACGACGTCAAGCAGGTCGAGTTGGACTGGAGCCGGATGGCGACGGGTTAGGACGTGCTCTTCTTCCTCCCCTTCGCGGAGTCCGCGAAGGGGAGGTGCCCGCGCAGCGGGCGGAGGGGTCATGAGCAATCGCACCGATGCTCATGACCCCTCCGGCCCTTCGGGCCACCTCCCCAACTGCGTTGGGGAGGGAATGATTTCTGGGAGGACACATATGGATACAGTCACCACGACGCGTACCGGCACCCGCAAGCCCCGACCGCCCGTGGTCGAGGCCTTGCTCGAAGAGGTAGCCGCGCTGGACACGGCGGCGGTGCAGGCGAGGATGCTACCGGCCGGCTGCTATACCGCGCCGGAGTTTTTCGCCTTCGAGCAGGCGGAAGTGTTCAGCCGCACCTGGATCTGCGTCGGCAGGATCGAGCAGGTGGCCGAGCCGGGCGATTGCCTGGCGACGGAGGTTGCCGGTGAGCCGGTGCTCGCGGTGCGCGGCGAGGACGGCACGATCCGGGCGCTGAGCGCCATCTGCCAGCACCGCGGCGAGATCATCCCGTGCCCGGAAAAGGGCAAGGCGCTGCGCTGCCCGCTCCACTTCTGGACCTACGATTTCGAAGGCCGCCTCGCCGGCGCGCCGCGCATGGGCGACGCCGAGGCAGTGCAACAGCTGCGCCAGGCGGTGCGGCTGCCGACGCTCAGCCTGGAGCTGTGGCATGGCTTCATCTTCGTCAACCTCGACCCGCAGGCCGCGCCGCTGGCGCCCAGTCTCGCCAAGCTCGAGCCGCTGTGGTTAGGCTACGAAGCGACCGGGCTAAAGGCCCTGCCGCCGGTGATGAGCGACACGCCCCTGCCGTGGAACTGGAAGGTGCAGGTCGAGAATTTCACCGACGCCTACCATCCGGAATACGTGCATATCGGCACGCACGACTTTGCCCCCAGCGTCATGGCCGGCGACGGCGTGCGCTTCACCGCCATGAGGCCGGACGACAACGCCATCGTGCGCAGCGTGCCGATGCGCCGGCCGGACGGCGGCATGATGAAGGACGGCTGGGGCGAGGAGGCGGCGTTCCCGGCCATCGCCACGCTGCCGGCAGAGCAGCGCTCGCGGCTGACCTTCGCTATGCTGCCGCCCAGCCTGACGCTGATGTTCGCGCCGGGCACCGTTGCCTACACCTTGATCCGGCCGATCGGCGCCGAGGCGACCCTGGCCGGCAGCGATCGCGTGACCTACGGCGGCTGGCTGCTGCCGCAAAGCACGCTCGACTTGCCGGACCTCAGGGCGCGCTGCGCTGCCGTGAGCGAAGGTGGGTCGAAGATCTGGGCGCAGGATGTGCCGATCAACCGCGGCATGCAGGCGGCCAAGCACTCGCGCTTCCTGCCCGGCGGCACCTACGGTCCGCTCGAGATCACGCTGCAGCAGTTCAATGTCTGGCTGCTCAACGCCTACCGCCGCGCCATGGCGGGGTGAGCGCTCAATACACCCTTTCCGGCCGTTCGACGGGCTTATCGTCGAGGGCAACGACGATCTTTTCGTTGTCGCTGCGCACGACCACGAAATCCACCGTCTCGCTCTCGTCCGGGTTCAGCTCCTGGTGCGGCACATAAGGGGCGAAGTAGACGAAATCTCCCGGCCCCACGTCGGCCGCGAATTCCAGCCGCTCACCCCAGCGGATCTCGCTGCGGCCGTTCACGACATAGATGGTGACTTCGTGACGGCCGTGGTGATGCGTGCCGGTCTTGGCCTTGGGCTGCAGTGTCACCGTGCCGATCCAGGTTCGCTGTCCGCCGGTTCCGGCGTAGTCGACGACGGTCGCCCGTCCCGTTCCGCCGGGCCCAAGCCTCGCCCCCTCCTGCGCCGCTGCGCGCACGACCGTCACGCCGGTCCGCCACTTCCCTGCGTCCGCCATCACACCCTCCACCACGCGCTTTGCCGCAGCGATCACGCCGCCTTCCTGTTCTGCTGCGAGGGATGCTCGCCGGCGATTTTTAGGAAGTTCTCCAGGATCTTGTGGCCGTGCTCGGAGGCGATGCTCTCGGGATGGAACTGCACGCCGTGGATGGGCAGCGTCTTGTGGCGCAGGCCCATGACGATGTCGCCGGTCTCGGCCGTGACTTCGAGGTCCTTCGGAAAGCCGGCGCGGTCGACGATCAGCGAATGATAGCGCGTTGCCTGGAAGGGCGAGGGCACGTCCTCGAACACGCTCTGGCCCTTGTGCTGGATGCCGGAAAGCTTGCCGTGCATGGGGGCGGGCGCGCGCACCACCTTGCCGCCGAACACCTGGCCGATCGCCTGATGGCCGAGGCAGACGCCGAGCAGCGGCACCTGCGCCTTGGCCGCGGCCCGGACGAGATCCATGCAGATGCCGGCTTCGTTGGGCGTGCACGGACCAGGCGACAGCACGATGCCGGCGGGCCTGAGCGCCATCGCCTCGTCGACCGTGATCTGGTCGTTGCGATGCACGACACATCGCGCACCCAGGTCGCCCAGGAAGTGGACGAGGTTGTAGGTGAAGCTGTCGTAATTATCGATCAGGAGCAGCATCTCACATTTGTCCTGCTGATTGCTTGGCAGCGCCGTCGCATATCAACTTTTTGTGCCGGCCTTTTCAAGGCAGATTCCGCGCTCGTCGAAATAGCGCTGCACGGCATCGGCCGCGCCCGATTTGTCGGCAAGGGCGACATAAGTATCCGGCCGCAGCAGATAGAGCGCGTTTCTGGCGAGGCCTGCCTCGCCATGCTGCGGTCGCCATTCGAAAACATGCAGCGGCATATCGTGTTCCCGGCACCACGCCGACAACTGCGCAGACGCGGTGCCATAGACATGGAGCTGCCAGGTCATCGCCACCAGCGGATGGTAATTATCCACTCCCTCGACGGCGACCCACGGCAGGCGGTCGCCGCCATGGACATCGCCCGCTTCGCCTTCGCTCAGGGGACCATGACGATAGTTCAGCATGACCTGCGATACCGTCCGGAACATCCACTCGCGCCAGGCATCGAATTTCGCCAAGACCGGGATTACCGCTGGTACGATGCGCATGCGAACGATGTCAGCGAGCCTTCCCTCGGCAGTCGCCAGCGTGAATACCCGATCCGTCGTCTTGACCAGGCGGCGCGCGAAGGCAATGCGCTCGGCCTCGTAGCTGTCGAGCAGCTTGTCTGGCGCACCGTCGGCAAGGACGGCCTTCAACTTCCAGGCGAGATTGATCGCGTCGCCGATGCCGGTGTTCATGCCCTGGCCGCCGGCAGGGCTATGGATATGCGCCGAGTCGCCCAGCAGGAAGGCGCGTCCGTTGCGGAAATGCTCCGCCACGCGGTGATGGACACGGTAGGTCGAGAACCAGTTTACCTTTTCGATCTTGACCTTGAGGTTGTCGATTATCCGGCTGCTGACATCCTCGAATTTGAGCGTATCGGCGTGATCGGCGCGTTCGTCTCGCACCGTCCCGATCAAGCGCGCGCGCCCCTCGCCGGCAAGGGGAAACACGGCGAGGAAGTCGGCCTCGTCGAGATCGGCGTGCAGTTCGCCGTCTATCGCCGGTCCGGACGCCTCGACATCCGCGACATAGAAAAGCTGGCGATAGGCGGCGCCCGGAAAGCCCGCGCCCATCGCCTGTCGCACGATGGAATGAGCGCCGTCGCAGCCGGCGATGTAGGCGGCTTCGCAATGCTCGTCTTGGCCATCGCTTGCACGCAGGTGTGCCGTGATGCGCCCGCCGTCATCGCCATAACCGAGGAGTTCCGTTCGCCGCTCAACCGAGACGCCCATCGCGTCCAGCCTCGCAATCAACAGCCGCTCATGCTCGTCCTGGGGAAAGATTTGCAGGAAAGAGTAGGGCGTCAGATCGGCGCCGACCTCCTCGAACGAGACGCGCGCGCGCCGATCGCCTTTGATCCAAAAGCAGACAGCGGGAACCTTGTGGCCGTGAGCGAGCACGAAATCGGCGAGATCGAGCTGACGATAAAGTTCGAGGGTCCGAGCATGAACGGCGAGGGCGCGGGAAGTCGTGCCGGGCTCGGCGGTTTTGTCGATGATTCGCACCTTGATCCCGAGCTTGGTCAGCCAGAGCGCCAGAACCAGGCCGGTCGGTCCAGCGCCGACGATCAGAACGTCGCAGCGCATCATGTCTTCCTCCGTTGAACTCTGCCCCGGACGGCGGCGTATGGTCGGGATTGTAGGCAAAGCTGTCGTCGTTATCGATCAATCGGAGCCGGAAGCGGCCGCGTTGCGCAACGTGGACGCGAAAGTTATACCGGTTGGACCACTCTGCGCTTCTGCACCGAAAGCCGGCTGAATGGTCCTTGACCCGCTGATCATCGGGCTGCTGCTCCTGGCAGCGCTGATGCACGCCTCGTGGAACGCCGTGCTGAAGTCCGATCGGTCGGATCGGCTGGTGACCTTCGGGGTCATCACGGCCATGGGTGTGGTGTTGGGGCTCTGTGCCATGCCGCCATGGCCTTGCCACGCTGTTCGCGGTGCTGACCGGCGTCACCATCGCCGCCCACATCATCGTCGACGGGCTGGGCGTGCGCAGCGCCGGCCCGACGTTGCAGCATCGGCTGGCCTACGTCGCCTGGCTCTACGTGCTGGACGGGCCATGGCTGCTGTTGCTGGCGATCTGGTTGCGGCCCGCCCTGGTGTGGTCGCATCTACGCAACAATTGGTGGCGCGGCGTGGTCGGCGGCGTGGCCTCCAATGTCAGTTGCGCCGTTGCGATCTACGCCCTGGCATTGGGGCCGATGGCGCATGTCGCGGCGCTGCGTGAAACATCGGTGCTGTTTGGTGCCTTGATTGGCACGCTGCTGTTGCATGAGCGATTCGGCGCCCAACGCGTGGCTGCGGCATTCGCGATCGTCGCGGGGCTCGTACTCATGAACGGTCCGTCGGTTTTCATGCCGCTCTAAGCTTCTCGGGCCCGCGAACACGTCATAGCGTTTTTATTGCACAAAGAAGACGTAAAAGTTACATCGGCCGGACCCCTCTGCGCTTAGGCGCTGAAAGCCGGCTGAATGGTCGTCGAACCCCTTATCGTCGGGCTGCTGCTGGCGGCAGCCCTCATGCACGCCTCGTGGAACGCCATCCTGAAGTCCGACCAGTCGGACCGGCTGGCAACCTTCGGCGTGATCATGACCACCGGCACCGTGATGGGTCTCTGCGCCGTGCCGTTCCTGCCCTGGATCGAGCCGGCGGCATGGAAATACCTCGCCTCCTCGGTGCTGATCCACGTCCTCTATTACACGTTCCTGCTAAAGGCCTATTCCTACGGCGATCTGAGTCATACCTATCCGATCGCGCGCGGGCTGGGGCCACTCCTGGTGGCGCTGGTGTCGGGCCGCTTCATCGGCGAGCATCTGCGGACGCAGGACATCGTGGGCGTGCTGCTGCTGAGCTTCGGCCTGATCGCGCTCGCCATGCCGCTGCGCAACGTCGTGCCGCGGCCGGGCAGCCGGCATGGCCTGGCCACCTTGTTCGCCGTGCTGACGGGCTTCACGATCGCGGCCTACATCATCGCCGACGGGCTGGGCGTGCGCAGCGCCGGGCCGACATTCCAGCATCGCCTGTCCTACATCGCCTGGCTCTGTGTGGTGGAAGGGCCGTGGCTGCTGGTGCTGGCCATCGTCTTGCGGCCCAACACGGTGTGGGCCCATCTGCGGCGCACCTGGTGGCGCGGCGTGATCGGCGGCGTCATCGCCAATGTCGGTTACGGAATTGCGATCTATGCCCTGGTGCTGGGGCCGATGGCACACATCGCGGCGCTGCGTGAAACATCCGTGTTGTTTGGCGCCCTGATCGGCACCCTGCTGCTGGGCGAGCCGTTCGGCCAACGCCGCGTGGCGGCGGCCTTCGTGATCGTTTCGGGTCTTGCGCTGATGAATGGTCCGGCGCTCTTCTAGCGCCATGTCCATCCGCAACCTCGACAAGATGATGATCCCGCGGTCGGTTGTCGCGATCGGCGCCAGCGCGCGCCCGGGCTCGGTCGGTGCGGCGGTCACGCGCAACCTGCTGACCGGCGGCTTCCAGGGCGACATCCATCTGGTCAACGTCAAGGGCGGCACGATCGAGGGCCGTCCGGTGCTGAAGAGCCTGGCCGAACTGCCCCAGCCCGCGGATCTCGCAGTCATCATGACGCCGGCCGCGACGGTGCCGCGCCTGATCCTCGAGCTGGGCGAGCGCGGCACCAAGTGCGCCGTCGTCATCACCGCCGGTGCAGGCGACGGCGCCACGGCGCGCGAGGACAACGCGCGCTGGCGCAAGCGCATCCTGCGCGCCGCGCGGCCGCATCTGCTGCGGGTCGTGGGGCCCAACTGCATCGGCTACGCCGTGCCGCGGATCGGTCTCAACGCAAGCTTCGGGCCGGGTGGGCTCAAGGCCGGGCGCCTCGCCGCGGTGGCGCAGTCGGGCGCTGTGCTGGCCGGCCTCGCCGACTGGGGGGCGGCACAGAACATCGGCTTCTCGCACCTGATTTCCATGGGCGACATGACCGACGTCGATTTCGGCGATGTTTTGGACATGCTGGCGCGCGACTATGAGACGCGCGCCGTCCTGATGTATGTCGAAGGCATCACCCAGGCGCGCAAGTTCATGTCGGCGGCGCGCAGCGTGGCGCGGCTGAAGCCGGTCATCGTGCTGAAGGCGGGCCGTCATGCCGCGGCGGCCAAGGCCGCGGCGTCGCATACCGGCTCGATGGCGGGCTCGGCCGCGGTCTATGACGCCGCCTTCGCGCGCGCCGGTCTCGTGCGCGTGACCGGGCTGGGCGAGCTGTTCGACGCCGCCGAGACGCTGGGGCACGCCATCACGCCGCGCAACGAGCGGCTGGCCATCCTGACCAACGGCGGCGGGGTCGGCATCATCGCCACCGATCTCTTGATGGACGAGGGCGGCGAGCTCGCGACGCTGCTGCCGCGCACGGTCGCGCAGCTCGACAAGCAGATGCCGCGTGCCTGGTCGCATGCCAATCCGGTCGACATCGCGGGCGACGCCGACGGCGCGCGCTACGCGGCGGCGGTCGATGCGCTGGCCGACGATCGCGGCGTCGGCGCGGTGCTGGCGATGAACGTGCCGACGGCGCTCACCTCGCCGGTCGAAGCGGCGCGCGCCGTGGCGGCTGCGCCGGGTGCCAAGGTGGTGCCGCTGATCGGCTGCTGGATCGGCGGACCGGAAGCGCAGGCCGGGCGCACGGTGCTGCACGACGCCGGCATCCCGGCCTACGACACGCCGCTGCGCGCCGTGCGCGGCTTCATGCACATCGTGCAGTATCGCCGCGGCCAGCGCGCCCTGCAGCGCACCCCGCCCTCGGTGCCGGAGACGCGATCGGACACCCACCTGGTGCGGGCTATCGTGCAAGGCGCGCTGGCCGACAGGCGCGAGATCCTGACCGAGCCGGAGGCCAAGCGCGTGCTGGCGGCCTACGGCATTCCCGTCGTGCCGACCGAGGTCGTGCTCGACGCCGCCGAAGCCGCGGCAGCGGCGACGCGGATCGGCTTTCCCGTTGCGGTAAAGGTCCTGTCGCGCGAGATCACCCACAAGACCGACGTGGGCGGCGTCGAGCTCGACCTCGGCTCGGAGCAGGCGGTCGCCGACGCCGTGTGCGCCATGACCGTGAAAGTCTGCAACGTGGCGCCCGGCGCGCACATCGATGGCTTCGTGGTCCAGCCGATGATCAAGCGGCCGTATGCGGTCGAGCTCATCCTGGGTGCGGCCGAGGATCCGGTGTTCGGGCCGATCCTGCTGGTCGGCCACGGCGGCGTGGCGGCCGAGGTGATCGACGACAAGGCGCTGGCGTTGCCGCCACTCGACCCGGTACTGGCCGAGGATGCGCTCAGCCGCACGCGGGTCGATCGCCTGCTGCGCGGCTATCGCGATCGGCCGCCGGCCGCGCGCGGCGCCGTCTGCGACGCGATGGTGCGGCTGTCGCAGCTCATCGCCGACGTGGGCGAGATCGCCGAGCTCGACATCAACCCGCTGCTGGCCGACGCCGACGGCGTCATCGCGCTCGACGCGCGCATCGTGATCGCCGCGCCGGCGGGGCGGGAGCGCGGGGCACGCTTTGCCATCCGGCCCTATCCCGTCGAGCTCGAAACCGAGATCGTGCATCGCGGCGAGCGGCTGTTCATTCGACCGATCCGGCCCGACGACGAGCCGCTGCTTCAGGCTTTCACCAAGAGAATGACGCCGGAAGATGTGCGCATGCGGTTCTTCGGGCCGCTGCGCGAGCTCAGCCACGAGATGGCCGCGCGGCTGACCCAGATCGACTACGACCGCGAGATGGCGTTCCTGCTGCTCGACGGCAAGGAACTGCTGGGCGTCGGGCGGCTCGCCGCCGATCCCGACTTCGAGCAGGCGGAGTTTGCCTTGGTCGTGGCCTCGGGTCGCCAGGGCCACGGCTACGGCCGACTGCTCTTGGAACACGTGCTGCACTATGCCAAGGCGCGCGGCGTCACGCGTGTGATCGGCCATGTGCTGCGCGAGAACGACAAGATGCTCGATCTCGCCAAGCGATTGGGCTTTGTGCGCGAAAGCGGACGCTCGGGCGAATTCGACATTCGTGTTGTGAAGCCCATGGCCTCGCTGTAACGCCAATTCCCTTTGTAACTTTTGTTTTGTCGGCCGCTCTGAACTGAGGCAAAAGAAAGGCGGCCAGCCAAGGCGTTAAGGCTGAAAGCTCAGATGGCGTCGAGGAAGAACAGAAGCAGGAAGGCGAACAGAAAGAGTCCGAAAGCGGCTCCGACGCTGCGCGACCGGCTGCAGCGACGCTTTAATGGCGTTGTCACATGGATCGACGCCCGTCGCTGGCACGCGATCATCGGTGGTTTGGTGCTGCTGTTCATCGCCAGCCTGTTCGGCGGCTATTGGATCGCCGAGCGGCTCGAGTCGGGTGACCGCGATCGGCTGGCGCGCGACACCCTGGAGGAGATGAAGCGCAACACGCCTGCCGAACCGGCGGCGAAATACGCGCGCATCGAAGACCTTCCCGGCCTGCCGAAATACACCGATTCAGAACCGGGCCAGCCGCGCCCCAACCTCGACGAGAAACCGCGAGCCGCCAAACCGCAGCAGCTCGCCGCCGCGGCCTCCAGTTCACAAAATCCTGGCGCGGAGACCTGGCGCAAGAACGCCGTGCCGTTCGCCGACCTCAACAGCCGGCCGCTGGTCGCGGTCGTGATCGACGATGTCGGCATAGACCGGCCGCGCTCGAAGCGCGCCTGGGACCTGCCGGGCCCGCTCACCCTGTCGTTCCTGCCTTACGCCAAGGATCTGCGCGACCAGGCGCGCGCCGCGCGGGCGAGGGGCCATGAGCTCTTGCTGCATCTGCCGATGGAGCCCACCGGCCGCGCCGATCCCGGCCCCAATGCGCTCCTGGTATCGCTCAGCGACGCCGAGCTGCGCCAGCGCACGACGGCGGCGCTCGACAGCTTCGACGGCTATGTCGGCGTCAACAACCACATGGGCAGCCGCTTCACCACCTTCCGGCCGGGCATGGAGACGGTGCTGCGCCAGTTCAAGGGCCGCGGGCTGATGTTCCTCGATTCGCGGACCACGGCGCAGTCGGTCGGCGATCAGCTCGCGCAGGAGATGGGCGTGCCCTCGATCGTGCGCCATGTCTTTTTAGACGACGACGAGTCGCTCGAGTCGGTGCGGCGCAAGCTCGCCGAGACGGAGGCCGTGGCGCGCCGCCAGGGCTTCGTCGTGGCGATCGGCCATCCCCACGAGGCGACCCTGCAGGCGCTCGGCGAATGGCTGCCCGGCCTGCAGGCCAAGGGCCTCGCGCTGGCGCCGGCGACGGCCGTGTTGCGCAAGAGGAATGGGTGGGATTGAGTCGATGTTGTCATCCTGAGCGCAGCGAAGGATCTCATGCCCGTGGTAAGCGGCGATGAGATCCTTCGCTGCGCTCAGGATGACAGTCTTGGGAGGAAACAAACGTGCGCTACCCGAAGAAGGCCATGATCGTCGCCCCGCAGCCTGAGCCGACCGAGGCGGGCGCCGATGTGTTGCGCGAGGGCGGCAATGCGGTCGATGCCGGCATCGCCTGCGCGCTGGTGCAGGGCGTGGTCGATCCGCTGATGTGCGGCATCGCCGGGTTCGGTAGTTGCGGCATCTACATGCCGGGCAAGAAGTTCCACGGCTACATCGACGCCCATGCACCGGCGCCGCTCGGCGCCCGGCCCGACATGTGGGCCAACCTGATCGAGAGCGAGGCGCGCGACGGCTACGGCTTCATCCTGAAGGGCAGGCTGAACGACATCGGCTACAAGTCGATCTGCGCGCCGGCCAACCTCAAGATGTACTACGGGGCGCACCAGGAGCACGGCAGCCTGCCGTGGTCGCGCATCGTCGAGCCGGCCATCGCCTGGGCGGAAAGCGGCTGGACGGTGCGGCCGCACGTTCACTACTGGTGGTCCGACGACGGCGCCTTCGGTCGTGCGCCCAATCATGAGCGCACCGGCTTCACCCAGGCCGCCCGCGCGCTCTATTGCCGGCCCGACGGGACGCCCAAGAAGGTAGGCGATCGTGTCGTCAATCGCGACTACGGCCAGACCTTGCGCGCCATCGCCAAGGGCGGCGCCGATGTCTTCTACTCGGGCGAGATCGCGCGAGCGATCGCCGAGGACATGAAGAAGAACGAGGCGCTGCTCTCGATCGACGACCTTCTAGCGTGGAAGCCGGTCAGGAATCCGCCACTGTGGGGCGACTATCGCGGCTACAAGGTCTCGACCAACCAGCCGCCGGGCGGCGGTGTGATGCTGCTCGAGATGCTGAACATTCTCGAGAATTTCGAGCTTCGCGGCCTGGAGCACAATTCGACGGAATATGTCCGCATCGTCAGCGAGGCGATGAAGCGCGCGACCATCGACAAGGACGCCCATGTCGGCGATCCGAAATTCGTGACCGTGCCGGTCGATCAGTTGACCTCGAAAGCCTATGCCAAGCAGATGGCCGGCGAGATCGTGCGCGGCGTGAAGGCCCAGGTACCGCGCTTCAATTCGGGGACGATCTCCAAGGATACCACGCACATCTCCGTCCTCGACAAGGACGGCAACTGCTTCTCGATGACCCATTCGCTCGGCATGCCGTCGGGCGTCGTCACGCCGGGCCTGGGCTTCATGTACAACGGCTGCATGGGCGTGTTCGACCCGCGGCCGGGCCGCGCAGGATCGATCGCGCCGGGCAAGGCCCGCTTCAGCTCGGTCGTGCCCTCGATCGTCTTCAGGGAAGGCAAGCCGCACCTCATCATCGGCGCACCGGGCGCGACACAGATCGCCATGGGGGTGCTGCATGTCGTGCTGAACGCGCTCGATTTCGACATGACCATGGTCGAAGCCGTGAGCGCGCCGCGCTTCTCGGCGACCTCCGACACGATCGACATCTCCAATCGCATCCA